>NZ_JAMYOZ010000001.1:0-526004 GCF_040320095.1 Mesorhizobium sp. M0800
GTAGGGGAGTAGGGGAGTAGGGGAGTAGGGGAGTAGGGGAGTAGGGGAGTAGGGGAGTAGGGGAGTAGGGACGAATGGCTGAGAAAACGGGTTCCTACAAGGATTTGATAGTCTGGCAGCAGGCAATGGACCTTGCTGTGGCCGTTTACGGCGCGACGAAATCATGGCCCAAGGAAGAACTTTATGGGCTGACCAGCCAAGTGCGGCGCGCTGCAAGCTCGGTGCCATCGAACATTGCGGAGGGATATGGCAGAGAGATCCGAGGTTCCTATCAACAATTTCTCCGTATCGCTCAAGGATCATTGAAGGAACTGGAAACTCAGCTTCTGATCGCCGAGCGTACCGGCATCGCGCCGAAGGCGACGGCGGCTTCATTGTTGGCGAGTACCGAAAGCGTTGGGAAGCTTCTTCGCCTCCTGATCCGCAAACTGTCACCCGACTAGCTCCCCTACTCCCCTACTCCCCTACTCCCCTACTGCCCTACTGCCCTACTGCCCTACTGCCCTACTGCCCAGCCGAGCATCATGACCTACCAATCCCCAATCTCCCCCGGCCGCTCCTGGTACGAAGACACGGCCGGGCCAAGGCCCGAATATCCGGCGCTCGACGGCGACCGGACATGCGATGTGGTGATTGTCGGCGGCGGCTTTACCGGTCTGTCGGCGGCGGCTCATCTCGCCGAGACAGGCGCGGATGTCGTGCTTATCGAAACGCATCGTTTCGGTGACGGCGCATCGGGCCGCAATGGTGGCCAGCTCGGCACCGGACAACGGGCCTGGGCAGAGGAACTGGAAGCGGAATACGGCTTTTCCCGCGCCAAGGCGCTGTTCGACCTGGCCGAAGAGGCCAAGGCGCATCTGCTCGACTTTGCCGCGATGCACCAGATCGAGATCGACTATATGCCCGGCCAGATGTCGGTGGCGCACAAGAAGCGCTATGTCGACGACTACAAGGCGCATGCCGAGATCATGGCGAGCCGTTTCGGCTATCCGCACATCTCATTCATGGATGCCGCGGAGACAGCCGAGCGGCTGGGCTCGACGCATTATTTCGGCGGCACGCGCGACACCGGCACCGGCCACATCCATCCGCTGAAACTGGTCATCGGCACCGCAAAGGTGGCGGCAGAGGCCGGCGCAAAGCTATTCGAGCAGACGTCATCAACCGGCATCACCTCCAGTGGCGGCAAGGTGAGGGTTGTGACGCCGAAGGGCACGATCGCCGCCGCTAAATGCCTTATCGGGGTCAATGCCTATGGCGGCACGCTCGAACCGGTGAGTGCCGCGCATATCATGCCGATCGGCTCGTTCATCGGCGCGACGGTACCGCTGGGAGCTGATTCCAAAGTGTTGCCGGGTGGCGAGGCGGTCGACGATTCGCGCTTCGTCGTGCGCTATTTCCGCAAATCGAAGGATGGGCGGCTGCTGTTTGGCGGGCGCGAGATCTATGCGGTCAATGATCCCAAGGACATCCACATCCACATCCGCCGGCAGATCGCCGAAATCTATCCGGCACTGAAGGACGTTGAGATCACGCATGGCTGGGGCGGCTATGTCGGCATCACCGTGCCGAGAAAGCCGTTCGTGCGCGAAGTGATGCCCAATGTGACCTCGATCGGCGGTTATTCCGGCCACGGCGTCATGCTGTCGAACTTTTTCGGCAAGCTTTATGCCGAGACGGTCGCCGGCAACCGCGACCGGCTGAAGCTGATCGAGGACCTGAAAATTCCACCCTTCCCCGGCGGCCGGCGTTTGCGCGCGCCACTGCTCTTTCTTGCGCTCAACTGGTACGCGTTGCGGGACAGGATTTAACCAGACGTTGCAGAATCCTTAACCAGGGCGCAGAATTCCAGCCAAGGGCGCAGTGATGCCACAATCGCGGGCGAAAGATGATGCTCGTGGGCAGCTGAACGGGGAATTTTTGCGGGCCTGCCCGCTTTTGGTTTGGGACCGATGCCGATCGAAATGCCGGCTCTCCGGCATGGGTCGTAAGAACATCGGCCCGCAAATGGAGGTGGCAAGTGTGAGAGAGCCCTTCAGTTTCGGCGCGCCGGAACGACGGCGCCTTGCGATGCAATTCGGTTACGATATGCGGCCGACGTTCTGGCACGGGGTCCGGTCGAACGCGCATCTGGTGATAGCCGCGCTTGGCACGGCCGCACTGCTCGGCGTTGCCGCGGTGGCACTGTGGCTGGCATTGCCGGCAAATGAGCGACAAGCGGCCGCAAGTCCTGAGCAGATCGTTCCGACCATCCCGGTCAAGACGACGAAGATCATGCCTGCCAAGCTTGCTGCGGCGCCGCGGACGACGGGCAAGGCAGATGCGGTTTCCCCAGCGGTGGCCGCAGCGGAAGCCGAGATACCAGCGCTGGCTCCCAACGATCCGCGCTGGACGGGGCCAAAGACGGCATCGGCCGCCGCCACGGCAGCATCCGACCAGCTGGCAAGCCAGACCGAGCAGGCGACCGATAAATCGTCTGCTTCGGTGGCATTCGCCGACCCGGCAGCAAAACCCGACGCTGCGGCATTGTTTGCCAAGGTCGCGGCTCCCGGCAGCTCAACGAAAAACAGCGGGCCCGATGGCGCGCAGACCGCCGCCATCCCCACGCCCAAGCCGCAACTGCCGACGCAGACCGCGAGCGAAGACGACAACAGCACCAAGGCAAAATCCGGAAAAGCCAATACTGCCGGTACCGGACGCATCCTGAGATCCGTCACCATGCGCACCGGCCCAAAAAAGAATGCGGCCGCCATTCTCACCGTGCCGGCCAAGACATCGGTGCAAGTGATGAGCTGCAAGCAATGGTGCCAGATCGTCTACAACGGCAAGCGCGGCTGGGTCTACAAGAGCTACGTCAAAAGCGGGGCGTAGGGCCGGCAGAGCGATTGCGGGTCGCTCGCCATCAGCCGGTCCTCCGCCGGATAACCGAACCGTTCAAATACAACGCCCGCCGTCGACTTCCAGCGCCACGCCGGTGATGAAAGCCGCCTCGTCCGAAGCGAGCCAAAGCGCGGCATTGGCTATGTCGAGCGGCGTCGAAAGCCGGCCGAGCGGGATCGACGCGCGGAACTTCTCGCGGATCTCGGGTGTGTCGGCGCCCATGAATTTCGCGAGCATGCCGGTCTCGCCGGCAACTGGGCAGAGGCAGTTGACGCGGATATTCTTCGGCGCGAGTTCCACCGCCATCGATTTGGTCGCGATGATCGCCCAGCCCTTCGATGCATTGTACCAGGTGAGGCCGGGCCGCGGTCTGATACCGGCCGTGGAGGCCGTCGTCAGGATGACGCCACCGCCTTGCCGCTCCATCACCGGTACCACGGCAAGCGCTGCGTGGTAGATCGCCTTCATGTTGACTGACGTGATCAGGTCGAAGGTCGCCTCGTCGACTTCCAGCATGTCACCGTTGCGATGGGTATAACCGGCGTTGTTGACCATGATGTCGATGCGGCCGAAGGCGCTCATTGCAGCATGGACCATCTCGTCGAATTCGGACCGCAGCGAGACGTCGGTCTGGGTCCAGATCGCCTTTTCGCCGATCTCGCCGGCAACGCGCTCTGCGCCCTTGGCGTTCAGATCGGCGACGACTACGCGCGCGCCCTCCTCGGCAAAGCGACTGGCCATGCCCTCGCCAAAACCCGAGGCAGCGCCGGTGATGATGGCGACCTTGTTTTTGAGGCGCATGCTTTTCTCACTCATCGTTGAAGACGATCGAAAACGCGTTTGGCCATGGCCATCGAAAGATGTGTGTCCATTGCCGATTTCTCCTTTGGCTTTCGCCTTGATCCCGCTCTATGCTGCACCTGCGAACGCTCCCGGAAGCATCGCTTGCCGACAAGCCTCCGGCCAGCGCCGGTGTCAAGAGCACACGCGGATGTGACGCAATGGCACTGGCAAGTTTAAATCGATTAGATTATATCAGCCGCGTTATCGCGACCGGCGTCAGAGCGGACAGACCATGACCAGCCAGATCATCCCCGTCGATCCTTTCGACTTCATCATTTTCGGCGGCACCGGCGATCTGTCGGAACGCAAGCTTCTGCCGTCGCTATACTACCGCCAGCGCGACCACCAGTTTTCCGAGCCGACGCGCATCATCGGCACATCGCGTTCGAAGATGACGGACGAGGAGTTCCAGTCTTTCGCCAGGCAGGCGATTGCCGACCACGTGAAGCCGGAAGATATCGACGCCACGGAACTGAAGACGTTCCTCGCACGGCTTTCCTATGTCCCGGCAGATGCAACCACAGGTGCCGGCTTCGACAGGCTGAAGAAGGCGATCGGCGACAGCGAACACATCCGCGCTTTCTATCTGGCGGTGGCGCCGGCACTGTTCGGCGACATCTCGCACAAGCTGAAGGAGCACGGGCTGATCACGCCGAATTCGCGCATCGTGCTGGAAAAGCCGATCGGCCGCGATCTAGCTTCGGCGCGCGCGCTCAACGATCTGGTCGGCGACGACTTCCATGAAAGCCAGATTTTCCGCATCGATCACTATCTCGGCAAGGAGACGGTGCAGAATTTGATGGCGCTGCGCTTTGCCAACGCGCTCTACGAGCCGCTTTGGAATTCCGCCAATGTCGATCATGTGCAGATCACCGTGGCCGAGACAGTCGGCCTGGAAGACCGCGTCACCTATTACGACAAGGCCGGCGCATTGCGCGACATGGTGCAGAACCACATGCTGCAACTGCTCTGCCTCGTCGCCATGGAGGCGCCGTCGTCGATGGACGCCGATGCCGTCCGTGACGAAAAGCTGAAGGTGCTGCGGGCGCTGAAGCGCATCAACGGCAACGAAGCGCCGAAGCACACGGTGCGCGGGCAATATCGTGCCGGCGCCTCGGCCGGCGGGCCGGTGAAAGGCTATGTCGAGGAGCTCGGCAAGAACAGCAACACCGAGACTTTCGTTGCGCTCAAAGCCGAGATCGGCAACTGGCGCTGGGCGGGCGTGCCGTTCTATCTCCGGACCGGCAAGCGGCTGGCGACGCGCGTTTCGGAGATCGTCATCGAATTCAAGCCGATCCCGCATTCGATCTTCGGCGAGAGCGCCGGGCCGATCTCCGCCAACCAGCTGGTCATCAGGCTGCAGCCCGACGAGGGCGTCAAGCAGTTCATCATGATCAAGGATCCGGGGCCGGGCGGCATGCGGCTGCGCCAGATTCCGCTCGACATGAGTTTTGCGCAATCCTTCGACGGCCGCGCCCCCGATGCCTATGAGCGGCTGATCATGGACGTTATCCGTGGCAACCAGACGCTGTTCATGCGCCGCGACGAGGTCGAGGCGGCGTGGAAATGGATCGACCCGATCCAGGACGCCTGGGAAAGCGGCAGGCAAGAGGCGCAAGGCTACACCGCCGGCACATGGGGCCCCTCGGCCTCGATTGCGCTGATCGAACGCGACGGGCGGACATGGCACGAGAGCAATTAGGCGGCGCCTACAACTGGCACGAATTTGCCGGACGCCAGGAGTTGGCGACAGCGCTTGCCGGCCACGTCGCCGGCCGTCTGTCAAAGGCGATCGCCGAGCGCGGCACGGCGCTGCTTGCGGTCTCGGGCGGCACGACGCCGGCGAAATTCTTCGCGGCGCTTTCGACCGTTCCGATCGCCTGGGAAATGGTGACGATAACATTGGTCGACGAGCGCTTCGTGCCGCCCTCATCGCCGCGCTCCAATGCCGGCCTGGTTGCCGCCAACCTGCTACAGAACGCGGCCGCCGCCGCGAATTTCGTGCCGCTCTACCACGCCGCGGCAACGATCGAGGGTGCAGCGGTCTCCGACAGTGAGGCGCTGCAAGTGCTGCCCTGGCCACTCGACGTCGTTGTGCTCGGCATGGGAACTGATGGCCACACCGCCTCGTTCTTTCCGGATGCCGACAACCTGGCAAGATTGCTCGATCCGTCGTCGCAAAGGATCGTGCTTCCGGTTCACGCGGCAAGCGCCGGCGAGCCACGGCTGACGCTGTCACTGGCGCGGATCATCAATGCCGCCTTCATCGCGCTGCATATCGAGGGCGCGGAAAAACGCAGCGCATTCGAGGCCGCGCTTGGAACTGGAACACGAAAGCCAATTCGCGCCGTGCTCGATGCCACTCAAAAGCCCGTAGAGGTTTTCTGGGCACCCTGATCTCAACTTGGCTGCAGGTCCCGGCAACAGCCGGAAGGTGTTTGCGGGACCTCGCCTGAAAGGACCGACCGCCATGACCGCAAGACGCGATATCGAAGTCATCACCCAGCGCATCCGTGAGCGCTCCAAGCCCGATCGCGAGGCCTATCTCGGCCGCATCGCCGAAGCCTCGAACCGCACCGCCAACCGGGCCGTGCTGTCCTGCGGCAACCTGGCCCATGGCTTTGCCGTCTGCAGCCCTTCCGAAAAAGTAGCGCTTGGCGGGGACCGGGTGCCGAATCTCGGCATTATCACCTCCTATAACGACATGCTGTCGGCACATCAGCCTTTCGAGACGTTTCCAGCGCTGATCAAGGACGCGGCGCGCGAGGCCGGCGGCATCGCCCAGGTGGCCGGCGGCGTGCCGGCGATGTGCGACGGCGTCACCCAGGGCCAGCCCGGAATGGAGCTGTCGCTGTTCTCGCGCGACGTGATCGCCATGGCCGCGGCAATCGGCCTGTCGCACAACATGTTCGATGCCGCCGTCTATCTCGGCGTCTGCGACAAGATCGTGCCCGGGCTGGTGATCGCGGCGCTGACCTTCGGTCATCTGCCGGCGGTCTTCATCCCGGCCGGGCCGATGACGACCGGCATTCCGAACGACGAAAAAGCCAAGATCCGCCAGCTCTATGCCGAGGGCAAGGCCGGGCGGGCCGAACTGCTCGAAGCGGAATCAAAATCCTATCACGGGCCGGGAACCTGCACTTTCTACGGTACCGCCAATTCCAACCAGATGCTGATGGAGATCATGGGCCTGCACACGCCTGGCGCCTCGTTCGTCAATCCGGGTACGCCGCTGCGCGATGCGCTGACCAGGGAAGCGACGAAGCGGGCGCTGGCGATCACCGCGCTCGGCAACGCCTACACGCCGGTCGGGCGGATGATCGACGAGCGCTCGATCGTCAACGGCATCGTCGGCCTGCACGCCACCGGCGGTTCGACCAACCACACCATCCACCTGATCGCCATGGCAGCGGCGGCCGGCATCGCCATTACCTGGCAGGATATTTCCGACATCTCGGAAGCCGTGCCGCTGCTGGCGCGGGTCTATCCGAACGGCCTTGCCGATGTGAACCACTTCCACGCCGCCGGCGGGCTCGGCTTCCTGATCCGCGAACTGCTCGACGCAGGCATCCTGCACGAGGATGTGCAGACGGTGTGGGGCGAAGGGCTGCGCCCCTACGCGGTCGAGGCCAGGCTCGGCGCCGACGGCGGCGTCGTGCGCGAGGCTTCGCCGCGCGAGAGCGGGGACGAGAAGGTGCTGGCGCCGTTCAAGAAGGCGTTCCAGCCGAGCGGCGGTCTGAAAGTGCTTTCGGGCAATCTCGGCCACGCCGTCATCAAGACATCGGCGGTCAAGCCGGAGCGGCGCGTCATCGAGGCGCCGGCCAAGGTGTTCGACAGCCAGCAAGGCCTGAACGAGGCGTTCAAGGCGGGGTCGCTGACCGGCGACTTCATCGCCGTCATTCGGTTCCAGGGACCGAAGGCCAACGGCATGCCGGAATTGCACAGGCTGACCACCGTGCTCGGCATCCTGCAGGACCGCGGCCAGCATGTGGCGTTGGTCACCGACGGCCGCATGTCGGGCGCTTCAGGCAAGGTGCCAGCGGCGATCCACGTGACGCCGGAAGCGGCGGAGGACGGGCCTATCGCCAGGATCCATGACGGCGATATCATCAGGCTCGACGCCGAGGCCGGGACGCTGGAGGTACTGGTGCCAGCCGGCGATTTCGCACTGCGCCGCCCCGCGGACAGCGACCTCATAGGCAATGAATTCGGCTTCGGCCGCGAGCTTTTCGCCGGATTCCGGCAGTTGGTGGGACGCGCCGACCATGGCGCCAGCGCCTTCGGTACGGCGTGACTTTTCGACCATGGAAGAGTGGCTGGTGGCCGCTCTCCTAAAGCGCGTGGCGTTCGATCGGCCTCACGCGACGCGCTTTTAGGATCTTGTTTTTATGCATGTCGTTATCGCAAAACCGCTGCACACTTTTGCGCGACATGCATTAGATCTACTGAACCGTCAGCTCGGCTCGCGCGCCGGCCCTGACCGTTACCGTGCCTTCCCTCGAGCTGTTGTCCGATTTCTCCGAAACCACCGCGTAGTCGCCGGCCGACAGGGTGGCTTGATACTTCTGGTCGTAGGCGTAGCCGACCGACTTGCGGGTTCCGTCGATGGCCTTCCTGGCCTCGAATATCTCGATCTTCGAGGCCCCTGGCGCGGTTATCGTCAGCATGCCGGCGTTCATCGCGATCTTCAGATCCTGATGGTCGCCAACCTTGACGCTGAACGGCTGCTCGGCCACCGCAAGGTCGACCGTCGCGACCATTACATAATCGTCGGGCGGCAGATCGAACTTGCTGTCCGGACCGTAGGCATAGGTCACCTCCTGCCTGGTTCCGTCGATGTTCTTTTTCGCCTGGAGCACCTTGAAGCCGACGCCAGAACCCTCGGCCTTGTCGCCGCCGGCAGCATAATAGGCGTTGGCGACGATACGCCCGACGCCGACGATGATGTCCTTGTCGATGACCCTGCCGGCGGCAAGCGGGATCGTCTCGATAACCATGCCCTGGCCGATCGTGACCGTCACCTTCTGGTCACCGGCCGGCAGCACGACTTTCGTGTCACCGTAGTAGGTCGGCGGGGTGTCGACGCCGGGATAGCCGATTACGACAGCCGCGCCGTCATCAACGTCCGCTCCTTCGCTTGGCCGCGGGTGGATGACCAGCGTGCCGGCATTCAGGTTGAAGTGCGGTTTGGCGACCTGGCCAGGCTCTATCTTGATCTTCTGTTCGGCCCTGGCCTCGCCGGCACGCGCGACGACGATATAGTCGCCCGGCTCCAGATTGCCCTTGTAGGTGCCATATTCGGTGGTGACGGGATCGCCGCGCGTGCCGTCGGAATTCGCCTTGTAGATCTCCCAGGCATTGCCGTCGGTGACGGGATCGCCACCCTCGGCAAGCACGACGGTGGGCACGAAATTGGACTCCGCCGGCTGGGCGGGCGCCGGCTGGGGAGCAGGCTGCGGGGCGGGAGTCGGTTCAGGGGCGGGTGGCGGAGGCGCAACGGTCTCGACGAGGGCGTCCTGCAATGCCTTTTCATCCGACGCTTCGATATATTTGCCGCCGGTATTGTCGGCGAGGCAACCGACCTGCTTGCCCTCGGCCGCCGTCAGGCCGAAGCCGACGACATTGACGGTGAAGTCGACGCCAGCAGCCTCCAGTTCCTTACCGAGCGCACAGGGATCGCCGCTACATGTCTCGATGCCATCGGTGATGAGAACGACCGTCGCCTTGTCCTCGGTGTATTTCAATGCTTCCGCCGCTTGCTTGACCGCAGCGGTCAGCGGCGTCTTGCCCTGAAATTTCAAGCTGTCGGCCGCGGCTGAGATCGCACTTGCCGAGCCTTCCTGCGGTGGCACGATGAGTTCGATGTCGCCGCAACTGGCCTTCTCGCGATGGCCATAGGCCATGAAGCCTATTTCCTCTTCGGCCGGGACCGATTGCAGCACGTTCCGCAGCGATTGACGGGCGATTTCGAGCTTGGGCTTGCCGTCGATCTGCGCCCACATCGAGCCGGAGGCATCGAGAATAACGATGACGCGATCGGCGGCGAAGCCGAACCCCGTCGTCCACAGCAACAGGGCCGCCGCAGCGACGCTCTGCACAAATCCCGCCATCAAAAATCTCCCCCGTCAGTCGCCGCCGCTCGGCGCCGGAAAGCTATTTGACGCCGGGTCGCGACACAAGCCCGGACGCAGTACGAAGCTGCGTCACCTCTCTGTCAAACCCTCAATAGGTTGTGCGGCGTTCCTCGGAAGGCGGCCGGCCGAATTGCAGCCGGTAGCTCTGGGCAAAATAGGAATGCGAGGTGAAGCCGGTGGCGATTGCCACGTCGAGGATCGGCATGTTGGTCTGGCGCAGCAATTCGCGCGCCCGCTCGAGCCTGAGCCGCATGTAATAGCGCCCGGGCGTCACACTGAGATGGCGCAGGAACAGGCGCTCGACCTGGCGCACCGACAGGCCCGCCGACTTGGCGAGCTGCACCGCCGACAGCGGCTCGTCGAGATGGTCGGCCATCAGCTCGACGATGCGGCGCAGCTTCTCCGACTTGCCGGTCAGGTCGCGTTCCGGGCCGACGCGCTGGCGGTCCCCGGCCGAGCGGATGCGCTCATGCTGGAACTGGTTGGCGACGCCATTGGCGAGGCTCGAGCCGAAATCACCGCGCACGATCTCCAGCATCAGGTCGATCGATGTGGTGCCGCCGGCGCAGGTGTAGCGCCTGCGGTCGATCTCGAAGACGTTGCCGGTGCAGTTGATGTCCGGAAAGCGTTCGAGGAAGCCGGCGCGGTTTTCCCAATGGATGGTGCAGCGATAGCCATCGAGCTGGCCTGCTTCGGCAAGCAAATAGGAGCCGACCGAAAGCGCGCCGAGCGCATTGCCGCGCCGGCCCCAACTGCGCAGCGCTGCCAGCACCTTGCTCTTGCCGGGAAATTCCGTCGTCAGCCCGACCGAGACGAACAGGATATCGACCGGCGGCAGATCGGCAACCGCGTAGTCGATCTTGAGCGGCAGGCCGTTGGAGGCCATGACGGCGTCGCCGTCGGCCGACACCGTAGTCCAGCCATAGAAATCGCGGCCGAGCAGCCGGTTCGCCGACCGGAACGTGTCGATTGCCGCGGCCAGCGAGAACATGGAGAACTTGTCGACCAACAGAAACCCGAACTGCCGCCCGCCCTGAACGGGATCATTGGTGACCGGCCGTTCTAAGGGAACAGTGAGGTTCGGCAAGGACGCTGCTTTCTGGTCAGAAGGAAGGCCGTTTCAATCCGGCTGCGAGATAGGCGGAAGCTAGCGTGTTGGCCATCAGCATGGCAATGGTCATCGGTCCGACGCCGCCAGGCACCGGCGTGATGGCGCCGGCCGCCTTCGCTGCTTCGGCAAAGGCGACGTCGCCGACGAGGCGCGTCTTGCCTTCGCCCTTTTCAGGTGCGGCGACGCGGTTGATGCCGACATCGATGACGGTGGCGCCAGGCTTGACCCAGTCGCCGCGGACCATTTCAGACCGGCCGACGGCGGCGACCAGAATATCGGCGGTGCGGGCAAGCGCCGGCAGGTCCCTGGTCCGGCTGTGTGCGATGGTGACGGTGCAGTTGGCGGCAAGCAGAAGATTGGCCATCGGTTTGCCGACGATGTTCGAACGCCCGACGACGACCGCATTGAGACCGGACAGGTCCTTGCCGCGCACGCGTTCGATCAGCAGCATCGAGCCGGCCGGCGTGCAAGGCACGAAGGCGGTCTCGAGTTCGCCGGTGCCGAGCCTGCCGACATTGATGAAGTGGAAGCCGTCGACATCCTTCTCCGGCGCGATGGTCTGGATAATCTTGCCGGAATCGATATGGCCGGGAAGCGGAAGCTGCACGAGGATGCCGTTGATGGCCGGATCGGCGTTGAGCTGGCCGATGATCTTCAACAGGTCCGGCTCGGAGGTTTCGGCCAGCAGCGTGTGCTGAACCGAATGGAAGCCGCATTCCTTGGCGGTGCGGGATTTGGAGGCGACATAGACCTGGCTCGCCGGATCCTCGCCGACGATGACCACGGCGAGACCGGGCTGCCGTCCGCCCTTTTCCGCCAGTTCGGCGGTCAGGGCCTTGACCCGCCGCACCACGTCTTCGGCGACGCTTTTTCCGTCAATCAACTCAGCCATGAACCACCCTCGACGCCTATCGCGTAAGCCTGCCGCGTTAAAACATCCATGCGGCGCGCTCCAGATATCTTTTATGCAGGCCGTTGCCCAGAACCATGCGCTGCGGGCGGACATGCAGCGCGGCATTTTCACGAAAATCGAGCCGGGCAATCCCGTCAATGCGCCGTCCCATGCCGTTAACTCGAAACCGGCATGTTTTATTCGACGCTCAGAAATAGCGGCGGCGCGCGCGGTTTTCGGTGAGCTCGCGAACGACCTCGCGGAATTCGCGCAGGCTGGCGCGGATTTCCTCGATCTGACTTTGCTGATCGGCGGCTTCCGAGGCCTGATTTGCCTTCCTCGACCAGGCCTGAGTATGGGCCGAATGCGGCGGCGTGGGTTGCTGCTGATAAGGTGCCCGACCGGCATAGAGCGGCTGCGGGTGGAACGCAGGTGGCATCGCTGCGGTGGAATTTGTCGCGGCGGAAGTCTCACCGGACGCCATCTCCTCCGGCGCTCTGCCAGGCATGAGCCGGCTCAGCGCCGACAACACGGCACCGATCGGACTAGGACGTTTGGTACGCGCGACCTCGACCGGCTGAGCGGGAGGCGGCGCTGGCCGGTATGCTGCGTGATCGGCGGAACCGGCATCGGGGCCGCCAAGGGAGCCAGCGGGGCCGAAAAACCCATCGGCAGCTGCAGCCTCTTCCATCAGTATGGTGCCGGCCTTTGGCTCATCAGGATCGGGCTGGCTTATGCCGGAGGCTGCCAACAGGATCGGACTGGCACGCGCTTCGCGGCGCGAGCGGGCAAGACGATGGCGTGTGGCGGCATCCTCGCGCCATGACGGGCCTGCGCGGTCCTCTAGCGAAACCAGCGATGCTTCGTCCTCGCCGCGCACCGCCTCGACGAGCGACAGCAAGGAGTGCTCGTTCCTCCAGTGTTCACGATTTTTCCTATAAGCCATGGTTTCTGGAGCCTTTCCCTCGGGCTGGGACGTAGCGACCGCCACTGGTTAAGCGATGCTAAACAGGCATAGGAAATAAAAGGTTAATTTGGTCGCCGCGCGGCTGCGCGACTACATGCGCATCCCAACCGCAAGGTCGGGGTTTCCGCCTGATCACGGTCCCAACAGGGCTTCCCCGCCCTGCCGCGAACGTCTATGGGGAAGCCATCTCTATGGGAGGCTTTCGATGACGATCAGGCTTGTTCTCGCCGGTTGCGGCAATATGGGCTACGCCATGCTCTCGGGCTGGCTGAAAGCCGGCAAGCTGGCTCCGGCGGTGGTGTTCGTGGTCGAGCCCAATGCCGAGTTGCGCAAGCGTGCCGAAGCACTGGGCTGCGTTGCTGCCGCGGATGCCGACGCCATCCCGGCGGACGCCGTGCCGACCCTCGTCGTCATTGCGGTCAAGCCGCAGGTGATCCGCGACGTGACGGCTGGCTACATCCGCTTCAACGATGGCCGAACCACGTTCCTCAGCATCGCCGCGGGGACACCGGTGGCCACGTTCGAAGGTATTCTCGGCGACCGCGCGCCGATCGTGCGCTGCATGCCCAACACGCCGGCGGCGATCGGCAAGGGCATGATGGTGGTGTTTTCCAACAGGCTGGTTTCCGACGACACTAAACGCTTCGTCGCCGACCTGCTTTCGGCGAGCGGGCAAGTGGCCGATATCGACGACGAAGCCCTGATGGATGCGGTGACGGCAGTCTCCGGGTCGGGGCCGGCCTATATCTTCCATTTCATCGAAGCGCTGACCGTGGCCGCCGAGAAAGCCGGCCTGCCGACCGGGACTGCCAAGCTCTTGGCCATGCAGACGGTCTACGGCGCCGCATCGCTGGCCGCCGAAAGCGGCCAGGAGCCGGGCGTGCTCAGGCAGCAGGTGACCAGCCCCAACGGCACCACGGCTGCGGCCCTTGCGGTGCTGATGAGCGAGAACCGGCTGACGCGCCTGCTCACCGAGGCGGTGGAAGCGGCGCGGCTGCGGTCGATCGAGCTGGGGAAGTAGGGCTTCTGGGGAGCCGGTCGGCGGTGATGGTCGACCGTTCCTGTCGGCAATAGCTACCGGTAGAAAAGCCGTTACGCGGCGTTCCTTCGCGCCCTCCACTGTCCTGCCGACATCAAAATCGCGATAGCCTAGAATGTCGACAGATATCAGCGATCTCCCCACAAGTCGTCGATCTCGTCCTTGTTCACGGGCCGCCCGTCTTTGCCGGCTTTGGCTTTGAGATCATCGGCAATGGCCGCGAGCCGCTCTGCCAGAGAAAGGCGTCCATTTTCCCGCTTCAACTCGGATTCACGGACCTCAGCCATCACCAAGATTCCCATACAGCATCTCGTCCTGCAGCCGGCGCAAGGCGAATAGCCTGGTCGTCGGGTCGGGCGCGGCATTGTCGGCGGTGAGCAATTCGCCTTTCCTCACCGGTTTCAGCACCTTGCCGCCTTCGAGCAGACCGACCGGCACGGCGCGATGGGCGCGGGCTTCTTCGACGGTCATGGTCCAGGAGCGGTAGCAGGTCTCGCCGATCGCGTCGAAAACCTCGCCTGCCGCCAGATCCCGCTTGGCCACCGCGCAGACCTCGGCCACCGGCCGCGGCAGCGGCACCATGTCGGGCTTGTCGTAAAGCGCGATGCGAGCCGCCGTCAGCGGCACTTCCAGCGAGGTCAGATGGTAGGGCCTGAAGAAGCTGTAATAGGGGCCGTGGCCGATATGCAGATCGTCCATGCGCTCGATGATGCGCGGATGCGTCGCCTCGACGATGACGAAGACGCCGGGCGCCACGCCCTTGCCGACGGTGTAGTCGACGACGCCCTTCTTCGACAGGATGCCGCCCTGCTCGCGCGGGATCAGCACCTTGACCAGCTCGTCGCGATCGGCCTTGGGGCCGTGCATGCCGGGAACGTCGGGCACCAGCCCGGTGGCGTTGGCAATGGCGCACATCTCGACCATGGTTTTCGAGCCGTCGACGAACTCGACCAGCATGCGCGGATTCATGTTGCGGCGCAGCGCTTCCTCACGGTAGTCGTCGGGAACGGCGTCGTGGTTGAGCGGGTTGTTCTTGCCCTTGCCGGCGGAGACGATGGTGTAGCCGAGCGCCGAGGCGAACTCGATCAGCTCCATGCAGCTCGACGGCTCGTCGCCGGCGCCGACCGAATAGACGACGCCGAGCCGGTCGGCCTGCTGCTTTAGATAGCAGCCGATGGTGACGTCGGCCTCGACATTCATCATCACCAGGTGCTTGCCGTGCTGCATCGCCATCAGGTCGAAATCGGCGGCGACGCCGGGCTTGCCGGTGGCATCGATGACGACATCGATAAGCGGATTGGTGACCAGCATTTCGTTCGAGGTGACGGCGATCTTGCCGCTTTCGATCGCCTGGCTGACCTTCGAAGCGCTGTCCGCTTCGGCTGCCATCGCCTGGTCGCCATAAGCAATGCGGATGGCGTCACGCGCCGTATGCGGGCGGCGCGTCGAGATCGCGCAAACCGAAATGCCCGGCATCAGCATGCCTTGCGTCACCAGGTCGGTGCCCATCTCGCCCGAACCGATAACGCCGATGCGCACCGGGCGGCCTTCCGCGGCACGCTTGGCAAGATCGCGGGCAAGCCCGGTCAAGGCGACATTGGTCATACTGGAACGTCCACTGCTTTTTGATTTGAAGCGGGAATAGCAGGGAACGGCAACCCATTGCCAATCGAAACCGGCCGCGGCGGTCTTTTCTTGCGCATGACCCCGGAAACCAGAATTGTTCCTATGAAGACATGCACCCGGCCGAAGGACTAACGAGGGTCCTGTGGCGCCAAAGGCCCGCATTGAAGCGGCGCAACGGGCCGTTAAGCCCGGATGGATCGCAGCCAAGAAATGTACGGAAATTCTTAGTCATTCTTTTATGCAATCCTGCTTTAATAGGGAAATGGACTGGCGTGCCCGCATTTTTAAGTGTTTTTTCCGCGCTATGCGACCGATCGGCGAGAGCGGCAACGTTGCTACTATTTTTGCTCTGTCTTTGCCGATTGTCGTCGGCGGTGCGGGCCTCGGTATCGAGACTTCCTATTGGTATTACAGCAGCCTGAAGCTACAAGCGGTGGCGGATGCGGCGGCCTATGCTGGCGCTTTGGAAAAGGTTTCGGGATCCGACACGCCAAAGATTGTCTCCGCAGCGACAGCGTCAGCGACCACGAACGGCTGGGGACCGTCAGCAGGTACAATAGAGGTCTTCTCGCCTCCGTCAGCCGGTCCAAATGTCGGAAAAAAGGCGGTTGAGGTGGTCGTTCATCAGAACCTCGATCGGTTCTTTACGTCGATATTCACGCAAAACGCAGTTGGCGCACAAGCAAGGGCGGTGGCTCTTATTACGGATGCTTCAAAAGCCTGCATTTTGACGGTCGATCCTTCCGCTTCGAAAGCGGCGCTCTTTTCCGGCAGTTCGACCACAAAACTGACAGGCTGCTCCGTCATGTCGAATTCGATAGCTCCGGACGCCATCAAACTTCAGGGATCGGCAAGCCTTGATGTCGATTGCCTGATATCGGCAGGCGGTGTTTCGTTGAGCAACGTCGTGAAGACCGTTTGCGCCAGCCTGATAACTCAGGCGCTGCCCGCTGCTGATCCTTTTGCCGACCTGCCGGCGCCGCCGGCCACGAACCCTTGTCAAAACGGCAATCAGTCAACCTTGCAACCTGGAACATACTGCAAGGGGCTCAGCTTGAGCGGCAATGTAACCCTCTCGCCCGGGATATACGTCATTGAGGGAGGCGATTTCAAAGCGAGCTCGAATGCAAATATTTCCGGCGAGGGTGTCGTCATTTATCTGGCCGATACCTCCGGCGTTAGCATGAACGGCACGGCGACCGTCAAGCTCAGCGCACCGACGTCGGGCACCTATTCAGGTGTGCTGTTCTATGGCGACAGAGCCAACCTGGCGGGATCCAACACGTTTAATGGCACGGCGGATTCGCTATTGACCGGCGCTCTGTATTTTCCAACACAGGGCGTCAATTATCTCGGCAATTTCTCGGGCAAGGGTGGTTGCACGCAGGTCGTCGCAAGTACCGTGCAATGGTCCGGCAACGCAAACATCATTCAGGATTGCACGAGCCTTGGAATGCGTAACATTCCGGCCACGCAAACCGTTCAGCTTGTCGAGTAGTTTTCGTGGATCGGCTACAAGTCCGGATGTTCCGGAGTGATTCGGGTGTTGCCGCGGTAGAGTTTGCGCTGGTTCTGCCCGCCCTTTGCCTGGTACTTCTTGGCATCATCGACGGCTGGTCTTTTGTCTCGAGCGCATTGTCGATGCGTGCAGGCGTCAAAACCGCGGCGAACCTCGTGATGCAAGGAGCAGTCGAGGATACGACCATCCAAGCTGTCGCTCTTTCGAGCTGGGAAAACCATCCTGATGGCGCGCAGGTGGCAGTGAGCCGGAAATACATGTGCGGGAACATCGTGGCCGATCCATCGGTCCTGTGCGACACTTTGAAAGCCCCCTCGGTCTTCCTCGTAATACAGGCGACAGCCACCTGGTCACCGCCCTTCAGTTTTGGCGCGTTTTCCCTCTCGCGCGAACTCAGTCATCAACAGGTGATTCGTGTCCGCTAAGTCGAGAGCTTTCACGGGGGATGCATCAGGCGGAGCTGCATTAGAGTTCGCGCTGATCGCGCCTTTTCTGATAATGCTTTTGATCGGCATCTTTGCATTCGGCTGGGCTCTGAATGCTATGTCGAGTGTTCGGTACACGCTGGAAACGTCGTCACGTGCGCTGCAAATGAAGAACTCGCTGACGCAGGCCCAGATCCAAGCCATTGCCACGGAAAAATTACTGGATTTGGGATTGAAAGACGTCGATGTAACAATAGCAATCGACGCCCCCAGCGGCGGCTTTCGCATGGCACATCTGACCGCCCAATATGCGTTCGTGATCGAGTTCCCGTATTTCAACCGATATCCGATAAATTATCAGACAACTGTCACAGTTCCCCTGATTGCACCGTGAGCACGTCCCCGGCCAGTCGAGCGGCACCTTTCGCAGGATGTTCGCTGCACGCCGCCTTTATAGGCGATCGCCTTGTACAGCGCGCCGTTGCCGGCTTTGCTCCGGCCGAGCCCCCACCCCTCGCCCAGCGCCGCGGCGCCGCTACTTGTTTGCTGACAGGCATGCGAGGCGGATATGTGGAATTTGGCAGCAGAGGGCTGGAGGCTCCTCAAGCAGAGCGTCATCGGCTTCATCGACGACAATGCGCTGAGCCATGGGGCGGCGATAGCGTTTTATGCCACGACCTCGCTTGCGCCGATCCTGCTCATTGTTGTCGCTATTGCCGGCATGGCCTTCGGGCACGAGGCGGCGCAACTCGCCCTTTCGGCACAGATCGCTGGCCTGATGGGGCCGCAAAGTGCCGAGCTGCTGCGAGCTACGATCGAAAACGCCTCGCAGAAGGAAGCCGGAACCCTCGCCAGCATTCTGGGGCTGGTCACGCTGTTCGTCGCCGCATCCGGCGTGTTCGGCGAGATGCAGCTGGGGTTGAACGAAATCTGGAAAGTCAAACCGAGCGGGGCAACGATTTCACGAATGGTTCGGGCACGCATTGCAAGCCTGGGCCTGGTCGCCGCCCTCGGTTTTCTGCTTCTGGTGTCGCTGGTCGTAAGCGCTGCAATTTCGGCGCTCGGAGAAGTGATCAACGCTTACCTGCCGTTCGGCACCATCATCCTGAGCGCCATCAACGGGATCGTCTCGTTTGCCCTGATCACGCTGCTGTTTGCCGCAATCTACAAGGTGCTGCCGGACCGCAGCCTGCAATGGCGCGATGTCGGCATCGGCGCCGTGGTCACCGGGTTTCTGTTCACCATCGGCAAGTCGCTGATTGGCTGGTATATCGGAACCAGCGCCATCTCATCGTCATACGGCGCGGCCGGCGCCCTGCTCGTCGTGCTGTTATGGGTCTATTATTCGGCCGAGATATTCCTGCTGGGCGCCGAATTCACGCGAGCCTATTCGGTTCGACACGGCAGCCGGTCCGATTTGAAGAACAAGGTGGAATCGCATGACAAATGAGTTCACGCCGAAATTCGACCTCGCCGGCAAGGTGGTACTGGTCACCGGGGCCTCGCGCGGCCGCGCCTGCGCACTCGCCTGCATGTGCTGGCCACATTCCGCTCGGCCGCATCGGCGACCCGATCGACGTCGCGGGCACCGTGGTGTTCCTCGCCTCGCCGGCGGCGTCACTGATCACTGGCGCGAATATATTGGTGGATGGCGGTTGGTCGGTGGCGTGATAGGGCTCTTTGGCTGGTAGTGCGACACCGCTTCGCGAGCGCCGTCTCTCCACACCAGGAAGAAGCGCGCGGACTTCGCAAGGTTAGTCCAAGAGGTCTTTTAATGAGCGAAAAATCTCAATCGAACGGTGAATTCGACGAACCGCGGAATGAGCCACTCTTCACGGCTATCTCGCAGACAGACCCCGCCTTCCTAGCAGCTTACGATCGCGCGCTTGCGAGTGTGCCGACATTTGTCGAACATATCGAGGGAAATGCAGATGCCTTCTGTTCCGCGAAGCTTCGGTTTCGCGATCCCGACGAGTCCGTACGTCTTCGGGAGGACCACTTTGTTTTCCTTTGGCTTGCCGCTGTGCATTATCATGCTGAGGAGCGGCTATTTTCAGGTACGTTTTTCGAGGTGCCACCCGAGCTTCAGAAATGGCATCAAGTCGGACAGCGACTTTCGTTTGAAGGCGATGATATTTTCGATTGGATGGTTCTCGACGCGGGGCACTTGCAGGGGGGATTCACATTGCGTGTAACCCGAGACAAGCTTCCTGAGAAAGATCGTGGCTCATACGATCGATACATCGGGGTTTCGGTTTATGAGCCACTGCCGTCCTGATTCAACGCATGCTTGATAGCCTGGTCTTTCGTTGGAGGATTGGGCAGCCGCACTGGTCAAACCAGCTTTCTCATTCATCGCCGGCGAGCCAACGGACCATGTTCGCCATCAGTCTTCCGTAGAACGGCCATCCGAGGAAATCCTGCGAGAGCCAATGCGGGCCGATATCGGTTGCCCAGGCAATCGTGCGGCCGCGGCCATGGCTACCGACGGCAAGGAGCGGCCAGTCGGCGCCGCGATGGTGGCAGGTCGCCAGAAGCCGGGACGAACCGTCGCGCCTGAATTCCAGCTTGTTCATGCCGAGAATCGGCGGCAAAGGCCCCTCCACCCCGGAAAAAATCGGATGTGACGACTGCAGGATGGAGGCCTGCAGGCCTTGCGGCACCTCCATGCCGTCGCAGTAGGGTAGGCAACGGATCGGCAGAACGTCCTCGACCGGGGTGTCGTGGAAACGCGCCGTCCCGAACATGCCCTGAAAGCCCATGTAACCGCCGGCCAGCATCAGCCCGCCGCCACCTTCGACATAGGCCTTGAGCACATCGAGGCGGTTGACGCCGACACGCCCGGCGCGGGCATCCGGCGTCACCAGCAATGTCAGGGCGCCGACGTCGGAGATCACCACCGCCTGATATTGGGCGAGCCCATCGAGGTCATAGGGAAACTCCGCGCTGCAATGCTCGCCGCCGATCTGCGCGACCGCGATGCCTTCAGTGGCCAGTGCGGCATTGAAGGCCGTCGCGCCATTTGTCGAGGCCGCACTTGTAAGCACGTCGCTGCCGATGGCGACCGACGTCGTCGCCGCAAAGGTTTCGCCTGCAAGCAATATCTTCATTGCCGCCCCGCACTGTTTTCATTTCGAGAGGTTTTTAGGAAGGGCGCCGGATGGACCGGCGCCCCCTAGAACTCAAGCTCTATAGGATCAGAATTTGAACTCGGCCAGATTTTCGGGAGTCACGATCTTGGCCGGACCAAGGATCAGTTCGCCGCCAGCGCCAATCGTGTATTCGCCGAGCCTGCCTGCCGTGAACTTCTCACCCTCCTTGCCGGTGATCTTGCATTGCGCAAACGCCTGGGCCGTCTGATAAGTAAGATAGCCAAGATCGGTGACGTTCCACCAGATATCCTGAGCCGCTTCGTCCTTGATGTATTTCGAGATCAGAGTGGCCGGCGCGAGGCCGGTCAGCTTGACCTTGCCGATCATGCCCGCTTCCTCGAGTGCACGCGCGGCCGCCGGAAGGCCGATGCCTGCCGGGACGATGATCACCTTGAGATCGGGAAACGCCTGGACCAGCGCCAATGCCTGCTGCTGGTTGATCTGTTCGCTTTCTTCGCCATAGGCCACCTGCACCAGCTTCATTTTGGAGAACTTCGGCTCGGCCGCCATCTTCGCCTTCATGAAGTCGATCCAGGCATTCTGGTTGGTCGCCGTCGGCGTCGACGACAGGATCGCGAATTCGCCTTCACCGCCGCTGAGGGCGAATGCACTTTCGAGCATCATCTCGGCGAGGCTGTCGCCCTTCACCTGATTGACGAACACCGCACGCGCATCGGCGGCCACATCGGAGTCATACGAAATCACCCTGACGCCCTGCTGAACGGCGCGCTTCAGCGCAGGCGCGACGGCATTGGCGTCGTTGCCGGCAATTGCGATGACTCCGACCTTCTGCGACACGAGGCTGTTGATGAATTCGATCTGCGCCTCGGCGGTCGCCTGCGATGGGGCGACCTGGGTAGCGGTGCCGCCAATTTCCTTGGCTGCCTCTTGTGCGCCTCCGAAGGCCACTTTGAAGTAGGGATCCGTGTCGAGCTTGGGCAGGAAACCGACCGTTACGGGTTCCTTGGCGCACTCCTGGCTGAAGGCCAGCGAGCTTGGCGCAAGCAGAACCGCGGATGCGAGCAGGGCTAATCTAAACGCTTTCATTGTGACTCCTCCGTCAAAATTCGGGCTTGAAGGAAGGGGCCCGAGATCACCCCTTTGTCTCGCGCATTGCGCGGGATCTGCTGAGCATCTCCTGTGTGGAGCGCCAGTAATTGCCGACCAGCAGCGAGCCGATCAGAAGCAGGCCGATGATCATGCCCTGCGCGTCGCCACCGATCTGGTTCAGCGCCAGCACGTTGCGGATGATGGCGATCAGGACCAGTGCCAGCATGACGCCGGTCAGGCGGCCCTTGCCGCCAAAGACGCTGACGCCGCCGAGCAGCACGATGGTGATGACGTCGAGCTCCATGCCGAGCGCATTGTTGGCGCGGGCGTTGGAAAGGCGCGCGGTATAGACGATGCCGGCTATCGCCGCGACGACGCCCGAGACGACGAACAGGTTCAGCACCATCCGGCGCGTGTTTATGCCGGAATAGCGCGCCACTTCGGGGCTGCCGCCGAGCGCGTAGATGCGCTTGCCGGTCGGCGTCTTCTGCAGCACGACCGCAAACACCGGCGCCAGCACCAGGAAGGGCACGATGGTCCACGGTATCTCGGTGCCAGGCAGGTTGTTGATGCCGAAATCGACAACCGCGGGCGGCAGGATGTTGACCGAGCCGGTGCCGAGCAGGATGTAGCCAATGCCTCGATAGAGCGCCATGGTGCCGAGCGTCACAACCAACGACTGCAGTCCAAGGCCCGAGACCAGATAGCCGTTGAAGGCGCCGAGCAGGCCGCCGATGACGAGCGTCAGCGGGATTGCGGCAAGTGTCGGCACACCGGCCTGGACCAGCAAGCCAAAGACGACGGACGTCAGCGCCAGCACCGAGGCGATCGACAGGTCGATCTCGCGGGTGATGATGAGCAGCGTCATCGGCAGGATCAGCAATGCCTTTTCCGAGGCGCTGGCGGCCAGTTGCGAGAGATTGAAGCCGGAAACGAAATTCGGCACGAAGATCGCGGCATAGAGGAAGATGGCCACGCAAGAGGTCGCCAGCAGCAGATCCCAGAAGTCGATCGAACGGAGGAACTTTTTCACCGCGCCCTCGCCTGTCTTGCCTGCTCGGCCCGCCGCACGATGAAGGTGTCGATGCCGATGGCGACCAGGATCACGAGGCCGTAGACGCCCTGCAGCCACAGCGGGTCGACGCGCACCAGCGTCAGCCCGTTCTTGATGACGAGCAGCGTGAGCGCGCCGAGGATGATACCGAGCAGCGTGCCCGAACCACCGCGGATGGCGACGCCGCCGACCACCGCCGACGCGATCACGGTGAGTTCGAAGCCGAGCGCGACGCGTGCATCGATGGTCGCATAGCGCGATGCCCACAGCGCACCGCACAGGCCGCCGAGCAGGCCGGCCATGCCAAAGGCCAGCAGGATGCGCCGGTCGACGGGGATTCCGATCAGACGCGCGCCGTCGGGATTGGAGCCGGCGGCGAACAGTTCGCGCCCGATCGCCGTGCGATTGAGCAGCACATAACCCAGGCACAGGATGACGATCGCGATGACGACGATCAGCGGCACGCCGGCGATCTTCAGGCCGGTCATGTCGAGCCAGGCTTGCGTGACTTCGTCGGCGCTGATCTGGTCACCGGCTGCCCAGATCGAGTTGAAGCCGCGGAAGATCGACATCGAGGCCAGCGTGACGACGATGGCCGGGATCCTTCCCCTGGTGACGACGAGGCCGTTGATCAGGCCGGCGACGCCACCGACGGCGCATGCGGTTATCAGGCCAATGCCGATGTCGAGCCCTGGATAGGCCTGGACCATGCTGGCCGCCATGTAAGCCGACAGGCCGATCACCGCAGCGATCGAAAGGTCGATGTTGCGGGTGATCAGCACCAGCATCTGCGCGAGTGCTGCAACGACGAGCAAGGCGGCATCCATCGACACGGCGGTCAGGTTTGCAGCGCTCACCATGCGCGGGTTGATGATGGTGACCGGGATGGCGACCGCCAGCATCGCGGCGAGCAGACCGAACTCCCGCCGCTTCAGTATGTCGAGCGGTCCTTTTCTCTTCTCCTCGCCGGCGGCCTGTGCCGCCGCATCGGCGCTTTCGCCGGCCTTGGTCGCTGCTTCCAGCACCTTTTCCTGGGTGGCTTCGCCCCTGGCAAATTCGGCCGTCCGATGGCCTTCGCGCAGGACGATGATGCGGTCGCACATGCCGATGAGCTCGGGCATTTCGGAGGAGATCAGGATGATTGCCATGCCCTGGGCGGCAAGGTCGGCGATCATCGCATGCACTTCCGCCTTGGTGCCGACGTCGATGCCTTGCGTCGGCTCGTCGAGGATGAGGACGCGCGGTTCGGTGCGCAGCCATTTGGCCAACACCACCTTCTGCTGGTTGCCGCCGGACAGTTCCTTTACCGGCTGCGCGTAGCCGGAAAAGCGAAGCTTCATGCGCTTCAGCCAGTCCGAAACCAGATTGATCGCGCGGTTCGTGCCGTAGAAGCCGGAGCGGGCTGCCTTGTCGAGGACTGGCAGCACGGCGTTGTCGAGGATGGAAAAATCCATCACCAGGCTCTGGCCCATGCGGTCTTCAGAGACATAGGCGATACGCGCATCCATGGCGTCGCGTGCCGACGCGAAGCGCACAGCTTCGCCGTCGATCAGGATTTCGCCGGCATCGGGCTGGTCGATTCCAAACAGCACGCGCGCGATCTCGGTCCGCCCGCTGCCGACCAGGCCGCCGAGCCCGAGCACCTCGCCGGCATGGAGCTTGAGGTCGATATTGGAAAAGCCACCGGCGTGCGAAAGCCCCCTCGCCTCCAGCACCAGTGCGCCGGTGGCGTGGCTTCGTTGCGGATAGAGGTCGGTGACCTCGCGGCCGACCATCATGCCGATGGCAGCGGCGCGGCCAAGCTCGGCCTTCGGCTTGACGCCAATGAGGCGCCCGTCGCGCAGCACCGCGATGCGGTCGGCGATGCGGAAGATCTCGTCCATGCGGTGGCCGACGAACATCATCGCCACGCCGTGCAGCCGCAGGTCGGCGACGACGGTGAACAGCCGCTCGACCTCGCGCTGCGACAGGGCGGCCGTCGGCTCGTCCATGATCAGCACCCGCGCGTCGAGCGACAGGGCGCGGGCGATCTCGATCAGTTGCTGTTCGGAGGTGCGCAACGTTCCGAGCCGGGTTTCGGCCGGCACGTCGAGGCCGACTGTCGCCAGCACCCTGCGCGCGCCGGCAAGCATGGCGGCGTTGTCGATGCCGCCGAAGCGGTCGCGCGGCATATGGCCGAGATAGATGTTCTCCGCCACCGAAAGATCAGGGAAAAGACCGGGGTGCTGGTGCATGACCGAGATGCCGGCAGCCTGGGCGTCGTGCGGCGAATGGAAGACTACAGGCTTGCCATCGACTTCGACATGGCCGCCGGTCGGGAGATACACGCCGGCCAGCAGCTTTACGCAGGTGCTCTTGCCGGCGCCGTTTTCGCCAAGCAGAGCCAGCACCTCGCCTGAGCGCAATTCGAAGGACGCGTCCTTGAGGGCAATCGTGCCGCCGAAGGCTTTTGTCGCCTGAACCAGGGCAACGGGGACAGCCGCGTCGCTCTTCACCATGGCGTCGGCTTCGCCTAATGCGCCCAAGTGCAGCACCTTTCCTCCCTGGTCCTGTTTTTTAAATTTGCTATATTAAATGGCCGAATGCCGCAACTGGAAAATTGACTTCCATGGCCGCGAAGGGCACTGTCGCGTCGCGCCCGGGTGCGATTGGAGTGCTCGACCCCGCGGCAGCCTCAAAGCTGCAAGCGGCTGGAGTGGCTCTGCGGGAATGAATGGGGAGGCGCCGGTTTTGTCCGGAAGAGGCAGCAATTCGGTCAAGGTTCGGCATTATAACGAGCGCTTCGTGCTTGATGCCATTCGCCGCCTGAAGGAGGCATCCAAGTCCGATCTGGCGCGCGCCGCAAATCTGACGCCGGCCGCGGTCGCCACCATTGTCGACGGGCTGGAATCGTCCGGATTCGTAAAGCAAGTGGGGAAAAGGTTCGGGCAACGCGGATCGCCATCCACTCTCTACCGACTTGCACCTGAGCGTATCTACAGCGTCGGCATCAAGATCGGCCGGCGCGCGCTGGAAGCCGTGCTCGTCGACTTTGCCGGCGAGGTCCGCTCGCGCGAGTCGCACGAATATCGCTTTCCGGATCCCGACATGGTGCTCAAGGCCGGCAACATGTCGCTGGCCAATTTCGACAAGCTGGTCGAGGGGCTTGGCGATGCCAGCATCGTCGGCGTCGGCATCGCCTCGCCATATTTCCTCGGCGGCTGGAGCGAAGAGCTCGGCTTTCCCGACGATCTCGGCAGCCGCTGGGAAGCAATCGATCTGACGACGTTCTTCGCCACAAAGCCGAAGACCCCGGTCTTCGTGGAAAACGACGCATCATCGGCCGCACTCGCCGAACTCATCCAGGGGACCGGCGCGCGGTTCCGCGACTTCATGCATATCTCGATCGACACCTTTGTCGGCGGTGGACTGGTGCAAGGCGGCAAGGTCCATACCGGGCCGCACGGCAACAGCGCCGCGCTCGGTCCTTTGCCGGTCTCGCCTTCAAGCCTCGATTCGGTGGCGGCCAAGCCGGCGCGCTACCAGAGCCTGCTGCATCGCGCTTCGATCTATGTGCTGGTCAATCATCTCAAATCGCGCGGCATCGAGATCAACCGCGTGCGCGAACTCGACCCCTTGCCGCCAGGGGCGCGCGAACCGCTGTCCGAATGGATCGACGATTGCGCCAATGCGCTGGTCGAGGCGATCATCGCCATCACCTCCGTCATCGACATCGAGGCGATCGTTCTCGACAGCATCCTGCCGCGGCCGATCCATCTCGAGCTGCTGGCAAAGGTGCAGACCCAGTTCAACAGGATCAGCGCCATCGGCATCGTGGCGCCGGAAATCGTCTCGGGACAATTCGGCCCCGAGGCCTCGCCGATCGGCGCGGCGATGCTGCCGTTCTCGGCACTGTTGGCGCCCGACAGCGGCGTGCTGATGATCGGCAAGGACAGAACAATGCTGCCGGGCAGCCTTTCGAGGCTTGCCAGCCAAGGCCAACCAGCAAGAAGCTCAGCGCCTTCAACGGCATAAGATAGTGCCGCGAAAGAGCATCAAGCTCCGGACATCATCAACATCAGCTCACAGTCAGGCACGGGCACGGCGGGCTTTTTGCGCCGGCACCGGAACTTTTAGCGGCTGCTAATCTTCATTCATTACCGACATCGAATGCTGATCGGTCCGCGCTCCGCTTTAGTGCGGGCCTAGGAAGCAAGGAGGAACATATGAACTGGGATCAAATCAAGGGAAAATGGACGCAGTTCAAAGGCAAGGCGAAAGAGCAGTGGGGTGACCTCACCGACGATGATCTTGATCGCATCGAGGGCAATAGGGACCAGCTTTTGGGACGTATCCAGGAGCGATATGGCATCGCCAAGGAAGAGGCAGAGCGCCAGGTAGATGACTGGTCCCGAAGCATCAGCTGAGCCTTGGGCGCAACGCCGTCTGCTGCCCCACCACCGGGGTGAAACTCTGCGTCGCCCGCCGTGCCGACTGGTGCGGTGGGCTCTTTCGACAGCGAGGCCCGCGAGGAACCTTTAGCCGCATCTAATGTTCCACTTGCGTGGCGGGCTTCGCCTCGGCGTGCGCCCAGCCCAGATGCAAGGAGTGCAATCATGAACAACATTATCTGGCTGGTCGGCGCCATCGTGATCGTAATCGCCATTTTGAGCTTTTTGGGTCTGCGATAGCATCTGAACCCTCTCTTCGAGTCGGCGACCGTCCCCGCTCGGCATGGCCTCAGCACGCCCAAGCTGGTCAGACTTAGGTCCCAAGCAAGACGCTCTGGGGTTGGACCGAAGCCCCGGCTGAGGAACGTAGCCGGCTGGCTCACGTTGTGGTGAGCTTTGGCGCGACGAAGATGCGTCCGGGCGGAAGAGTTCAAGCCAGGGAGGAGAGGCCCGACGCTCCGAACGGGCGGCGGGCCTGGGCGTAAATGCAAACGATCAGCAGGCTGTTCAATTCCCATGCCCAGGCAGCACGTGCCGTTGCCAGGCTTCAGGCTGCCGGGATTCGTCGCCGGCAAATCAGCGTCGTCGGATCTTACAATGACAATGATGAACCGATCAGCGTTGCTGGATATTACGACGATGAGATGAGCGCTCTCTGGCGGGGTGCCGTCGCTGGTGCCGCACTTGGCGCGACGGCTGGTCTGTTGGCCGGCTTCAGCGCTTTTGGAGCTCAAGACGTTGATCCTGCGGGGATGACCGGCATGGCCCTGGTCGGTGCGGCTTGGGGCGGCTTTGCCGGCGTGCTTCTCGGAACTTTCGCCAATTTCGCCCAGAAGCCGCGCAAGCCGAAGATCGCAGAAGGTGTCGTACTGGTGATGGCCCGCGTCGATGAAAGGCAGGCCGGCGCCGCGCATACGGTGCTCCGGAGTTTCGCGGAGATGCCTTCCGGGCCGATGAAGAGGAGCGCTTTGCCAAATTCAAGCCGGCTCCGCGTCCGATCTGGTGCCCGATGAAGTTTGTTTCGCGAAACAGGAATTCAAACCGGAGGCGCCCGACGAAAGCTTGGCAAACCAACACTTTGGAAGCATGCGGGCTACTTGCCGTCGTGTTGTCCTTTATTCTTACCGTTCTGTTGGTTGGTCTCATCCTTGGCTGAACCCATGCCCTTGCCACCGGCGACACTATGCCCGGCAATTGGCGAAGGTTGTGGCCAGTTCGAAGGATTAAACCATTCGTGCTAAGCGTTAATAGCTTGTAGCCATAGGAGAGGACGCCAACGTGGACAAACGGGCTGAAGGAGACGCGGAGAGATTGGCTCGAGGCGAGTTCGAGCTCAAAGCCGAACGATATGGTGTGAACGCCTTTCTTCTCGTTGTCGAACTCGTAAATCTGCTGGAAATGCGTGGAACGATCAGCAGCGACGACGTCGCGAAAATAGCCGAAGCCGCCGCACTTGCCGTTGCCGCATCCAGCGAACCCGACGTGAACAGCATCAATCTGTTGCAGGCCATCGCTGCCGCACGCCGGCCCAAATAGGCTTATATCAAATCCGCCAGCAATCGGCGCCCACCGATAAACGCTATGTTGAACTGATCTCGGTCGAGCGTGCGGAGCCATTCCATGTGCAATGACTACGAGCAGCACATCGCCTGGGCCGAATACTGCCGGATGATGGAATCGCTGGCGCTCAAAATCCCCAGCCATCAAAACGAATTGGATCTGCCGCAGGCGGATGACATCCACATCAACGACCCCGCGCCTGTAATGCGCGCCGCCGGCGACGCAATCGAACTGGCGTCGATGACGTTCGGCTTTCCCCCGGCCGGGCCAAAAGGCGGACCTGTATTCAACTTTCGCTCGGAGGGCCGGCAGTTCAGCAACAGCACGCGCTGTCTCGTTCCGGCGTCGGCATTCTTCGAATTCACGGGAACGAAATATCCAAAGACCAAGCACAGGTTCACGCTGAATGGCCATTCGTTCATGGCGATTGCCGGGCTGTGGCGCGAGGGTGTCGGCAACAAGCCGCCGACGTTCACGATGCTGACGACCGATCCGGGGCCGGATGTCGCGCCATATCACAATCGGCAAGTGGTTGTGCTGCGGCCATCGGACTGGGCGGCATGGATCCATCTGACGAAGTCCGAGGCTGAACTCATGCTGCCACTGCCGGAAGGGTCGCTCAGTGTGGAAACAGCTCGGGCAGGTTCGGAGTAGGAACCATCGGAAGACTGCGCGCGCTGAGCTACGGCCGCGCCGCATCGTCACGGCGACGCGCGCCATGCTCAGAACGAATGCCCGCGCGATATAAGCGCTTCAGCCCGGCTTGACGTAGCCGGCGGTGACCTCGTCCTTGTGGGCGGCGAAAGCTTCCAGGACTTCGGTTTTCTCAGGCTTCGGAATTTTGAAATGATCCAAGGTCCGCCCGAGTTCGGCTGCGACCTCATCGAATTCCGCGGGGGAAATCCGCAGGTCGCGATGCGCCTCCTCGAGACCGAGCGGCGTCGTGCCGGGCTTGGTGGCGACGAACTTGAAGGGCCCGCCAGAAACGTCGCAGACCCACAGCGTGCGCATGAACTTGAGGCCGGGCAACCTTTCCAGGTTCTTGGTGTGCCATTTGCGCAGCTGCGGATTCTTGGATTTCTTGCCGACGATCGGGTTCTTCACGACGGCGTCGCTGAAGTGATCGATCACCGCTGCGATGGCAAACACGCCGCCCAGCCGCTCATACAGACTTTTCTCAGCTGTGGTTTTCTTGGCCTGGGCGAGCGCGTTGTCGGCAGGCAATACCGCCGTCGATGCCGCGGTCAGCGCCAGCGCGGCGACAACACTTCGTCTTGTCAAAGAGGTCGAAATTTTCATCCCTGGTTCCCTTCGCGGTTAGGCCAGAGCGAGCCGCAGCCTGTCTGGCGGGCTTCATGAAATGACATTCGGACACTTTGCCGTATTTTAGCACCGTCTAACGAACTAACGAGCCGTTCGCCCGAATTATTCCGATTGGGCGCATTGTCATGGTCAACATGCGTCAAAAGGGGCGAAGGCCGCGCGGATGAGGAAGGCTTAGCAGGCGTCGCTGCACGCGGCAGAGGTCGCGAAGCCACTTCGGCCGCATCTGTGCCCCTGACCTTGGGCATTTTCCTTCTGTGTCGTGTTGTCGGCGGCAATCAGCCCCGGTAGGGGGCGTACAATCGCTTCCCGCGGCTTTGCCGGCTGCTTGCGGCCAATAGCTTGTGCTTTTCGAAGATCGCGAGCTTCTGCGGATAGGTCATCCGCACCTTGGCGTTGCACCCGTCGCATCTGAAGTGCGCGATTGTTCTTAGTGCGGAGCCCTTTCTTACCGCCGGGTGTGAGCAATCCGGACATTCGAATGTGAGCGCGACATCAGATAAGTCTTCGGCCAAACCCATTTCTATCCCCTTCGCAAGCTCGGTGGCTACACTCTGGCGATCATCAATGGGCAATTCAGATGCCAATCCGATTGTGCCAATGCGGGACTAGAACAATTCGCCTCGGAACGCCGCCTAGCTAGTGCGCCTTCTCTGCGCCTTTTGAGCGACGAAGAGACCTAACTTCCTCCAGCAGTTCGCGCTCATTGGTAGTCACGTTTCGGAAGATTGCGACAATCATCACCGCCAAGGCTTCGGCATCCAGGCTTAGAGGGTCAATGTGCTCATCTGCGCAAACCTGATCAAACACGCGTTCACAAATAGCCAAATCGTGAGGGCTGAGGCGAGTGCGATTGAAACGCCGGCGCGACATTTGCGAGCCTTCGACGCCCGCCGCCCCGTTGCAAAAGAAGCGGGCCTTGGCAAGAAACGCGAGTTGTTGAGCGATTGTTCCCGGCTGCAAGCTTTGTTAAGCCGCCTGGGCGCATTGTCATGTCAACATGCGGCAAAGGGCGACGACGTGCGGGTGAGGAAGGCTTAAGACGTTGCTGCACGATTTCCGGAGGGATCGAGAGAGCCGCTCGCCTTCGCATCACAAAGCGCGTCGACGCCTGACGCTGGAGCTAGACCAGACATTCGTCAGGAGGGCGGACCCCCGGCCGACAATCGGGAGTAGGAATGGTGCGGCGCCAAACCACTGCCGCGGGCCTCGTTGCGGCGCGCCGAGGGCATACCCACGAAGCTCTTACTCTAGCTCCGGCTTTGTGACTTCCATCTTCACTGCCACTGACCGGCTTATCTCCGCCACCATGCCCACCGCGACACCGACCAGAAAGTACAACAGACCCTTGTCGATAGCCTCGCCTGTGGAGCTGGAACCTAGGTATCTCGGGGCCATAGTTTGATCGGTCGTGAAAGCAATGGTGAAGGCAAGCACCGCCCGAAAGCCGCCAAGGATAACCAACACCCACGCAATGACCCGCCCCAACTTTGTGAAAAACATAGACCCCTCCATTTCCTTATCCTCGTAGCTACTTTGTACTGACGACAACCGCAACTAGGCGACCCGATTGGTATACCCCAGCGAACCGAAACGTGGCAGATTGAACGGGCGGCGAGCGCACGCGAGCTTAACCGCATATGCATGGATAGGCCAAGGAACCAGTTCGCAGCGATGAACAAACGGACGCTATTCGAGGATTTCGTACAGCTGAGCGTAAGGCTGAATGGGCTCGTTGTGCCGGGAAGGTTGATCGAGCGGACCTTGGCAGCCTACTCTTTCAACCTCGTCGTATATAACAACCACGAGACGTACAAGGTCTCGTTGGTCGGGTCTGCGACCGCCGTCCACTTCAACGGCAGGTACATTCTGCTGTGCAGCAATCACCAGCTCAGAGACGTAGACCCCCAGCAGGTGGCGATGCTGAGGGACGGCGGACGTTTCCTCGTCACATCGGGGGGTACAGCACCTATCAGGCTCGTTCAGACACCGATGCGAATGACATCGCTGCCTTCGATTTCACAGAGCCCGTTGAAGCGCACCCCGATCTGAAGAAGCGCTTCTTCGACTTGACGGATTTGCCACCCGACACGCCCGTTACAAATGTGATGGCGATGCTGCTGACTGGCTATCCGTCCGCAGGGCAAACCTACGACTTGGAGACAAAAAACCATCTTGGGCTGGCTCGCCAGAACGCAGTTTGCGAGCCGGACGGACAGCCGAACGACGACGCTTTGATGCGGGTGCGTGCCACAAGCCCTCTTTCCATCGACCCGGACGGCATGAGCGGCGGTTCCGCCTTCGTGATCCAGATGGTGGGGACGGACCTTCGTGCGTATTTCGCCGGTGTTATCTTGCAGGGTAGCAAGAAGCTTTTTCACGTGCTGAAGCCGGGCTACGTCGTAGCATTTCTGCGCAGCGTCTACCCGTGAGTGTCCCCACCGGGTCGACATAGGCATAGGACGAGGCCGGCACGGTAGAAGCAGCGGCGGGCGTACGTCGAAGGTGACTGTGGTGCAACGATGGGCCGTTCCTGATAGATCACCTTGATTGTTGGCGCATATCCAACGCGCATTCGAGCGGAGAACGGATGAACGAGAAACCAGACCGAGAGCGACAGCTGGTCGTCCAAATTGTGAAGGGCGCAACTCTCCAGCAAACCGACGCGCTCCGTACGTGGGCGTTGACACTCCTTGAAATCCGCCAGTCGGGATTGCCGGCTCGAACGAAGGCCAAACAAGCCGTCGCCGCAACGATGCACGGCAAAGTCGTGGGACCGATACTCAAGAGTGCGCTCGGACGAGCGAAGAGCGTTGGATGGGACAACAGAACCATAGCCCAACGCCTCGGGCTCGGCGGCGCGGCTGTAGGGGTGGCCATGTTCGGCGGTCAAAGTGCGGGGATTGCTGCCCTCGGGATGGGCGTCGGGGTGCCCCTCTGGGCGGTTCTGGGAGCCGGCTCGATGTTCGCGACGTACCTGTATGAAGAGCTTACCGAGGCGCCGCCGACCGCCAAGAGCGGGGCCACCTATAGGGTCATAGACGCCGAAAAAGAGGACGGGCCTCCGCCCTCGGGCAGGGAGTAAGCAAGCTGTGGCCATAAGGTGTACCTAGCTGAACCTACGTGGAGAACAACGGCGTCCCCTACAAATTCCATGGCCATTCTGTAGTCGACCCGGCGAAAGATGGGTATTTCTTCCGAAACCTCAGCGTACTCAATTTAGACTAGCACTGCCGCCCCCTTTCAAACCCCATGAGCACGGTGAGCACATGGGAGCACCGGAGCATTGGAGCAGCGGGAGCACACGGCGCAGATTTAACTCTTTGATCTGTAATCTTAATCTAAGACGACTTGCGCCAAATCGCTCAATTCGATGACTTGACAGTACATTATGCTCTGCACATCGGTTGTGATGTAATCCACTCTGGGCAGGCTGAAAGCCGCTGTATCGCGCAGCCCATTCAATCGTTGCACCCTGCGGCCAGCTATCCGACACTGGTGGTCATGAAGGAGTTGACCCATGGCAAACGGACGACAATCGACAGTCAAGAAAATGAAAATGGCGGAACGAGCGCAACATCAAATGGATGTGCACTTTCCAAACTACTTGGAAGCCTGGGTTTGGCGCCGGAAGACAAATGATGGCTACACCACCCTGCCACGTACGCTTCCGATCGCAATGCAGGCGATCGATCAACAGTCGAAAGGTATCCCAGCAGGCCACACACTATTTTGTTTATGGGCGCGCGCACCCGACCACCCAGTCATCACAATTGAGAACCCCGCCACTTTCGCAGCAGAGGCCGGCTTTATGGGGCCACGCGCCGTCGATACTTGGCGCAAGCGAATGAAACGTTTGCGCGAGCTTTGTTTCATCGACACCAAACCCGGTCCCTCCGGTGATTTCCACTACGTCCTTCTTCTGAACCCGAACGTTGCTGTGGAACTGATGCGAACCGCAAAACAGGTGCAGGACGTTGTCTATTCGAGGTTCATTGACCGACTAACAGAAATCGGCGGGTACGGCGAAATAGAGGCGATCCGGGCATTTTGGCTGCAACAACAATTAGCGTTAGCCGCAGCTGCGCAGGCAAAAGAAAGCAAAGGCGATGAAACCGCAGCAAATACCGAGCAAGCCCCTGCCTGATAGAATGAAGCGCCTCAATACGATGCTTGGGAATTTCTCATTCAGCCCGTCCGTAGTGACACCCATCGCCGTCGTCATGATGCTAATCATTGCAGCTGCAGCAGGCTACCGACTGGAGATCGACGCGATCGGCCTTCGGTTCGAGCCGCAAGACTTGCCCAAATCGCAGGATATGCCGAAGCTGCCCTAAAGTATGGCCTTTATGCCGCACAGAAACTTGTTGTTAATCAAAAAGAATGGACTGGTGCTGCGAGAGAGGATTGAACTCTCGACCTCTCCCTTACCAAGGGAGTGCTCTACCACTGAGCTACCGCAGCCGCCGATGGCGGGGCTTCTGCCATATCGAACCGGCAAGCGCAAGGCCAAGACAAAGACGGGTTGAAAGGCCGCACCGGGCGATCGTTGCGGACATGGCCGTGCCACAATGTTGGCTATCCCTTGATACGCACCGGCGGGTCGCCGGCCGGGGACAGAACGATGAACGGCAAGACAGTTTCTCCGAACAAGGATGGATCACCGAAGAAGGATGGTTCAGCGAAAAAGGCCGGAACGGGCCGCAAGGACCGGCTGGCCGAGCAATTGCGCGCCAACCTGCAGAAGCGCAAGGCGCAATCGCGCTCACGAAGGACCGGCGACGCCGACAAGCGGCGCGCTGGCGAGGCCGACGAGCGGCCGGAGGGGCTGCAGGCGGCGATGAAAAAAGATTAACGCGAATCGGCTATGTTGGTCGCCGGTACATTGGCCAAGTCGGCGTGGGCCAAAGTGGGGAGTAGCCTGTTTCTTGAACCAAGCCGGCCAATGGTCTAGATGGCCGCAACAGACTCAACCGATTTAAACCGGCCGTGGCGCCGAGGGGACGCTCTTCATGGATCGCATCAGAATTGTCGGCGGCAACAAGCTTGCCGGAAGCATTCCGATCTCGGGCGCGAAAAACGCTGCGCTGCCGCTGATGATCGCCGCGCTTTTGACCGATGACACGCTGACGCTGGAAAACGTGCCGCATCTGGCCGATGTCGAGCAGCTGATCCGCATCCTCGGCAATCACGGCGTCGACTATTCGGTCAATGGCCGCCGCGAAAAGCAGCAGGAAGGCTATTCGCGCACCATCACTTTCTCCGCCCGCAACATCGTCGACACGACGGCGCCTTACGAGCTGGTGTCGAAGATGCGGGCCTCGTTCTGGGTGATCGGCCCGCTGCTGGCCCGCATGGGCGAGGCCAAGGTGTCGCTGCCCGGCGGCTGCGCCATCGGCACACGGCCGGTTGACCTCTTCCTCGAAGGCCTGCAGGCGCTGGGCGCCGATATCGACGTCGACACCGGCTACGTCATCGCCAAGACCAGGAACGGCCGGCTTGTCGGCAACCGCTACATGTTCCCGAAAGTTTCGGTCGGCGCCACCCATGTGCTGATGATGGCGGCCTCGCTGGCCAAGGGCGAGACGGTGCTCGAAAACGCCGCGCGCGAGCCGGAGATCGTCAACCTCGCCGAATGCCTCAACGCCATGGGCGCGAAGATATCGGGCGCCGGCACGGCGACCATCACCATCGACGGCGTCGAGGCGCTGTCGGGCGCCCGCGTGAGGGTGATCCCCGACCGTATCGAGACCGGCACCTATGCGATGGCCGTGGCGATGACCGGCGGCGACGTCGTGCTGGAAGGCGCCCGGCCCGACCTGTTGCAGACGGCGCTCGACATCATTTCGCAGACCGGCGCCGAGATCACGCAGACTAATTCCGGCATCCGCGTCAGGCGCAACGGCGCCGGCATTTCGCCGGTCGACGTGACGACGGCGCCCTTCCCGGCTTTCCCGACCGATCTGCAGGCGCAGTTCATGGGCCTGATGACGATGGCCAAGGGCAAGTCGCGCATCACCGAGACGATCTTCGAAAACCGCTTCATGCACGTCCAGGAACTCGCCCGGCTAGGCGCCCACATCACGCTGTCCGGCCAGACGGCGATCGTCGATGGGGTGGCGAAGCTGAAGGGCGCGCCGGTCATGGCGACCGACCTTCGCGCCTCGGTGTCGCTGGTCATCGCCGGCCTTGCGGCCGAAGGCGAAACTACGGTCAACCGCGTCTACCATCTCGACCGCGGCTTCGAGCGGCTGGAGGAAAAGCTGTCCGGCTGCGGCGCGGAGATCGAGCGCATTTCGGGGTAACGATAGCAGGCTCAGGTCGGCGCTGCCCTCATCTGCCTGCCGGCATCTTCTCGCCGTATAGGGACGGGGAGTAGGACCGCCTCGCGAAGGATTTCGCCAATCTCCGGCGTTGCGGAGAGGGTGCCGAGGTTGCGGCCAGCCCCTACACCCGTCCCTATACGGGAGAAGGTCCCAGCAGGGGGATGAGGGGCGGCGCCGACCGGAGCGATTGCCTGGCCAAGACCTCCGGCGCGGTTGCACGAGCCGGAAAGACCGCCTAACAGAAGGTCGAATAATCAACTCGCAGGTGCGAATTCCGCATGAATGGCCTCAAGCTTGTCGCGCTCGACGATCAGGATCTGAGCATCATCTCGGCGCATGTCCAGGATGCCGTCATGAAGGTCAGCGATCTCGAATACCTGCCTTCGGTAAAGCGCTTCGTGCTGACCATGAACCGCTTCGTCTGGGAGGCGAAATCCGGCTTCTTGCGCCAGCACAATGAGCGGCGACAGGCCGTGCTGCATTTCGACCGGGTGCTCGGCGCCAAGACCAGCGGAATTGCCCGCGACAAGCCCGACGAGGTGCTGTCGCTGCTGGCGATCAGCTTTCTCGCGCTCGACAAGCCGGCCGGCATCGTCGAGCTGATCTTTTCGGGCGGCGGCGCGATCATGCTCGATGTCGAATGCATCGAGGCACGGCTTGCCGATGTCGGCGGCGCCTGGGAAGCGACGTCGCGCCCGGTCCACAGGGTTTGAGCCGATGGCCATCACGCTTCGCCAGTCCGACGCCGATTTCGAGCAGCGCTTTGCCGCGTTCCTGCTGACCAAGCGGGAAGTCTCGGCCGATGTCGACGCCGTGGTGCGCGAGATCATCGCCAAGGTGCGTGCCGAGGGCGACGCGGCGCTGGTCGGGTACACGCAGAAATTCGGCGGCGGTGACCTGGCCAGGCTCGGCATCGCCGTCTCCAGGGACGACATTGCCAAGGCTTACGAGGCCGCCGATCCGCAGACGGTCGAGGCGCTGAAATTCGCGCGCGAGCGCATCCGCGCCCATCACCAGCGGCAGCTGCCGCAGGACGACCGCTACACCGATGCCGCCGGCGTCGAGCTCGGCTCGCGCTGGACGGCGATCGAGGCCGTCGGGCTCTACGTGCCGGGCGGCACGGCGAGCTATCCTAGTTCGGTGCTGATGAACGCGGCACCGGCCAAGGTCGCCGGCGTCGAGCGCATCGCCATGGTGGTGCCGGCCTCCGGCGGCGAGGTGCCGCCGCTGGTGCTGGTGGCAGCCGACCTTGCCGGTGTCTCCGAAATCTACCGCGTTGGTGGCGCCCAGGCGATCGCGGCCCTTGCCTATGGCACCGAGACGATAAAGCCCGTCGCCAAGATCGTCGGCCCCGGCAATGCCTATGTCGCTGCAGCCAAGCGCCAGGTGTTCGGCACGGTCGGCATCGACATGATCGCCGGGCCGTCGGAAGTGCTGGTCGTCGCCGACGGCAGCAACGATCCGGACTGGATCGCCGCCGACCTGCTCGCCCAGGCCGAACACGATGTGTCGGCGCAGTCGATCCTGATCACCGACGACCGTGCCTTTGGCGTAGCGGTCGAACAGGCGGTGGAGCGGCAGTTGCAGAACCTGCCGCGCGGAGAAACGGCGGCGGCGAGCTGGCGCGATTTTGGCGCCATAGTCCTGGTGCCGACGATCGAGGCAGCACTGCCGCTGGTCGACCGCATCGCGGCCGAACATGTCGAGCTTGCCATCGACGACCCAGAGGCCTTCCTGGCGCGGATGCGCAATGCCGGTGCGGTGTTTCTCGGCCGTCATACGCCGGAAGCCATCGGCGACTATGTCGCCGGCTCCAACCACGTGCTGCCGACGGCGCGCTCGGCGCGCTTTTCGTCCGGGCTTTCGGTGCTCGATTTCGTCAAGCGCACCTCGGTCCTGAAGCTCGGGCCGGAGCAATTACGGGCGCTGGCGCCGGCGGCGATCACGCTCGCCAAGGCGGAAGGCCTCGATGCGCATGGGCGCTCCGTCGCCATCCGGCTGAACATGTAGAAATGTCCGACTACGACCAAACCCGCGCCAGGCTGATCGATGTCGAGCTCGACGAGACGATCGGCCGCTCGACGCCCGATGTCGAGCATGAGCGGGCGGTGGCGATCTTCGACCTGATCGAGGAGAACCGCTTCCAGCCGGTCAATGACGACGGCGCCGGCCCGTACCGGCTGAAACTGTCGCTGGCCGAATCCCGGCTGGTGTTTGCGGTGGCGCGCGAGGACGGCGCAGCCGTGGTCACCCACATCCTGTCGCTGACGCCGCTTCGGCGCATCGTCAAGGATTACTACATGATCTGCGAAAGCTATTACGATGCCATCCGTACCGCGACACCCAGCCACATCGAGGCGATCGACATGGGCCGGCGCGGCCTGCACAATGAAGGCTCGCAGACGCTGATGGACCGGCTTGCCGGCAAGATCGAGATTGACTTCGACACGGCGCGCCGGCTGTTCACGCTGGTTTGCGTGCTGCACTGGCGAGGCTGAACTGGCCGCCCCGCTGCCCCGCCCGATCCTGCCCCGCTCGATCCTGTTTGTCTGCGGCATGAACGCCGTGCGCTCGCCGATGGCCGAATTGCTGGCGCGCAAGGTGCTTCCGCCCACCACCTTCGTCGCCTCGGCGGGAGTGCGCGGCGGCGAACGCGATCCGTTCGTCGATGCCGTGCTGGCCGAAGAAGGGCTGTCGCTCGGCGAACGGCACCCGAGAACGATGGACGACCTCGATGACGATTATTTCGACCTGATCGTGACGCTGGCGCCGGAAGCTCACCACACCGCGCTCGAGCTCACCCGCTCGCTGGCCGTCGAGGTCGAGTATTGGCCTATGCCCGACCCGACCGGCGTCAGCGGCACGCGCGAGCAGATCATGGCCGCCTACCGCGACGTGCGCGAGCGGCTGAAGGCGCGGATCGGCCGCCGTTTTCTCGGCAACGGGGCTGAAAACGCCGCGGATTAAGCATGTTCACAAGCGGGCGTTTATCATATAGGTTCCGCGCAACTTTCCGGCCGGGGCGCTGGAAGTACCCATCCAAGCAAAGGTATCGAATGCCGAAGGAAGAAGTCCTCGAGTTTCCGGGTGTCGTGACGGAACTGCTGCCCAACGCGATGTTCAGGGTCAAGCTCGAAAACGAACATGAAATCATCGCCCATACGGCCGGCCGCATGCGCAAGAACCGCATCCGCGTTTTGACCGGCGACAAGGTCCTGGTCGAGATGACGCCCTACGACCTGACCAAGGGCCGCATCACCTACCGCTTCAAGTAAGTTCAAGAACCCGGCCGGGATCGCGATGGGCATTTTGCAGAAGCTCGTGCTTGCCTCGGGTTCGCCGCGCCGGATCGAGCTGCTGCAGCAGGCCGGCATCGAGCCGGACCGTGTGCTGCCGGCCGATGTCGACGAGACGCCGCTGCGCGCCGAGCACCCGCGCTCGCTGGCCAAGCGCCTGGCAACACAAAAGGCCGAGAAGGCGCTGGCTTCGCTGAAGACCGAAGCCGACTACCTGCCGAGCTTCGTGCTGGCCGCCGACACGGTGGTTGCCGTCGGGCGGCGCATCCTGCCCAAGGCCGAGACGCTCGACGACGCCGCCAACTGCCTCGGGCTTTTGTCCGGCCGTTCGCACCGGGTCTATTCCGGCATCTGCCTGATCACGCCGGGCGGCAAGCAGCGCTTGCGGCTGGTCGAGACCAGGGTGCGTTTCAAGCGGCTGCCGCGCGAGGAGATCGAGGCCTACATCGCATCCGGAGAATGGCGCGGCAAGGCCGGCGGCTATGGCGCCCAGGGGCTTGCCGGCGCCTTCGTCGTCAAGCTTGTCGGCTCCTACACCAACGTCGTCGGCCTGCCGCTCTACGAGACGGTAGCGCTTTTGAGCGGCGAAGGGTTTAAGGTGCACGCCAACTGGCTGTCGGGTGCGCGGATATGAGCCCGGACGACAAGGTCACGCCGTTGCGGCCCAAGCGGCCCTGCCCCGAATGCGGCAAGCCATCGGCGCGCGAAACCTACCCGTTCTGCTCGACGCGCTGCAAGGACATCGACCTCAACCGCTGGCTGAAGGGGGTCTACGTCATCCCTGGCCGCGACGACGAGGACGAGAACGACGACCAGAAATAGCGCCGTCCACCTGCGGTTTTCCACAGGTTTGGGACGATTTCGCAGCCGCGATCGTGACCGATGATCGGCCTTGCGGACTGCCTGTCGTTTCCCGCCTGAAATCAATGTCCAGAACTTGTTCCATCCGGGCACTGTCGGACGGAACAGGTTCTGGCGTTTTGTTTGAGCATGATCTTTTCCGAAAACCGGATTCCACTTTTCGGGATCATGCTTTTTGTTTGAGCATGATCTTTTCCGAAAACCGGATTCCACTTTTCGGGATCATGCTTTTTGTCTGAGCATGATCTTTTTCCGAAAACCGGATTCCACTTTTCGGGATCATGCTCTAAGCGCTGGACAGGCCGAATTCCCGTGCTATAACCCACGCGCTTTCAAGGGGTGCCGACGGCGCTTTCATGAACCCGGTGTGCAGATCGCCGCCCGCCGGAGCAGGCCCAGATAGCTCAGTTGGTAGAGCAGCGGACTGAAAATCCGCGTGTCGGTGGTTCGAATCCGCCTCTGGGCACCACTACTTCTTCATATAAAATCAAGGGCTTGCGGTGTCGCCAACTTGGCGACTTACGGCATTTCATGTCGCGCCGTGTTGCGAACTGTTACCGTTGATTTTCAAGGGTTTCCTGCGACTGTCGACAACTCCACGCGACATGAGCACGCGTAAAGCGCGCCGATGTTGCTGTCCGATCAATCGGCTGCTCGATTAGCGAGCACGGACTGTAGGAAGCGAAGCGAATGAGGTCTGGTATGACTTTTGTACGCGGGGCAAAGGCCATACCAGAGGATTCGGTCAGGCCTCAACAGGCGAACGATAGAGGTCAGCGACGAAGACGTCTCTCAATTCTGGGATGCGATAGGTGCCGCCGACCGCAAAAGGCAGATCCTCATCGCTGCATACACGCAATCCATGCCGCAATCCGCTGAGGAAGAGGCGCTTGACGCGGATCAGCAGGATATTGCCGATGGCTTCGAGAGGCGGTTCGCCAGCGCTGAGCTATGGCCCGAGCAAGCCGCTTTCAGACGTTCTCTCATGCGTCTTTATGGTTCGAGATGCGTGGGCACTGTTTACGAGAGGCTTACAGGCCGGCAGGTGCGGCATCGGGCCAAACCGGAGTTCATACGCAGGCATTACGAGGAATTCGCGTCCCGCAATCGGCAGGGAGATACTTGAACGTCAAGACGTCTGGAAATTACGGCGCGAACCCGCGTTACGTTGCCGGAATCCCCCAATCTACGAAAGTACCTCGCGATGTCTGGATGCTTGCGATCGTCCTGCCTCAAAAGGGCAAGTGCATCGTTGGTCACCGGCGAGCGCCGTCGCCAAACGCACTGATGCGCGGAGGCGAGCAGCGCTTTGTCTGATTGAGCCAAGCAAAGCGCAGCCAAAAACGACACTCGATCCTTTCCTGCCAATAGCTTCAACAAAGACCAGCCTCATGGCAAATGCTCGGTTTCAAATTTCATGTGCCCGCCGGCTTTACCGCTTTCTGGCAACCACCAGGAAATTCTGCGCAAGCTCCGCCGGAATCCTGGCACTTGCGCAGATCCTTTCAAACGGCACGATCAATATTTCGCAGAGTCTTGGCAGCAATTTCCCGGGTCGCGGCAAAAAACCGTACCCAACTATCCGCTCGACAATAAAGCCATTTGCAATGAGCGTCTGCTCGTATCCTTTAATGCTCAAAGTATGGCGGACTGTCCCTCCTGCATAACGGTTCAGAATGCGGCAGACCAGCCCTATTGGCGAGGTCGCATTCATGTGGATATTCGAGATAAGCAATCCACCTTCGTTCAAATGCGCGCTGATGGCCGACAGTGCATCCTTCCTGAGCTCATCTTCAGCATTGAGGAAGAATCTGAATGCCGTGACCACGTCGAACCTTTCGGCAAGCGGAGAGAACGTAATATCAGCGCGGACTAATTTCACGTTCTTCGGAACCCGTGCGCTAGCCAGCATAGATTGGGAGATGTCAACGCCGACGACTTCACCAAAAAATTGAGCTGCGATATTTGCTATGCGGCCTGTGCCGCATGCGAAGTCCAGGCATTTCCGGTTCGGCCCGCCGACAGGCAGGAGAATACGTTCGACCAAAGGCTTTTCGATACCCGACCACAGAGCTGCATAGTAGCCGGACCGGAACGTGTCGGAGTAATGGGCACCGTACCCATCCGTCTGGTGGCTTGCTCGGTAATCCCGACGAGCGGGTGCACGGTTCTCATGGACGCTGCCTAACGGTCGCGACTGCGCCCGCAGAAATCTGCGAATGCCAACGAACGATCTCACCGTGAGCACCATGCAACTCGCGCCTCTAGTCTGGGCCGACGCATGCCGTCGCGGGCAATCCGTGCCCCACGATGCGCGCGACGACCTGTTCGAAATTGCGTGGGTCGAGGCCGTCGACACGCATCAGCGGCCATTTGTCTTGCAGGCATTGGCCGATCTCCCTCGCGATATCCGCTTGCTTCAGGCCCCTGACCACTCCGACTTCGAGAAGGCGCTCGAGGTACGGCTGCCGCGCATACCGCTCAATGAGGCGGTGGCGCAGCGTTTCCCCGGGCGCGTCGACTTGAATGAGGAGATCCGGTCGCGGCAGGAACGTCAGGCAATTACGAACCATGTCGATACTTGGATTTCGTGCCAACAGGACGAGCGCACACAACGCCTGAACGATGCCCTCTTCGAAAATGAAGTACCCTTCTGAGGCCTGCGCCGTATTCCAGGCTTCGAAGAGCAAAACGACGTCGATCTTCAGACGCAACGCCCATATTCGACTTTTTGGAGGGATCGATGCCAAAAGCCGCGCAGCGGCCCCCTCGCTCGGCGGGGTCGAGAACAAGACCGGACTCGCGGTGGCGAGCTTGTGCACCAGACGCTGGATGCCATGGCGTGTCTCCGGGCCTTCATCCTCGACCGAATCGACTTCGCTGCCGAAAGACACAAAATCAATCCGGCGATAGCCATTGACTGTCTTCACACGGATGTCGCGTTTCGCCAGCTCACGGCAAAGGGCGCGGAGAAGGGTCGTCTTGCCTGCACCAGGCGGACCGAACAACTCGATGATCATGTAGGGATCTCCGGAACAGGAAGCAGAAAGATCGGATGAAGCGATCTCGCCGCTCGGCGGTGTGGCGAGCGTAAACACTCTGGCATCCGCCTGGCCGAGTTGACCCCGCTCGCTGGCATCCTGCTGACGCCGCAAAAAGCTTTGGAGGAGATGCGATGCGGCGGGAACTGCCTTTCCATGGCGTGCAGTCCCGCCTGTTGAGCCGCGACAGCGTTGCCGGTTGACTTGAGAACTTGCAATTGCTTCTCGATCGCCTGCGCTTGCGGCTGGTTGACACGCCTGTCGCTGTCGAACTGGCTCGTCGCCCGTGCCATCTCCTGATCGATCGAGCGCCCCACGGTTGCCCGTTGGTCGACGTCGGTCGTCATGGCTTCCAGGCGTGCGAGCCTCGACGAAGCCGACCCCGCCGCCTGCGCCAACACCTCCGTCGTCGCGCCGCTTGCGCCCATAGGAACATGGACCTCAGAAAGTCTCGAAATTGCCTGGGGATCGGAGCTTACTAGGAGTGCCGAACCATACCATCATCCATCTGAATGACTGTCGGCACCACGGCACGCGTGTTTGGGGCAACGAGTTCAGGCCGAGCGGGCGCTTTTGGCTTGACGCGACACAAACGCGACATTCGGCCTAAAATCTGAACAATATCAATCACCGACAGCGGACTGAAAATTCGCATGTCGGTGGTTCGAATCCGCCTCTGGGCACCATTTTTTCCCTGTACGGCCCGGAGACATGGGTAACATTTTGTACCTAAGACATGGGTGACAACCTCGCGCCGATCGGATTGTCGATGGCGTGCAAGAATTATCTGGACCATGGCGCCAGCGGCTCCTGCTCGCCGGCCAAATGTCGATGAAGAGCATCTTCGGCATCTTGGATCCCGCTCTGGCCATAACCGGTCTACAGACCGAGGGCGCAGCCGTCCTTGCGCGGTTCAGAACCGCCCAGCAGGGTCCCGTTTGCCCAATCGATGCGAATGGCCTGCGCACCGCCGACCGGGTCCGTGGCGGGAATGATTTCGAAACCGCGTCGGCTAAGTTCAGCTACGGTTTCGCCAGCGAGCCCGTGTTCGGCCTGGACGTTCATGGTGCCGCTGACGGGGGCGACCCGCGGCAGATCAATCGCCTCCTGCAGATCCATCCCGAAGTCGAGCACCTTCGTCAGCAGGTGCGCATGGCCCATTGCCTGGTAGTAGCCACCCATAACGCCGAAAGGCATTTCTGCCCGGCCGTCTCTCGCAAGCATCCCGGGTATGATGGTATGCAAAGGTCGCTTGTTCGGCGCCACTGCATTGGGGTGCTTGGGGTCAAGCGAAAAGCTTTGCCCGCGATTGTGCAAGACGACACCGGAGCGTGGCGAGACCAGGCCCGAGCCAAAGCTGTCGAAGACCGAGTTGATGAAACTGACCGCATTGCGATCCTTGTCGACAACCGAAATATAGACCGTGTCGCTGTGCAGCGGCATATCGAAGGCCGGCAGGTCCGCGCGGGCGCGCTTTAGGTCAATCATGCCGGCCAGACGATCGGCCCAGGCATTCGACAACATGTCGGCCACCGGGACCTCGGACGTGTCGGGATCGGCGACGAGCAGGTCACGCGCGGCGTAAGCGAGGCGTGTTGCTTCGATTTCCAGGTGAAGCCGGTCCGCGGATTGCGGGTCGCCGTGCGCTTCGAAGCGCGAGAGGATGTTTAGAATGAGCAGCGCGATCACACCCTGGCCATTCGGCGGACATTCGAACACATCGCAGCCTCGGAACGCCGTGCTGATCGGGGTCACGTATTCGCCTGTTGCCGAGGCGAAATCTTCGAGTGTGTGCAATCCGCCGAGCCCACGAAGATAGACGACCATGTCGTCGGCCACAGGGCCAGTGTAGAAGGCCTCTCGTCCCATCTTGGCGATCAGCCGCAGCGTTGCAGCCAACTCAGGCTGGCGATGCACTTCGCCAACGCCTGGCGCGTGGCCGTTTGGCAGGAAAATCCGTTTCGCGGCTACATCGGAGGCCAGAAGTTCTTCTTCCAACGCCCAGTCACGATGGACCCGCGGTGAAATGGCGTAGCCTTCCTCGGCGAAACGTATAGCGGGGGCCAGGATTTGATCGAAGGGCATATGTCCATGATCAGCGTGCAATCTGGTCCAGGCATCGATGGCTCCCGGGATGGTGACGGAGCCAGGAGAATTGCGGGCCACCTCCGCCATGCCACGTTCGAGGAACCAGTCAATTGTGAGGGCGGCGGGTGTCCTGCCCGATCCGTTGTAGGCGATGACCTCGCCGGATCCGTTTCGCGACAGAAGAGCGAAGCAGTCGCCCCCGATGCCTGTCGAGGCTGGTTCGACGACACATTGCACCGCGCAGGCTGCGATGGCGGCATCCATGGCGTTGCCGCCGGCCGCCATGATCTCCACCGCCGTCAGGGTCGCCGACGGATGAGAGGTGGCGGCCATGGCCTCGCGTGAAACGACGACCGAGCGCGTTGGTTTCTCAAAATTTCGCATGCTATGCCCTTCTGATCATGCTCAAGAGGCGGCGTCGCTCATCGTCGAGGGGCGGTGCCGCAGATGCCGCGACATCCAGTATTCGAGTGCCGCCAAGGCACGGATGATCGCGAAGTTCAAAGTGAGATAAATGGCGCCCGCGCAGATGAAGACTTCAAAGGCGCGGTAGGTCTGGGAGATCAATCCCTGGGCAATTCCAGTCACCTCCATCAAGGTCACGATGGAAGCCAGAGACGTGCCCTTGATCATCAGGATGATTTCATTGCCGTAACTCGGCAGCGCCTGGCGAAAGGCCAGCGGCAGGATAACGTGCCGATAAGTCAAACAGGTGGACAGGCCGACAGACCGGGCCGCCTCGACAAGGCCGCGTGGCACCGATTGAATCGCGCCGCGGAGGATTTCGCTGCCATAGGCGGTGGTGTTGAGTGTCAGCGCGATGATTGCGCACCAGTAGGGTTCGCGGAAAACGGCCCATAATCCAATTGCCGACAGTTGGTGCCGGAACTGACCAAGGCCATAATAGGTCAGAAAAATCTGCACCAGCAGAGGCGTGCCCCTGAACACGGCAACGAAGCCACGGATCGGCAAGACGACGAAGGGCGATTCCGATTGCTGGGCAAGCGCCAATGTGACGGCAAGAACGAAGCCGGCAACGATGGAAGTCAGGGCCAGTTCCATCGTGAGCGGCAGGCCGGCGAGTAGCTTCGGCAGGATTTCGAGGAAAAAACCGAAATCTATCATGCCGACCGGACGCGCCACGGCGCCTTCCGTTCCAGACGGTAAAAGGCGTGGCCCGTGACGGAAGCGATAGCCAGATAGAGCAAGGCTGCAGCAATGTAGAAGATGAACGGTTCACGGGTCGAACCTGCAGCGATCTGCGCCTGGCGCATCAGTTCAACGAGGCCGATTACCGATATCAGCGACGAGTCCTTCAGAACCAACTGCCACACATTGCCGAGACCTGGCAGCGCGTATCTCAGGAGCTGGGGAAAAATAACCTGTCGCAGCCGCTGCAGCCGGTTGAGACCAAGCGCGCAAGCGGCATCGTGCTGTCCCTGGTCGATGGCGAGGTAAGCCCCTCGATAGACCTCGGCTTGATAGGCGCCCGAGATGATCGCGATAGCCAAGGTTCCAGTGGCAAAGGCCGGAACGCCGACGAATCCGGACCCGCCCAGGCTATGACCAAGCGAGGTCAGGGCGACGCTTCCTCCATAGTAAAGCAGATAAATGGTCAGAAGGTCGGGCACGCCCCTGAAAACCGTGCAATAGCCAAGGGCCAAGAACCTCAATACCTTGGAGTTGCGGAGACGCCCGGCCGCTGCCAGCCCGCCAAAGACAGCGCCAAGCGCAAAGCCCAGCACAGACAGGAGCACTGTGACCGAGGCCGCCATGAGAAGAGCAGCCCCCCAACCTCCGTGCTGGAAACCAAGCAGCCGGAATGCGTCAACCATTGATACCCCCGGCATTGATACCCCCGGCAGGACGAACGGCTCAGCTCCGGAACGTGGTCAGGAATGGCCGTTCGCCGGCAAGCGCTTACTTGACTGGAGTGACGTCGCTCTTGAGCCATTTAAGCGACAGGGTTTTGATCGTGCCGTCGGCGGTCGCGGCGTCGATGGCGCCGTTGAGCATGTCTTTCAGCTTGGTGTCCTCTTTGCGGATACCGGCCCCGGAGCCAAGACCGAAGAGACCCCCGGCAAATCCTGGCCCTGCAAGCGTATAGTCGCTGAACTCCGGCTTGCTCAGCGTGGCGGCCAGCGCTGTCTGTTGCGCGAAGAGCGCGTCGATGCGACCCGCGGCGAGATCGAGATCGTGTTGCTCGGTGGTCTTGTATTCGCGAATCTCGGCGACGTCCGAGAAGTATTTTTTCACAAATTCCAGGTTCGCCGTTGCAGCCTGAACTCCAATGATCTTTCCCTTCAGCAATGGCTTGAGCCGGTCGATTGCCGCCTGCGCAGAGGCTTCATTCTCCAGCTTCAACCGCTCGTTGGAGATGCCGAGCTTGCCCAGTTCGCTGTCCTTGGCGACCGCGAAACCTGAGGGATCCACGGCATACGGCTGGGTAAAGTCAATGATCTTCAGACGTTTTTCAGTGATGAACATGCTCGCCATGATCACGTCGAACTTGCCGACGGTCAGCGCGGGGATCATGCCGTCCCAGTCCTGTGCGACGATCTTGCACTCGATCTTCATTCGCCCGCACAGATCATTGGCGAGATCGACTTCGAAGCCGTCCAGCTTGCCGTCGGCTGTTGTGAAATTCCAGGGCGCGTAGGCTCCTTCGGTGGCAATGGTAATTGCCTTTGGTGTTTCTTGTGCAACGGCGGCCTGGACCAGGCCGAACAGGACCGACGCAATGGCTGCAATGCGGTTAATTTTCATGTCATTCTCCACTTTTTGCCGGTATGGCAGTTCCCTTTCGTCGTGCCGGATTATCTTCCGGCTTCAACGAGTTAGATGGTATTCCCTAGCGGCGGCCGGGACTTGCGAAGTTGGCCAGAAGCGGCGCCGTCTCGACGATATGATCCCGCATGACGATCTCAGCCTTGCCGGCATCACCTGACCGCAGCACGTCGATCAGGATCTCGTGCTCGGCACGCGCGCTGGCGGGTTTGTCGACATAGTCGAACCAGATGCGCAGGTAGGGTTCGATCACGACGTGCAGGCTGGCGATCTGCCGGACCAGCTTGGGTCTGTTGCTCAATTGGCAAATCTGCAAATGGAAGGCCTGATGGCGCACGACCCAGTCGCTGCTGCCGGTCTGGCTGGCGCGCTCCATCCGGTCGAGCTGGCGTTCCAGTTCTTCAAGCACTTCGACATCGATGTGCGGCATGGCAAGCCTCACCGCCAGCCCTTCGAGCACCGAGCGTATTTCAAAGGTTTCGTAGATCTCATCGAGGGTAAGCCCGGCGACGATGCAGCCACGGTTCGGGCGAATGACCACAAGACCTTCCGCGGCCAGTTGGCGGAATGCTTCGCGAACCGGCATGCGGCTCATGCCGATTTCCGTCGCGATCTCTTCCGGGATCAGCCGGTCCCCGGCCCGATAACGCCCCATCCTCAGGGCCCGCTGAATGTGGCGATAAGCCTCCTCCTCGGCGGTCGTGATGCCCAACGGCCCGATTGCGTCTGCTGCCATGTCCTGGGTCCGATCAGAGCGTATCCGTGTATCCACTTATCCAGTTCTCGAAACCTGTGTCAAGCACCGATGCTTGGGCGCTTTAGAATTTCTCTTGTGAGAATAAGCACTTGGTAGGGGAAATCGGGCTAAGCGCACCGTCATCAGCTAAGCCGCTGATCGGCCTGCTTTTCAACGTCCGGCAAAAAGGCCCGCCGCTCCATTTGCGAAGCGGCGAGGCCCCATATTCGGGGACGATTGCCGGGATTCCCCGGCATTACCTGCAGTGCAATTCAGGTGCCAGAATTGTTGACCCAAAACGGGTCACCGCACCGGAGGCGCCAACGCGGACCTTCCGCGATCACGCTACTGCCGCGCTTTGCCGTTCCTGCTATGTTACTTTGCGGCGGACGTAATTTTTCCGCCTGGCCGGCGCCCCATCAGGCAACTTACCCCAACGCGCCCCCCAAGTGGCGCCGGCCATTTTCCCCTTATTGGGGCACGGGCGCGCCGATTCCGTTATGCGCTTTCGAGCTATGGCAATCCGCCGGCGAGCCGCTTTGTCCAGCCTGCAACCATCAGTCCGCACGCGATTCCCGCGCAGTCGGCCACCCAGTCGAATAAATCCGGGTCGCGCCCTATCAGTTGCACGGCCTGAAGCCCCTCGATCGCCGCACCCGTGAGAACGAGGAGTACGATCAGCTTCGCCTTGCGTTCCGGCCAGCCGAGACTTCCGAGAGCCGCCAGGACGACGAAGGCGGCGGCGTGATTGAGCTTGTCGTGATCAAACGTGAAAGCCAGGCCAAGACCCTGCAGGAGTTGCTCCGGCAGAAGGGCGAACAGCAGAACGCCGGCAAACGCGGCCGGAAAGGCAATCCTTGCCACGATCTGATAAGAATCCAGGCGCAACAAGGATAGAATGGCCTTTCGTCCGAAATCTGCAGGGAACACCGGCCGCTGAATCGAGAGCGAGCGCGGTGTCCAATTTCCGCCGTTGGGGGCGTCCGGTGCATCGTCAGAATGAATGAATGCCTCGGGTCAGCCGCTGGGCAGGCCGAACTGCTGGGGAGGGCTCTGCAATGGTGCGGCTTCCGCGATCACGCAATTACCTGCTGCGCCAACGCGGCTACTATCTGGCTGCGGCGGACCTGATTTCCGCTTGGCCGGCGCTGCGTCAGGGCACCTTACCCCATGCCACACGAAGCAGCGCCGGCCAGAATTCCATCGATTGCGTGATGACCGACCCGTGTCAAAAAAGCCCGCCGCCCTGTCGGACGACGGGCTCCGTTGCCTGGGCGCCAGGGCGCCACGGTAGCGACTGATGTTACTAGTGCTCCCGCAGGTCTCCAATATGCAGCTGCCGAACGGCGTTGCGCATCGGCTAAACAAACGAAGCCCGCGCCTCTGGCGGAGGGCGCGGGCCGATCGGGTTGCACCCGATCTGCAGCAGAATCCTGGGAGGTTCCCGCTGCTTAAGATAACAATTAGAGACTTCTAATGTTCCGCGCCAGGGGAAGATGCCGCTGCACCAGAAATCTGATGATGGTCGGCGCGATGATGATCGAGCCGTCAGTTCGTGCGCAAGTCGATCTGGAAAATCCGCTCATCGAAGTGCCGCGTTTCAACGGCAAAGGTCAAAGCCACTTCAAGGACCAGACCGCCACGGTCGTCCCGGACCTTGACTGCAATCCTGCGATGAGGAAGGCCATCCCTGGCCATCTCGGCCAATGTGCGAAGGGCTTCTTTCCTGACCAGCAGGAGATCGTCATATAACGTTCCCTGATCGTCGGAATAGACGATTCCGTCTTCATCGGAATCGAAGAAGTAGCGGGGCATTGCGCTTAGCCGAAGCGGCGGCATGCGGGCACGTTGTCGATAGCTGGCCGGATCTCGGCCGATCGCGATCAGTGCCTCTCCACCGTTGGCTTCGCCGCCAGCTCACTTGCGCTCGCGCAATGCCTTCACCGCCTGCGAGAGGATCATCCGGTCGCCACCGGTCCTTTTGATCAGCTTGCTCACCTGGCTGGGCGAAACACCATTCTCCCGCGCGAAATATTCGACCTCGTAATACTCATCCGCCGAAACACGATTGCGGTCGCTGAAGTCTCGCTTGGTCTTGTCGTCGGCCATTTCTGTTCTCCTCGCCTCAGGGCCAACTTTGGACTGACGCACGCTGCAATCGAGGGTTCGCCCGCCACAAAAGTGACGCGCGAACCCTATCGGCGCAGGAAGGGACAGGGCTGCGCAGATGCTGGATTCGATCGAAATGGAAACAGCCAAGATCGGTGCGAGCCGCCATCGACATTTTCCAAAGAATCCTCCCGGCACGTGCAGCCAGCAACGGCTAGGTGCCGCGGCGGTTCCGGGTCACGCGGCAAACCCACCCTTTGCGCGCAAGGATCAGACTTAGGTCCTGCGGCAACACGTCGGTTGGTCCCTGCCGGGCGGGACCGAAGCCCCGTCGACGGAACGTTTTCAGCTGCCTTCCGTTCGAGTGAGCCTTGGCGCGAAGAGCGGACCGAGTTCGCAAAGGAGACGACCATGAGAATGCATCTTTCCACCGCGGTGGCGGGATTTCTGCTGCTGGCAGGCGTCGGAGCCGCTGCAGCGCAAGACGTTGTCATCGAACCGCAGCAGGAAACGGTCATCAAGGAGTATGTGAAGAAGCAGCCGCTGGCCTCGGTGAAAATCCCTGGGGTGGAGCTCAATATCGGCTCAACGCTTCCCGATACCGTCGAGCTTCATGAAGTCCCCAGCGTCAAATACCGCTATGTCGTCGTCGACAACCGCACCGTCGTGGTCGACCCAGGCACGCGCAGGATCGTCAAGATCATCGATTGACGTGCAAGCTCGGGCAGTCGTCGCTCAGCAGGAACCCGCCGTACCGTCGAGGGCCGGGGGGCCTCACAGGCAGTTTCAATGCGAACAATCAGCAGACTTTTTGATTCCCATGACCAGGCGGTGCGTGCCGTCGAAACACTTCAGGCGGCAGGGATCGCCCGCCACGAAATCAGTGTCATCGGACCCTACGATGACGAAATCGGCGCCGTCTTGCGCGGTCCAGGCACCGGTGCCGCCCTTGGCGCGGCGGCCGGTTTGATGGCCGGCCTCGGCGCGTTCGATATCCCCGGCATCGATCCCCTCGGCGCGGGATGGCTGGCCTCGGCCCTCGTCGGTGCAGTCCTGGGCGGCGTTGCCGGCAGGCTTTTCGGGACATCGTCCGGTACCGGCAAGCAGCCAGGCCAGACGAATGCCGCACCAGGTGTGATCCTGGTGCTGGCGCATGTCGATGAAAGGCAGGCCGACACCGCACAGGCGGTGCTTGGAGCTTCCGTTCAGGCGACGCGGTCTTTGGCCAGGGCGGCTTGAAGATTCAGCTCGGGCAAAGCGCTTGACCGGGCCGCGCAGCGGGGCGGCGATCCAAGCGCGAATTCAAAAATCTCTGGCAAGCCGCCGCCAGAAAGTGTTGAACACCGTGCCGATCACATTCGGCGAGCGGTTGCGCTCGGCGAGGCTTGATGATTTGCTGTCGGTTTGCGGAGAACGAATAATGCATGAGCCTGTCGGTCAAGACGAATATGGGTCGACCAGCCCGTTCGATCCGGACGATCTGTCGAGGTTGAACGCAATCGGCCCGAGCGCCGGCAGCAACGATTTCGAAAAATACGCAGTCGCCGTGATCATCGTGTTCGGCGCCCTGATCATCGGTGGCCTGATGGCTGCCGGCTTGAGCTTCGGGCGCCGCAGCACCTTCTTTTTCGCGCTTGGTGGCGCCACTGCAGCATGGATATCCGGCAATGCGCTTCTGCTCGACCGGCCGCGCATCTACGCGCTGTTCGTCGGCATCGCGGCGCTGATGCTGATTGCGTCGACAATCGCGCTGGTCACCTGAAGCAAGGCGCAATCTTCTTGTTGACCATGATCTTATCCGAAAACCGGTTCCCACTTTTTGGGGTTTAATACCCGATAGCCTTGCCGGCTGCGGCGCGGCTGTCGATGGCGCCATTGTAGCGGGCGCCGCCACCCTTCTCGATTTCCGCCAGGCTCTTGCCGCCGACCAGGATGCCGGCCGCCTGGCCCCAGGTCGTGTCGGCAAGATCGAGGCGGTAGCCCATGCCGGTAAGCAGCTTTTCGGTATCGGGCGACAGGCCGAAAGGTTCGATATAGACCGTGTCGGGCAACCATTGGTGATGGATGCGCGGTGCGTCGATGGCCTCCTGGATGTTCATGCCGTGGTCGACGACGTTGACGATCGCCTCCAGCGTGATGGTGATGATGCGTGAACCGCCGGGGCTGCCGATGACCATGAACGGCTTGCCGTCTTTGGCGAGGATGGTGGGGCTCATCGACGACAGCGGCGTCTTTTTCGGCGCGATCGCATTCGCCTCGCCCTGGACCAGGCCATAGAGATTGGGCACGCCGGGTTTCTGGGTGAAATCGTCCATCTCGTTGTTGAGCAGGATGCCGGTGCCGGCGGCGACAACGCCGGCACCGAAAGAGCCGTTCAGCGTGTAGGTTACCGCGACGGCATTGCCATCATTGTCGATGATCGAAAAATGCGTCGTCTCGTTGCTCTCGCCAAAGCCCTTCGGCATCAATTCCTGCGAGACGCCGGCCCGGAACGGATCGATCTTTTCGCGAATTTCCCTGGCGTAATTCTTGTCGAGCAGTTTTGCGACCGGATTATCGATGAAGCCGGGATCGCCGAGCGCCGAATTGCGGTCGACATAGGCGTGGCGCATCGCCTCGACCATGACGTGAACCGTCTCGGCCGAACCGGCGCCGAGATAGGACAACGGATAGAACTCAAGCACGTTGAGGATCTCGCAGATGATGACGCCGCCGGAGCTCGGCGGCGGCGAGGAAATGATCTCGTAGCCGCGATAATTGCAGGTCGCCGGCTTGAGCTCGCGCACCGCATAGTTTTCGAAATCAGCCCTGGCCAGAATGCCGCCCTTCTCGCCACTCGCCTTGACGATGGCGTCGGCGGTCGCGCCTTTGTAGAAGGCATCCGCCCCGCGGTCGGAAATGGCGGCAAGCGAAGCCGCGAGATCGGGCTGAACAAGGCGCTCGCCGACAGCATAAGGCTTGCCGTCCGGCTTGAGGAAAATGGCCGCCGCCGCTGGGTCCCTTGCCAACCGCTCCGCGCCGCCCTGGAGCGAGGCCGCATCGCCCTGCTCCAGCACGAAGCCTTCCTTGGCAAAGCGGATGGCCGGCGCCAGCAAGTCCTGCCGCGACAGCGTGCCGTATTTCTCCCGCGCCATCTCGAAACCAGCGACCGAGCCCGGCACGCCGACCGCCAGATAGCCATCGAGACTGGCGCCTTTTACCGGCTTGCCGTCCTTGTCGAGATACATGGTTTTGGTCGCGGCCAGCGGCGCGCGCTCGCGAAAATCGAGGAAGGTCGAGCGGCCGTCCTTGAAGCGGATGGTCATGAAGCCGCCACCGCCGATATTGCCGGCGGTCGGATAGACCACGGCCAGCGCATAGCCGACGGCGACCGCGGCATCGACCGCGTTGCCGCCCTGCTTCAGCACCTCGACGCCGACCTCAGACGCAAGATGCTGGGCGGTCACCACCATGCCGTGCTCGCCCTTCGCCGGCTGCGGCGAGGCGGCATAGGCGAGGAAGGGTACGAAGCTCAAGGTGAGGGAAAGGCTGACGGCGATCAGCGTTCGGCGGGGATTGTGCATGGCCGTTCTCCGAGGCGTGGGGTAGGCCTAGGAAACGCGCTTGGAGCGGTTGAGTCTACTGCGAAGATCGAAAGAATCGGGAGGGTTCGCACGCCTGTGCCGGTTCGCCTCGCAACCGCCGTTGCAATCTTCGGCGACTGCAACGGCATGGATCCTAGGGTCTCCGCTACGTCGCTTCGCTCCTGCTCCGCCCTAGGATGACGAAGGGAGGGAGGTATTGGCTAATCCCGAAAGTTTGCGATTTGCCAGCAGCCGCCAGCCTGCAACGTTTGCCATTGCCATCAGCCGCCAATCCCCAACATCTGCAATTAGCTGTAGGCCCTCACGCCTTCGTCATCCTAGGGCGGAGCAGGAGCGAAGCGACGTCGCGGAGACCCTAGGATCCATGCCGTAACTTCTGAGCGCCGCAGCGTTGATAGCAAGGCCACGCTTCATCGCGGCTCCCAGAATTTTCACGTTACAGCAATTTTGTTCTTGCTTTGTGCCGGCAGCTATGCTACTAATCTGACTGTGGTGCTAATTGGCTCCAACGACCCGCCCTTCGTGGCGGGTTTTTCATTTTCACCCCAACATCAAACAATCCCGCCGCCGACGCTCGCCACCGCCGGCCGTTCGGCTGCGACCTTCGCTCGGTAACCGGCGGCGCGGTAGGCGGCGACCGGATCGATGGCGCCGCCGGTCTTCAGCCGCGCCATGGCAAGGATCGGCTCGACGTCGGTGCGATAGGCTGTCTTCAGCGTCTGCGTCGCCATCAGCGCGTCATTGGCGTCCTGGAAACCTTCGAGCGCCTTGCGGTCGACCAGCAGCGCCTGAGCATAGGCGCGCTGCACCTCAATTGCCGACAGCATCAGGCTTTCGATCGGGTCGGTGACGTTGTGGCTCTGGTCGAGCATGTGAGCCGGATCGAAACCTTCGGCACCGGCAAGCTCGGCATCGACGAGTTCGTTGAAGACAAGGAACAGCCGGTAGGGATCGATCGAGCCGGCGTCGAGGTCGTCGTCGCCATATTTCGAATCGTTGAAATGGAAGCCGCCGAGTTTCTTGAACTGGATCAGCCGCGACACGATCATCTCGATGTTGACGTTGGGGGCGTGATGGCCGAGGTCGACCAGACAGAACGCCTTGTCGCCAAGCTCTTTGGCGATGATGTAATTGGTGCCCCAATCCTGCACGACGGTCGAATAGAAGGCCGGCTCGTACATCTTGTGCTCGGTGAACAGTTTCCAGCCGTCCGGCAGTCCGGCATAGATCTCCTTCATCGCGTCGAGATAGCGCTCGAATGCCTTGGCGAAATTGACCTGGCCGGGAAAATTCGAGCCGTCGCCGATCCACACCGTCAGCGCCTTGGAGCCCAGCGTCCTGCCGATCTCGATGCATTCGAGATTGTGCTCGACCGCCTGCCGGCGTGTTGCGGCATCGGCATGCGACAGCGAGCCGAATTTATAGGAAAGTTTTTGGTCCCTGGCGTCGGAGAAGGTGTTGGAGTTGATGGCGTCGAAGCCGAGGCCGAAGCGGGATGCCGCCTGCTTCAGCCGGTTCGGATCGGCCTTGTCCCAGGGAATATGCAGCGAGACGGTCGGCGTCGCCTGCGTCAATTGCCGGATGACGGCGCAGTCCTCGATCTTGTCGAAAATGTCGCGCGGCTCTCCGGCGCCGGGAAAGCGGGCAAAGCGGGTGCCGCCGGTGCCGACGCCCCAGGACGGGATGGCGACGGCGAATTTCTCGACCTTGTCGCGGATGGCGTCGATGGCGATGCCGCGGCGGTCGAGGCGCTCGCCGAGGGACTCGTAATCGCGCTTGAGATTGGCGTTGCGCGCGGCATTGTCTTTCTCGACAACATCGGCGGAGATGATGGTTTCGGACACTAAAGTTTCCTCCCAAAATGCGTTCGGTTGGCGCTGCCCCTCATCCGCCTGCCGGCACCTTCTCCCCGTATAGTGACGGGGAGAAGGGTAAAGCTCCGGCGTCGGCGCCAAAGACGGTCGCTTATCGCGTAAAACTCTGTGCGTTGCCGGCGTCGACGTTGATGATGTTGCCGGTCGATTTGGCCGACATATCGGAGGCGAAGAAATAGATCGCCTCGGCGATGTCTTCGGGGAACACCGACCGCTTCAGCATCGAACGCGAGCGGTAGTGCTCCTCGAGATCGTCGGTCGACATCTTGTAGGCGGCGGCGCGCTGCTCCTTCCATTCGCCGGTCCAGATCTTCGAGCCGCGCAGCACGGCGTCGGGGTTGACGACATTGACCCTGATCTGCGCTTCCGCGCCTTCCAGCGCCAGGCAGCGTGCCAGATGGATTTCGGCGGCCTTGGCAGTGCAATAGGCGGCGGCGTTTGGCGATGCGGCAAGCCCATTCTTGGAGGCGACGAAGACGACGTTGCCGCCGATCTTCTGCGCCCGAAACAGCCGGAACGCCTCCCGCGAAACCAGGAAATAGCCGGTCGACAGGATGTCCATGTTCTTGTTCCACAGCGTCAGCGTGGTGTCCTCGATCGGCGCCGAGGAGGCCAGGCCGGCATTGGAGACCAGAATATCGATGCCGCCGAATTCGACCGCCGTTTCGGCAAAGCCGGAGATCACCTGATCCTCGGACGTGACGTTGATGACTACGGGCCGCACGAAATCCTTGCCATAGGCCTTGGCAAGCTCGTCATTGGCGCCGGCAAGGGCTGCTTCGTCGATATCGGCCAGCACGACGCACGCGCCCTCGCGCAGCAGCCGGTTGGCGGTGGCCCGGCCGATGCCGCCGGCGCCGCCGGTGACCAGCGCAATCTGGCCTGCAAGAGCCTTTGGTTTCGGCAGGCGCTGCAGCTTTGCCTCTTCGAGCAGCCAGTATTCGATGTCGAAGGCTTCCCGGTCGGGCAGGCCGACATAGGTCGAGACCGTCGAGGCACCGCGCATGACGTTGATGGCGTTGACGTAGAATTCGCCCGATATGCGCGCCGTCGCCTTGTCGCCGGCGAAGGTGAACATGCCAACGCCGGGCATCAGATAGACGACGGCGTTCGGATCGCGCACCGGTGGCGAATCCGCGTGCTTGCAGCGGTCATAATAGGCCTGATAGCCGACGCGATACTCCGCCACATCATCGGCAAGACGGGCAATGACGGCATCGACGTCGGGATTTTGGGGGTCGAACTCGATGACCAGCGGCCGGATCTTGGTGCGCAGGAAGTGGTCCGGGCAGGACGTGCCGAGTGCCGCCAGCGGCCGCAAATCCCTGGAATTGACGAATTCGAGCACGGCGGGGGAATCGTCGAAATGGCCGAGCTTGTGGCTGTTCTCGGAGATCAGGCCGCGGATCCTCGGCATCAGTTTTACGGCCACGGCGCGACGCGCCGGCGCATCGAGCGATTTGACGACTTCGCCGCCGAAGATCGGCTTGCCGTGGCTCTTGCGCTCGAACCAGTCGATCGCCTGGTTGATCACCGAGATCGTCGTCTCATAGCATTCCTTCGACGTGTCGCCCCAGCTGAACAGGCCATGACTGGCCAGTACGACACCCTTGGCTTCGGGGTTTTCGCGGCAGAATTTCTCCAGCCACAGGCCGAGCTCGAAGCCCGGACGTTTCCATGGCAGCCAGCCGATCGTGTCGCCGAAGATCTCCTTGGTCAGCGCCTGCGAATCCTTGGCGGCGGCAATGGCGATGATGGCATCGGGATGCATATGGTCGACATAACGCTTCGGCACGAAGGCATGCAGCGGCGTGTCGATGGAAGCCGCGCGCGGGTTGAGGTTGAAGGTGCAATGGGGCAGATAGCCGACCATCTCGTCTTCATGTTCGAGGCCGCGATAGAGACCTTTCAGCGCGCGCAATTTGTCCATGTAGAGCGTGGCGAAGCCGTCGAGCTTGATCGAGGCGCTGTCGCCGCCCGAGCCCTTGACCCACAGCACTTCCACGCTCTCGCCGGTGAGCGGATCGTTTTGCCAGATCTTGGAGGAGGTGTTGCCGCCGCCATAATTGGTGACGCGCTTGTCGGAGCCAAGAACATTCGAGCGATAGACCAGACGTTCGGGCTCGCTCATTGCTTGCGCTTTTGCGTCATCCCAAAGATTGGCGAGGCGCGTGCCGGAGCGCTTGTCGAGCATAGGTATCCTCCCTTTGGGACACGCAAACGGCGCGGGTCCCTCTTGTACGAATTTCTACGCAAGCGGCGGCCTTGTCAATCACAAACGATCAATATCAGTCATATTGCATTGCACAATGAAATTATCTGATCGGAAATGATTGACACTGCGCGCTTTGGGTGACTAGATGCTCCGGCAGGGAGGAACCATGCACGAGAAAGAGCGCCACAGGATCATTCTGTCCGCCGTCCAGGAAAAGCCTGTGGTGACGGTGCAGGAGATGGTCGACCTGACGGAGTCGTCGGAGGCGACGATCCGGCGCGACATCGCGGCATTGCATGTGCAAAAACGGCTGCGCCGGGTGCGCGGCGGCGCCGAGGCGCTTTCGCCGCCGCAGTTCATCGGCCTTGCCGGCCGGCCCTTTTCCGTCAACGAGACCATCAACGCTTCGCAGAAGCGGGCAATCGCGCGGGAAGCCGTGGATCTGTGCAAGGACGGCGAGCCGATCATCATCAATGGCGGCACCACCACCTTCCAGATGGTGCATTTCCTGACCGGCCGCCGCATGCCGATCTTCACCAATTCCTTCCCGATCGCGGAGCACTTGCTCAGGCACTCCAAGAACACGGTGATGCTGTCGGGCGGCACCATCTACCGCGAGCAGAACATCATCCTGTCGCCGTTCGACAATGACGTGACGCGCAATTTCTACGCGCGCCGCATGTTCATGGGCGCGCAAGGGCTGGGGCCGCTCGGTCTTATGGAAGGCGACCCGCTGCTGATCCAGGCCGAGCAGAAACTGATCGACCAGGCAGACGAATTGGTGGTGCTGGTCGATTCCTCGAAGTTCCGCAAACGCTCGAGCCTGATCCTGTGCGGCCTGTCGCGCATCGCCACGGTGATCACCGACGACGCCATCGAGGATCGCGAAGCCAAGATGCTGGAGACCGCCGGCGTGACGCTGATCATCGCCCGCACAACGGCAACCAACAAGGAAGAATCTTCGCTGCAGGCCTGAGAACCACTCACGCCCGCAGCGGCGATGGAATGCAACGCTCAAGGGAGGATATTCGATGAGCTTTCTGAAGAAATTGATGGTTACGGCGGCGTTCTCCGCCGCCATGTTCGTGAATGCCGCCTACGCCGAAAACGTCAAGATCGCGCTGGTGGTGAAGTCGCTCGGCAACGGCTTCTTCGACGCCGCCAACAAGGGCGCCGAAGAGGCGGCCAAGGAGCTCGGCGATGTCGACATCATCTACACCGGCCCGACCAAGGCGACCGCCGAAGCGCAGATCGAAGTGGTCAATTCGCTGATCGCCCAGAAGGTCAATGCCATCGCCATTTCGGCGAACGACGCCGACGCGCTGGTGCCAGTGCTGAAGAAGGCGATGCAGCGCGGCATTACCGTTATCTCGTGGGATTCAGGCGTCGCGCCGGAAGGACGCCAGCTTCACCTCAACCCCTCCGATACCAACCTGATCGGTGAGACCATCATCAAGCTGGCCGCCGACTACCTGCCGGAAGGCGGCGATGTCGCCATCCTGTCGGCTTCTTCGACCGCGACCAACCAGAATGCCTGGATCGACGCGGCCAAGAAGGTGCTGCCGGAGAAGTTCCCCAAGATCAAGCTCGTCGCCACCGTCTATGGCGACGACGACTCGGCCAAGAGCACGGACGAAGCCAAGGGCCTGCTGAAGTCCTATCCGAACCTCAAGGCGATCATCGCACCGACCACGGTCGGCGTCGTTGCCGCCGCGCAGGTGGTGACCGATGAAGGCCTGATCGGCAAGGTCAACGTCACCGGCCTGGCGCTGCCGTCGGAGTTCAAGAAGTTCATCGACAATGGCGCCAGCCAGGCGGTTGCGCTGTGGAACCCGATCGATCTCGGCTACTCCGCCGTCTACCTCGCCCACGACCTGGCGGTGAAGAAGGAAGAGGCCAAGCCCGGTGCTACGCTGTCGATCGGCCGCGTCGGCAAGGTCACGCTCGACGACACCAACTCGGCTGCGATGGCTCCGCCCTTCCAGTTCGACAAGTCGAACATCGAAAAGTTCTCCAAGATCTATTGATCCTGCGACCTTCGAAACGGTGCGGCGGGGCTCAGGTTCCGCCGCGCTTTCAAACGAACCTTGCTACAGGGCTTGATACGATTATGGACACGACAGCCCAGCACGAAGTGGCACATGAAGCGCCTTTGTCATCCGGACCGCGCCTGACGCTGTCCGGCATCTCGAAAAGCTTTCCCGGCGTGCGGGCGCTGCACAATGTCGGCCTGTCGCTCTATCCCGGCCAGGTAACCGCGCTGATCGGCGAAAACGGTGCCGGCAAGTCGACGCTGGTCAAGATCATGACCGGCATCTACCAGCCGGATGCTGGCACGATCAGCATCGACGGCCAGCCGGTCACACTGCCCAGCGCCCACGCCGCGTTCGGGCACGGCATCACCGCCATCCACCAGGAAACCGTGCTGTTCGACGACCTGACGGTGGCCGAAAACATCTTCCTCGGCCATGCGCCGCGCACGCGTTTCAAAACCATCGACTGGCGCACCATGCGCAAGAATGCCCGCGAGGTGCTCGACACGATGGGCGCCGGCCATATCGACGCCGACGCCAGGCTGAAGGATCTCGGCATTGCCAACAAGCACCTGGTTGCGGTTGCCCGCGCCATGTCCATCGACGCGCGGATCGTCATCATGGACGAGCCGACGGCAGCGCTTTCGATGAAGGAGATCGAAGAGCTTTTCCTGCTGATCGAATTCCTCAAGAGCGACGGCAAGGCGATCCTGTTCATCAGCCACAAATTCGATGAGATCTACCGCATCGCCGACCGCTATACCGTGTTCCGCGACGGCGAGATGGTCGGCGAAGGCCTGATCAAGGACGCCGGCCAGAGCCAGATCGTGCGCATGATGGTCGGCCGCTCGGTCGATCACATCTTTCCGCAGCGCAAGGCCGAGATCGGCGCGCCGGTGCTGGCCGTCTCCGGCCTGTCGCACCCGACCGAGTTCGACGACATAGGCTTCGAGCTGCACAGGGGCGAAATCCTCGGCTTCTACGGCCTTGTCGGCGCCGGGCGCAGCGAGGTGATGCAGGCGATATCAGGCATCACCCGCACCAGCGGCGGCACGATCACGCTGGAGGGTAAGGCAATCGCGCCGAAATCGGCGGCGGATTCAATCGACGCCGGCATCGTCTATGTGCCGGAGGAGCGCGGCAAGCAAGGCGTGGTGATCGGCCTGCCGATCTTCCAGAATGTCTCGCTGCCCTCGCTCAAACGGACATCCAAATCCGGCATATTGCGGCTGGCCGAAGAGTTCGCGCTGGCCCGCTCCTACACCGAGCGGCTCGATCTGCGCGCCTCCTCGCTCAGCCAGGACGTCGGCACGCTGTCGGGCGGCAACCAGCAGAAGATCGTCATCGCCAAATGGCTGGCGACCGCGCCCAAGGTGATCATCCTGGACGAGCCGACCAAGGGCATCGACATCGGCTCGAAGGCGGCCGTGCACGGCTTCATGGCCGAGCTCGTCGCGCAAGGCCTGTCGGTGATCATGGTGTCGTCCGAATTGCCGGAAATCCTCGGCATGTCGGACCGCGTCGTCGTTATGCGCGAGGGCCGCATTGCCGAGGTCTACGACAATAAAGGGCTCGACGCCGAAACCTTGGTCAGGACGGCAGCGGGGATCGCGGCATGAAGGCTCTTCTCAAATATCGCGAGGTCTGGCTGCTGGCGGCAATCGTCGTGCTGATCGGGCTGATCTCCACGCGGTTTCCAGGTTTTGCCGATCCGGCCAACCTGCGCCAGGTGTTCAACGACACGTCGATCCTGATGATCCTGGCACTCGGCCAGATGGTCGTCATCCTGACCCGCTCGATCGACCTGTCGATGGCTTCAAATCTCTGCTTCACCGGCATGGTGGTGGCAATGCTGAACGCCGCGCATCCGGCGATCCCGATCCCGCTGCTGATCGTCATCGCACTTCTGGTCGGCCTGGTGCTCGGCGCCATCAACGGCCTGCTGGTATGGCGGCTGAACATTCCCTCGATCGTGGTAACGCTCGGCACCCTCACCATCTACCGCGGCGCCACGTTCGTCATTTCAGGCGGCGCCTGGGTCAACGCCGACCAGATGAGCGCTGATTTCATCGGGTTGCAGCGCGCGGCTTTCCTCGGCATTCCGGTACTGTCGTGGATCGCCCTGCTGGTTATTGCGCTGTTCTTCCTCGTGATGACACGCACCGCGCTCGGCCGCTCGATCTATGCCATCGGCGTCAACCCGACCGCATCGGTCTATGCCGGCATCGATGTCGGCCGGACGAAATTCACCGTCTTCTGCATTTCGGGGATGATCGGCGGCCTCTGCGGCTATCTGTGGATTTCGCGCTACGTCATCGCCTCGGTCGAGGTCGCCAACGGCTATGAGCTCAACATCATCGCCGCCTGCGTCATCGGCGGCATCTCGATCGCCGGCGGCATCGGCTCGGTCGGCGGCGCGGTGCTCGGCGCGCTGTTCCTCGGCATCATCTCCAACGCGCTGCCGGTGATCAATATCTCGCCCTTCTGGCAGATGGCGATTTCAGGCAGCGCCATCATCCTGGCCGTGGTGCTCAACGCGCGCGGCGAACGCCGGCAAGGCCGCATCATCCTCAAGAAGGCGGAAGCGGCATGACCGACACCCCTGCCCCACGCCACATTCCCGACCGGCTCGACAAGCCGCTGACGTCGGCGATCTTCTCATGGGAGGCGCTGCTGGTCGTCGTGGCGGTTGCCATCTTTGCCGTCAACAGCTTTGCCTCGCCCTACTTCCTCGACGCGTGGTCGCTGTCGGACCTGACCTTCAACTTCACGGAAAAGGCGCTGATCGCGCTGGCCATGGCGCTGCTGATCATCTCCGGCGAAATCGACCTGTCGGTGGCCGCCATCATCGCGCTGGCGTCAACAATGATGGGCATGGCGGTGCAGGCCGGCGCCGGCATGCCTGAACTGGTGGCAATCGGCCTCGTCGTCGGGCTCGGCTGCGGCGCCTTCAACGGACTGCTCGTCACCAGGCTCGGCTTGCCGTCGATCGTCGTCACCATCGGCACGATGAGCCTGTTTCGCGGCATTGCCTTTATCATCCTGGGCGACCAGGCCTACAAGGGCTATCCCGCGAGCTTCGCCTTCTTCGGCCAGGGCTATGTCTGGTGGGTGGTGTCGTTCGAACTGACGCTTTTCCTGATCGCGGCAGTCGTCTACTGGTTCCTTCTGCACCGGACGAGCTTCGGCCGCCGGGTCTTTGCCATCGGTAACAACCCGGTCGCGGCGCAGTTTTCCGGCGTACGCGTCGGCCGTATCAAATTCATCCTGTTTTGCCTGACCGGCCTGATGGCGGGCATCGCCTCGGTGCTGATCACATCGCGGCTCGGCTCGACCCGGCCGTCCATCGCACAGGGCTACGAGCTGGAAGTCATCACCATGGTGGTGCTCGGCGGCGTCAGCATCCTGGGGGGCGCCGGCAGCATTCTGGGTGTGGTGCTGGCCGCCTTCATCATGGGACTGGTGACCTTCGGCCTCGGCCTGCTCAACGTGCCGGGGATCGTTATGTCGATCTTCATCGGCCTGCTGCTGATCATCGTCATCGCGCTGCCGATCCTGTGGCGGCGAGTACGGCGGGAGCGCTTTGCCTGATGCCGGAGAAATACGCGTTCAAGATGAAGCTCAATCCGGGCATGAAGGCCGAATACAAGAGGCGCCATGACGACATCTGGCCGTCCCTCGTCGCGTTGCTGAAACAGGCCGGCGTATCCGATTACTCGATCCACCTCGACGAGGAGACTAACATACTGTTCGGCGTGCTGTGGCGCCGTGACGACCATGGCATGGACGAATTGCCGAAGCATCCGGTGATGCAGCGTTGGTGGGCCGAGATGGCGGACATCATGGAGACCAAGCCGAACAACGAGCCGGTGGCGGTGCCGCTGGAAACAATGTTCCATATGGAATGACCCGCCACGTCGCCGTCATCGATATCGGCAAGACCAACGCCAAGGTGGCGCTGGTCGATCTTGCCGCAGCAAGCGAAGTCGCGCTGCGCAGGATGGTGAACGAGCCGGTTCGGCAAGGCCCATACCCGCACCATGACGTCGAGCGGTTATGGGCGTTTATCCTTGGCAGCCTGGCCGAGATCGATCGCGAGCAGCGCATCGGTGCGATATCGATCACCACCCATGGCGCTACGGGCGTGCTGGTCGACGCATCAGGCGAACTGGCGCTGCCGGTGCTCGACTACGAATTCGATGGGCCGGATGCCCTTGCCGGGGACTATGACACGATCCGTCCGGCGTTCTCCGAGACCGGCACGCCGCGTCTGCCGGCCGGCCTCAATCTCGGCGCGCAGCTGTTCTGGCAGCAGAAGCGCTTTCCGGCGGATTTCGCCAGAACCGCCGCGATCCTGATGTATCCGCAATACTGGGCCTTGCGCCTGACCGGCGTCGCCGCCAGCGAGGCGACTTCGCTCGGCTGCCACACCGATCTGTGGAACCCGTGGAAAGCGGATTTTTCGTCGCTGGTCGACCGGCTGCAATGGCGCCGGCTAATGGCGCCGGTACGGCCGGCGAAGGACCGCCTGGGGCCGATCCTGCCCGCGCTTGCGACACGGACCGGGCTCGACCCGCAAACGCCGGTGTTTTGCGGCCTGCACGATTCCAACGCCTCGCTGCTGCCGCATCTCCTGTCCGACAGACCGCCTTTCTCCGTGGTCTCGACCGGCACCTGGGTGGTGTCGATGGCAGTCGGAGGCAACAAGATCGCGCTCGACCCGGCACGCGATACGCTGGTCAATGTCAACGCGCTCGGCGATCCCGTGCCGTCGGCGCGCTTCATGGGTGGCCGCGAGTTCTCCGTGCTGACCGAGGGCCAATCGGAGAACTGGACGGAAGACGATGTTGCCACGGTGCTGGCGCGCAAGACGTCCCTATTGCCCTCGACCCAACAGGGTTCCGGGCCGTTTCCGCATCATACCGCATCATGGCTTAACGCGGACGGTATGAGCGTCGGCCAGCGCTTTGTCGCCATCTCGTTCTACCTGGCGCTGATGACCGCGACCTGCCTCGACCTGATCGGCGCGGATGGTCCCACCATCGTCGAAGGACCCTTCGCCCGCAACCGGCTGTTCACCCGCATGCTGGCTGCGGCGGCGGCGCGCGCCGTCATTGCCTCCGAGGCTGCGACAGGCACCAGCATCGGCGCCGCCTTGCTGGCGTCGGACCAGGGGACACCGCAAGGCAGAGGCGAAAGGACCGAACTGTCGGCCGATCCAGCCTGGGCGGGCTACGCGCGCTCCTGGCGTTCGGCGGTCGACGAACGAGCCTGACCGCCGAGCTCATGGCGCCCTGACGTCTGGAGATGCCTAGTTCCTGTAGAGCAATCCTTGCGGATCGATCTCCGGCTTGCGGCCGGCGACCACGTCAGCAAGGAATTTTCCCGAACCGCAGGCCATGGTCCAGCCGAGATGGCCGTGGCCGGTGTCGAGGTAGAGATTGTCGTACCGCGCCCGGCCGATGACCGGCACGGAGTTCGGCATCATCGGGCGAAGTCCAGCCCAGAGCTCGGCCTTGCTCTCGTCGAAAGCGCCGGGGAACAGGTCTTTGCCGGTGGTCAGGATCGAGTTGAAATCGCGTGGCTTGAACGTGCGGTCGAAACCGGTGAACTCCGCCGTCGAGGACATCCGCAGCCGATTTCCCAGCCTGGAATAGCCGATCAGCCGGTCCTCGTCGGCGCCGCCCATGATCGGCCCCTTGCTTTCATCTTCCAGCGGAACAGTCACGGTATAGCCCTTCACGGGATAGACGGGCAGATCGATGCCGTAGCGGCGGCCGAGCAGACCGCTCTCCGGCCCCATCGAGATGACCACAGCGTCGCCGATTATCGGGCCGGCCGAGGTCATCACGGCGCGCACCCGGTCGCCGTCGATGTCGAGGCCTTCGACCGTGGTGCCGTAGAGGAATTGGACGCCGAGTTTTTCAGCGGCATAGATGGCAAGGCTGCGGGTGAATTGGCTGGAATCGCCGGTCTGGTCGATCAGCGAATAGACGCCGCCGGCTATCTTGTCCTTGGCGCCGGCAAGGCCGGGCTCGAGCTCGACCAGCCGTTCGCGGCCGACGATCTCGATCGGCAGGCCGTGTTCGCCGAGATAGCGATAATTGTCGGTGCCGGTATCGAAACTCTGCTGCGAGCGGAAGAAATAGAGAATGCCTTTCTTGCGCTCGTCATAGTGGATGCCGGTCTCGGCCGAGACGGCGTTGATGCAGTCGCGCGAATAGAGCGCCAGACGCAGCTTGACGTCGGTGTTGGCGCGCATGCGCTTATGCGTGCACTGGCGCAGGAAGCGCAGGCTCCAGGCGAAAAAATACGGATCGAAGCGCAGCCGCACCTTGATGCCGAGATCGTGGTTGTAGAGGCCGCGCAGGAACGTCTTCAGCGCGGCTGGCGAGGCCCAGGCGGTGGCGTCTCCGGGCGACACCAGGCCGGCATTCGACCGGCTGGTGCCGCGTGCTGCCGCCGGATGGCGCTCGATCACCGTCACCTCATGGCCGTCGCTGGCCAGATAATAGGCCGCCGCCGTACCGACGACGCCGGCCCCAAGCACCAGGATTTTCATTCCGCCCTCAGCGCGCTGAACCAACCTTTGCGGAGCGCCCACTTCACCCCAGAGCCGAATTCTTGCTGGTCAGGATGCGCTCCCAGGCAAGCGCATCGGCAACGATCTGATCGAGGTTGTCGCGCTGCGGGGTCCAGCCGAGCTCGCCGCGCGCCAGCTCCGAATTGGCGACGACCGCGGCGGCGTCGCCGGCGCGGCGATCGCCCATCCGTACCTCGAAATCATGGCCGAAGACGCGGCGGACGCTGTCGATGACCTCGAGCACCGAATAGCCGTGGCTGTAACCACAATTGGCGACCAGGCTCGATCCGCCGGCACGCAGCCGCTGAAGCGCCAGCCGATGCGCCGCCGCCAGGTCGCTGACGTGGATATAGTCGCGCATGCAGGTACCGTCCGGCGTCGGATAGTCGGTGCCGAACACCTGCATGAAGGGGCGCTTGCCGAGCGCCGTCTCGCAAGCGACCTTGATCAGATGCGTGGCACCGGGCGTCGACTGGCCGGTGCGGCCCTTCGGATCGGCGCCGGCGACGTTGAAATAGCGCAGCGCCGTATAGCGCAACCCATGGGCAATTGCCGCGTCGCGCAGCATCCATTCGCTCATCAGCTTGGACAGGCCATAGGGCGATTCCGGCGCAAGCCGGGCATCCTCGCGCACCGGCTCCAGGCCGGCGCCGCCATAGACGGCGGCGGTCGAGGAAAAGATGAAATTGGGCACGCCTTCGCGCACCGCGGTCTCGATCAAGGTGCGCGTCTTGCAGGTGTTGTTCTCGTAATAGGCAAGCGGGTCAGCGACCGATTCGGGGACCACGATCGAGCCGGCGAAATGGATGATCGCGTCGACCTTATTGTCGCGGATGATCGAGGCGACCAGTTCCCTGTCGGCGACGTCGCCGACGACGAGCTTTGCTTCCGGGGCCACCGCCCATTCAAAGCCGGTGGAAAGCCGGTCGAGGACGACGACGCTGTCACCCGTGTCCAGCAATTCCCAGACCATATGGCTACCGATATAGCCGGCCCCGCCTGTCACCAAAACCGTCATCCGCATCCTCGCTATTCATGATTTGTCGGAACTGTCTCAAACGCCGCCGTACTGGAAAACCTGCCGCCAGGCCATTAGAACCTGCGGTAACCGGTCTCATCGGCGCGTGGCATTGTCGTGAAACAAGATTGATCCACATCAAGGAATAGGCCACGTTCCGTGGTCGTTAGGAACAGGCTCGGGGCGTGGCATTTTGACCAAAAAGGCCAGGTGGACGACGAATGGGCCAATGACTATGATCCCGCGCAAAACTGGGAAGGCGACATGAACTATCAGCGGTTTTTCGAGGAAGCGATCGACCAGCTCCATGCGGAGCGTCGCTACCGCGTCTTCGCCGACCTTGAGCGTATCGTCGGGAAATTCCCGCGCGCCATCTGGCGCGCCAATGGCCGCGCCGAGGAAATCACCGTCTGGTGCTCCAACGACTATCTCGGCATGGGCCAGCATCCCGACGTCATTGCGGCGTTCCAGAAGGCGGCAGGCAAGATGGGGTCGGGGGCCGGCGGCACCCGTAACATCTCCGGCACCAGCAACCCGCTGGTCGAGCTCGAACTGGAGCTGGCCGACCTGCACGACAAGGAAGCCGCACTGGTTTTCACCTCCGGCTTCGTTTCCAACGAGGCGTCGATCTCGACCATTGCAAAGCTGCTTCCCAATTGCCTGATCATCTCGGACGAGCTCAACCACGCTTCGATGATCGAGGGCGTGCGGCGCTCGGGCGCCGAGAAGAAGATCTTCCGCCATAACGACGTCGCGCATCTCGAAAGCCTGCTGCAGACAGCCGGCCGCGAGCGCGCCAAGCTGATTGTCTTCGAGAGCGTCTATTCGATGGACGGCGACATCGCGCCGATCAAGCAGATCGTCGATCTCGCCGAGCGCTACAACGCCATGACCTACATCGACGAGGTCCACGCCGTCGGCATGTACGGGCCGCGCGGCGGCGGCATCACCGAGCGCGAAGGGCTGGCCGACCGCATCGACATCATCGAGGGCACGCTGGCCAAGGCGTTCGGCACGCTTGGCGGCTACATCGCCGGCAACACTGCGGTGATCGACGCGGTGCGCTCCTATGCGCCGGGCTTCATCTTCACCACGGCGTTGCCGCCGGCGATCGCTGCCGCGGCAACCACCTCGATCCGCCATCTCAAGCGCTCGCAGGCCGAGCGCGATGCGCAGCTGCGTCAGGCGACACGGACCAAGCAAGTGCTGGCCGCGGCCGGCCTGCCGGTGATGGAGTCGCCTACCCACATCGTGCCCCTTCTGGTCGGCGATCCCGAGCTCTGCAAGATGGCCAGCGACCGCCTGCTCGGTGTGCACGGCATCTACATCCAGCCGATCAACTACCCGACAGTGCCGCGCGGCACCGAGCGGCTGCGCATCACGCCTACACCGTTCCATTCGGACGCGTTGATTGCGTCCCTGCAGGACGCGCTGGTCGAGACATGGGATGCGTTGGGGATTCCCTACGGTTCGGCGGGCCGACCGTCGGTCGCCAAGAGCGACCGCGTCATTCCGCTGCTGGTGCCGAAGTCGGGCGGCTGAAGGTCGTTTAAAACTCTACGCCGAGAACCATTTGGTCGTCAGAGCGAAGTCGCTCAGACAGTCTTCATCCATTTCGCCAGCCGGTGTGCGGCTTCCTCGAGCTGGTCGAGGCGGCGGTGGAAGCACAGCCTGAGGAAGGCTTCGCCGCCGGGGCCGAAGGCGGTGCCGGGAGCCAGGCCGACATTGGCGCGGTCGACCATGTCGAAGGCGGCAGCACGGGAATCGGAGATGCCGTCGACCGCGAAGAACAGATAGAATGCGCCCTGCGGCACGGTGAACCGCGCCCTGCCGGTTTCGGCGAGAATGCCGCACACCAGGTCGCGCGCCGCCCTCGCCCGCTCCACCTGCTCGACGATGAAGGCGTCGCCCTCATCGAGGGCAACGACGGCGCCCCGCTGCATGAACTGCGCAACGCCGGAAGTCGAATACTGGACCAGGTTCTCGAACACCTGCTGCAAGGCGGGATGGATCTTGATCCAGCCGATGCGCCAGCCGGTCATCGCCCAGTTCTTGGAAAAGGAATTGACGAACAGGATGCGATCCTCATCGGCCATGATGTCGATGAAGGACGGTGCGCGGCCATGGCCGTAATGAAACAGCGAGTAGATCTCGTCGGCGATGATCCACAGGCCCCTTTCACGGGCAAGGTCGAGGATCGCCTGCAGCGTCTCCTTGTCGGCGGTCCAGCCGGTCGGGTTGGACGGCGTGTTGACGAACAGCGCCTTGGTCCGTGGCGTGATCGCCGCTGCGATCTTGTCGACATCGCAAGACCAGCCATTGCCCGACTGGTCGAGCGTGACCGCGACTGGAACAGCGCCCGCGACGCCGGCGGCGGCGGCGAAGTTCGGCCATGCCGGCGACAGGTAGACGAGTTCGTCGCCCTTGCCGGCCACCGCATCGATGGCCATCTGGATGGCGTGCATGCCGGAGCCGGTGACGATGAATTCCTCGTTGGCGAAAGTCTTGCCGAAATGCCTGGTGTAGTAGCGGGCGAGCGCCTGCCTGAGTTCGGGAATGCCCCGCTGCCAGGTGTAGAAGGTCTCGCCGCCGGCGAGTGCCTTGGCGGCTGCATCGGTGATGAAGGCAGGCGTCGGCAGGTCGCCCTCGCCGGCCCAGAGCGGGATCATGCCGTCGCGGCCGCGGCCACGGTTCATGACGGCGACAATGCCGCTTTCGGGCGCCGCCCGCGCTTCGGCGCGCAGAGTATCGATCAGGGTCATGGATGGGTCCGTTTTCGTTTGCTCGACAGCTAGCGTGTTTCAGGGCGGACGAAAACAGAAAACCCCGGCCGCAAGCGACCGGGGTTTTGGTCCAGAAAGGTTGTCGCAGGCGCTATTTTCTGGCGAGGAGATCGCGAATTTCGGTGAGCAGCGCGACGTCGGCCGGCGGCGGAGCGGCCGGGGCGGCCGGTTTTTCACGCTCCAGCCGCTGGCGCAGATTGTTCACCGCCTTGACCATCACGAAGATGATGAAGGCGAGGATGAGGAAATTCAGCGCCACGGTGATGAAGCTGCCATAGGCAAAGACCGCGCCCTGTTTCTTTGCATCAGCCAGCGAGGTTGCATTCACCGCAGAAGACAGGGGTATGAAGTAGTTGTTGAAGTCCAGTCCTCCGAAGATCGCGCCAACAATAGGCATGATGATGTCGTCGACCAGCGAGGTGACGATCTTGCTGAAGGCAGCGCCGATGATGACAGCGACGGCCAGGTCCATCACATTGCCCCTGGAAATGAATTCCTGAAATTCTTTCAGCATTCGACCCTCCTTGTCCTGACCGGCCGTGCTGCCGTCCACCCCTCGGCATCGACCGGCGGGCAGAATAGCAAAAACCTGCGGTTGCAACAGGATCAAAAGCTGGTTTCAGCCGGTCACGATTGCCCGACGCAGCCGATATGATACGCCGAAAGCCGCGATGGACTTGATCGCCAAGCTGTGATTGCGTCTGGAAGGCCGGATGAAAAAATCGGCGCAGGGAGGAAGTTCGAGCCGTGCAGGGCTGGTTCATCGTCATCATCGCGATCGCCTATGTGACGTTGCTGTTTGCTATCGCCAGCCTGGGCGACCGGCGCTCGACTTCATCCGGGCCTGGCCGCGCCCGGCCCTTTATCTATGCGCTCAGTCTCGCCATCTACTGCACCTCCTGGACCTTCTTCGGCTCGGTCGGGCTGTCCTCCGAACGCGGCCTCGAATTCCTCGGCATCTATACCGGTCCAGTGCTGGTCTTCGTGTTCGGCTTTCCGCTGCTGCAACGCATCGTCAGGCTGGCCAAGACCGAAAAGATCACCTCGATCGCCGATTTCCTCGGCGCCCGCTACGGCAAGAGCTTTGCGGTCGCGGCTATCGCCACGCTGATCGCGACGATCGGCGCGGTGCCTTACATCGCCCTGCAACTGAAGGCGATTTCCGGCTCGGTCAGCCTGATGGTCGAGCACTATACGGGATCACCGCCCTCGTTCGATCCCTTCGTCAGCGACATCTCGCTGGTCGTCGCCATGCTCTTGGCGCTGTTTGCGGTGCTGTTCGGCACGCGCCACGCCGACGCCACCGAGCATCAGGACGGGCTGGTGCTGGCCGTCGCGGTCGAAACCGTGGTCAAGCTTGCCGCCTTCCTGGCGATCGGCCTGATGGTGACGTTCCTGATCTTCGGCGGCCCGGGCGACATGATCGACAAGCTCGCGCAGAATGAGCAGGTGCGTCAGGCGATGAGCTACAACACCTCGCTCGCCACCTGGCTGGTGCTGACATGCCTCAGCGGCTTCGCCATCATCATGCTGCCGCGCCAGTTCTACGTCACCATCGTCGAGAACCGCAGCGAGGCCGAACTGCGCACCGCGACATGGGTGTTTCCGCTCTATCTGGTGGCGATCAACCTGTTCGTGCTGCCGATCGCGCTGGCCGGCCTGGCGCTGGTCGGCTCCAGGACCAGCAGCGATCTCTACGTCTTGTCGCTGCCACTGCTCAACGGCCATGACGTGCTGGCCATGGCAGCCTTCATCGGCGGTCTGTCGGCGGCGACCGCGATGGTGATCGTCGAAAGCGTGGCGCTGTCGATCATGATCTCCAACGACCTCGTCATCCCGCTGTTCGTGCGCCGCCTGCTCAAGACCACGACCTCGCAGAACGAGGACTGGTCGACGCTCATCCTCAATGTGCGGCGCGGCGCGATCTTCATCATGCTGTTCATCGCCTTCCTCTATTACCGCGAGAGCACCAACAGCGCGCGGCTGTCCTCCATCGGCCTGATGTCGTTTACAGCCATTGCCCAGTTTGCGCCGGCGCTGATCGGCGGGCTGGTCTGGCGCGGCGCCAATGGCAGGGGTGCCGCACTTGGCATGGTCGCCGGCATCCTCGTCTGGGGTTATACGCTGCTGCTGCCGTCGCTCGCCGCGCCCGATACCGGCATCGTCGTCCATGGCCTGCTCGGTTTCGAAGCATTGCGGCCGCAGGCGCTGTTCGGCACCGTCGCCGAGCCGCTGAACCACGGCGTCTTGTGGAGCCTGTCGATCAACACGTTGTTTTTCGTGCTCGGCTCGTTGTCGCGCGCGTCGGTGCCGCTGGAACGCATCCAGGCGGCGATCTTCGTGCCGCGCGATGCCGGTCCGATGCCCAGCCTGCGCCGCTTCCGCACCACCGTCACCGTCAACGACCTCAAGGATACGATCGGCCGCTATCTCGGCGTCGAACGCACCGAACGCTCGTTCCAGTCGTTCGAAAAGAGCAGCGGCACTTCGCTGCACGGCAACGAACAGGCGAGCATGGACGTCATCCGCTTCTCCGAGCAGCTTTTGGCGAGCGCGGTCGGCTCGTCTTCGGCGCGGCTGATCCTGTCGCTGCTTTTGCGCCGCAACGACCGCGAATCCAAGGATGCCTTCCGCCTGCTCGACGACGCGACCGAAGCGCTGCAGCACAATCGCGACCTGTTGCAGATCGCGCTCGACCAGATGGAACAGGGCATCACCGTCTTCGACCGAGATTTTCGGCTGATCTGCTGGAACCGCCAGTACCGGGCCTTGTTCGACCTACCCGACGAGATGGGCCAGGTCGGTGTCTCGCTCGACCGCATATTGCACCACCTCGCCCAGCGCGGCGACATTCCGGCGGACCAGCGGGTGGCGATGCTCAACCGCCTGACCAGTTTCGTCAGCCCGTGGCAGATGGAGCTGAAGACCAGCGGCCGCATCCTCGAGTTGCGCTCCAACCCGATGCCGGATGGTGGCATCGTCGCCACCTATGCCGACATTTCCGGACGCGTCGAGCAGGATCTGGCGCTCAAGCGCGCGAACGAATCCCTGGAACAGCGAGTGAAGAGCCGCACCGTCGAGCTCACCCGCGTCAATGAGGAGCTGGCTCAGGCGCAGATGCTGGCCGAGGAGGCCAATCTCGGCAAGACCCGCTTCCTCGCTGCCGCCGGCCACGACATCCTGCAGCCGCTGAACGCCGCCCGCCTCTATTGCTCGTCGCTGATCGAGAAGACCGGCAAGGGACCTGCCGGCAAGGCGGCGATGAACATCGAATCGTCGCTGGAATCGGTCGAGACCATCCTCGGCGCGGTGCTCGACATTTCGCGCCTCGATGCCGGCGCGATGAAGCCGGACGATACGAGCTTCGGCCTCGACGGGCTGCTGCGCCAGATCGGCAACGACTTCCGGCCGCTTGCCGCCGAAAAGAAGCTCGAACTCTCGATCATGCCGTCGTCGCTCAGCGTCATGACGGACCGCAATCTGCTGCGCCGGCTGATCCAGAACCTGGTTTCCAACGCCATCAAGTATACGCGCCGTGGCCGCATCCTGGTCGGCGCGCGGCGGCGCGGCGAACTGGCCGAGATCCAGGTTATCGACACCGGCATCGGCATTGCCGGCGACCAGCTGAACACCGTGTTTCGCGAATTCACCCGGCTGGACGAGGGCGCACGCGAGGCGGAAGGCCTCGGCCTTGGGCTCTCCATTGTCGACCGCATCGCCCGCGTCCTGCGCCTCGAAATCCGGATCTTCTCCAACCCAGGCAAGGGCACACGCTTTTCCGTGTTGCTGCCGGTGGTGGCCGTGCAGGCACCGCGGCGCGAGGCCGAGGCGAAGCCGCCTGCCCGTGCCGCGGCCTCGCTTGCCGGGCTCCATGTGCTCTGCATCGACAACGACGCCCGCATCCTCGACGGCATGCGGCTGCTGCTCGAGGGCTGGGGCTGCAGCGTCGACACGCTTTCCGGCGCGGAGGATCTCGACAGGTCCGGCATGCATCGGCCGGACATCGTGCTTGCCGACTATCATCTCGACGACAGGACCGGCCTCGAATTGATCGCCCAGTTGCGTGCGATCCATGGCGAGAACCTGCCGGCCGTGCTGGTCACCGCCGACCGCTCCAGCGAGGTTCGCGCCGCCGCCGGCAGGCTCGACGTGCCGGTGATCAGCAAACCACTGAAACCGGCGATGCTGCGCTCGATGATGGCCAGGGTCAGGCCGCTGGCGCCGGCGGCCGAATAGGAATCAGCCGGCCGTCTGCAGCGGGTCGCTGCCGATTTTGGACAAAAGGATCACGGCCTGCGTGCGGCTGTCGACGCCGAGCTTCTGCAGGATGGCCGAGACATGCGCTTTGATCGTCGCTTCGGAGACCCCGAGCTCATAGGCGATCTGCTTGTTGAGCAGTCCCTCAGCCAGCATGCCGAGCACGCGCGTCTGCTGCGGAGTCAGCGCTTGCAGGCGCTTGATCAGGTCGGAAATCTCGGGATCGCGCTCGACACCGAGATCGACCCCGGCGGGTGCCGCGATATCACCTGCGAGCACCGACTGCACCGCGTTGCGGATCTCCTCCATGCTGGCCGATTTGGAGATGAAGCCGGAGGCGCCGAGATCGAGCGCGCGCCGGATCGTCACCGGATCGTCATGCGCCGAGACCACCATCATCGGCACCGCCGGATGGATGCCGCGCAACGAAATCAGGCCGGAAAGACCGCTTGCCCCCGGCATCGAGAGATCGAGCAGCACCAGATCGACATCCTCATTCGCCAGGACCAGCGCCTTGGCGCTTTCGAAATCGCCGGCCTCGTGAATGGCGGCAACATCTCCGATGCCCGCGAGTGCCTCCCTCAATGCACCGCGAAAAAGCGGGTGATCGTCGGCAATGACGAATGTGTAGCCCAACGGTGATATCCCTCCCCGAATCCCGTTGGCGATTTTCCGCCTTGCAGGATCTGAACGATCATAACACTACGCCTGCTGTTCGGCGTGGCCGGCTTGCTATTCCCGCCCCAGGTCTTTTTGCGAATTGCCTAGGTCTTTTGCGAATTGGGCTTGGCGCCGTCTTCGTCCTTGTCCATGTCCTTGACGATGTCCATGAAGCTGCGCAGGAAGCGCTCCATGTAGCCCATCGTCTTGTTGAAATCCTCCTCGCTGGGCAAAGTCGATTCGAAACGCGCAGCAAGCGAATTTTCGAGCTTGGCGACGCGTTCGTCGAGCGCCTTCACCGAATTTTGCAGCCGGTCGACCTCATCTTGTAGGGCGGCACGTTCGTCGGCCGCCGTCTTGCAGACGAGCTGGCCGGAGCGTTCCTCGCAGAGCGACATGGCGCCGGTTTGCGTATCCATGCGGACATAGCCATTGGCCGATTTCTCCAACCGGTAGCGATCGGCTTCCTCGGAAAAGGCCGACGCCGCGACAAGCGACACCAGTGCTGCGGGGATCAAGACGTGTTTCAGACGCATGTTTTCCTCCATGAGCCAGTCAGCGCAATCTATCACAGTTTGCGCCTGAAATGGGGATGAACCTGAAATGGGGAAGAACACGGGCCTGCCCTTCCCCGCGTGGTCGGTTCGGACTATAGCGCAACCATGTCCGAGATCATCTACAAGATAGTTCCCGAGGCGCTGTGGCGCGAGGCTGAAAGAGAAGGCGGCTTCACCGGCGCGCCGATCGACGTCGCCGACGGCTTCATCCATTTTTCCACCGCCGGGCAGGTTCGGGAAACGGCGGCCAAACATTTCGCCGGCCAAAGCCGGTTGCTGCTGGTCGCCGTCGATAGCGCGCGCCTCGGCGATGCGCTGAAATATGAGGTCTCGCGCGGCGGCGCCCTGTTCCCGCATCTCTATGGCGGGCTCGGCCTCGATGCGGTCGTTTCGGTGCAGGCATTGCCGCTCGGCGCTGACGGGCGGCATGAATTCCCGGCGCTGGAGGCCGAATGAGCGCGTTCGACCGGATCGGCCAGAAACTGCTGTTCACGCTCGATCCGGAAACCGCGCATGGACTGTCGATTGCCGCGCTGAGATGCGGGCTGCCGGTCGCCGGTCGTCCGCCGCAGGACAACAGGCTAAAGGTCAGCCTTCGCGGACTCGATTTCCCGAACCCGCTCGGCATGGCCGCGGGTTACGACAAGAATGCCGAAGTGCCGGACGCGCTGCTCGGCCTCGGCTTCGGCTTCGCCGAGGTCGGCACGATCACACCGCTGCCGCAGACCGGCAATCCGAAGCCGCGCATTTTCCGGCTGCCTTCGGACGGGGCGGTGATCAACCGGCTGGGCTTCAACAATGAGGGCCACGACGCCGCGGAAAAGCGCCTTGCCGCCCGCATGGGCCGTGCCGGCATCGTCGGCGTCAACATCGGCGCCAACAAGGACAGCACCGACCGCGTCAGTGACTATGAACGCGGCGTGGTCCGGTTCGCGCGATATGCCAGTTATCTGGCAATCAACATCTCCTCGCCGAACACGCCGGGCCTGCGCAACATGCAGGCACGCGAACAGCTTGGCGAACTTCTGTCGCGGGTCATGGCCGCGCGTGCGGCGGCACCGGCAAAACCGCCCGTCTTCCTCAAGATCGCGCCGGACCTGGTCGAGCCCGAGCTTGAGGACATCGCCGCCGAGATCACCGACAAGCAAATGGACGGCGTCATCGTCTCCAACACCACGATCGCGCGAGCCGGCCTGAGCAGCGCCGGCCTTGCCGGCGAGACCGGCGGGCTTTCGGGGAAACCCTTGTTCGAGCGCTCGACTATCGTGCTGGCAAGGATGCGAAAACTGCTTGGCCCGGATCCCACTATCATCGGCGTCGGCGGCGTCGATTCCGCCGAGACGGCGCTGGAAAAGATCCGTGCCGGCGCCGATCTCGTCCAGCTCTATACCGGCATGATCTATGCTGGGCCCGCGCTGCCGGGGCGCATTCTTTCCGGCATGGCCCGTTTCATGGACAGTCAACGGCTGAAGTCGCTGCGCGAGCTTCGCGACAGCCGCCTCGATCACTGGGCGGCGAAACCGTTTTAGCGATCAGCCAAAGACCGCGCGCACCCGCAGCCGCAATATGGCGAGCAGGCTGAAGCCGCGTACCAGCAGGAAGACATGCAACGCCGCCCACAAGCCGTGATTGCCGAAGGCCGGCGCCAGGATCAGCAGCGCGGCACTGAACGCCAGGAACGACAACAGCATCATGTTGCGCATGTCGCGCGACCACGTCGCGCCAATGAAAACCCCGTCCATCTGGAAAGCCAGCGCGCCGCTGAGCGCGGTGAACGCCGCCCAGGGCAGGTAGATGTCGGCAATGGCGCGGACGTCCGTCGAGGTCGTGATCAGGGCGATCAGATCCGTGCCCTCCAGCAGGAAGAAGAGCGTCGCCGCGCCGGCCAGACCGAGTCCCCAAAGCAGCGTCAGCCGCACCGCCTGGTTAAAGGCGGTGGCGGCGCGCGCTCCGATGGCGCGGCCGGCGAGCTGCTCGGCGGCAGTGGCGAAACCGTCGAGGAAATAGCCGGCAACCAGGAACAGGTTCATCAGCACGGCGTTGGCGGCCAGCGTCAGCGTGCCGAACTGCGCGCCCTGGCGCGTGAACAGCGCGAAGGCGGCGAGCAGCGAGAAGGAGCGGATCATGATATCGCGGTTGAGCGACATCATGCGCAGGAATGCCGGCAGATCGAGGACGCGGTGGCGCGGCAGCCTGGGTGCCGCCCAGAAGCGCCGGCCGACGATGGCGAGACCCAGCAGCATGGCGACGAATTCGCCGGTGAGCGTCGCCCAGGCGACGCCGGCGACGCCCCAGCCGAACTCCAGGCCAAGCAGGAAGCAGAGCGCGATGTTGATGCCGTTGAGCACCAGTTGCAGCATCAGCCCGAGCCCGCCCTCGCCGCGCCCAAGCACGTAACCGAGGATGGCGTAATTGATCAGCGAGAACGGTGCTGCGAGCATCCTGATGCGGATATAGACGTCCATCGCCGCGCTGACGCGCGGTTCGGCGCCTATGAACCATTGCCCGGCGGTGGAGACCAGCGGCGCAAGCGCGGCAAGCACGACGCCGGCGACGACCGCGATCAGCACGGCGCGCCAGAACACCGCCTGCTCCTCCAGCGCATCGCCGCGCCCGAAGGCCTGGGCGACGAGGCCGGTGGTGCCGGAGCGCAGGAAGTTGAAGGTGGTGAAAACGACGTCGAAGATCAGGGCGCCGGCCGCCAGGCCGCCGAGAAGGGCGGCGTCGCCGAACTGCCCAACCACCGCCGTGTCGACAATTCCGAGCAACGGCGTCGTCAGATAGGCAAGCGTCATCGGCACGGCGATGGCGAGCACCGAGCGGTTGGTGACGACGAAGGCCCTGGCTTCGGTGGCGTGGACTTCGGTGGGTAAAGCCTGCTCCAAAACGCGTGTTGCTTCCTGTTGCGGCTTGATCGGCTAGCCGATGTGCCCCAGTTTGCGGATCTCGCGCAACCATCCACGCCGCTATGGTCAACCGAAACCCGCCTCTGGCGCACCGCCCGTCCCATGCCCTTGCAGATCGTTCATCATCCCGACTACGACGCCGGCTTCGCCGTCAACCACCGCTTCCCGATGAGCAAATATCCGCTGCTGATGGATGCCTTGCGGGCACGCGGCCTGGCGCAGCCCGAAGCGCTCAACATGCCGGAGGCGGCGCGGCCATCATGGCTGAAGCTTGCCCACGCGGTCGACTATGTCGACCAGGTGCTTGCCTGCGAAGTGCCGGTGGCGATCGAGCGCGAGATCGGCTTTCCCGTGGGACAGCGGGTTTCGCTGAGGGCGCAGCTCGCAACGGCCGGCACGGTGCTGGCAGCGCGGCTGGCGTTGCTGAACGGCATCGCCTGCAACACCGCCGGCGGCAGCCATCATGCACGGCGCGCGCAAGGCGCCGGCTTCTGCACCTTCAACGACGTAGCCGTTGCCGCGCTGGTGCTGCTCGCCGAAGCTGCTGTCCAAAACATCCTGGTCGTCGACCTCGACGTGCATCAGGGCGACGGCACGGCGGATATCCTGAACGACGAGCCGCGCGTGTTTACCTTCTCCATGCATGGCGACCGCAACTACCCCGCGCGCAAGATCGCCTCCGATCTCGATGTCGCCCTGCCTGACGGTGCCGGCGATGCAGCCTATCTGGAGCGGCTGGACGCCATCCTGCCGGAGCTGTCGGCGCGAAGGCGCTGGGACCTCGCCTTCTACAATGCCGGCGTCGATGTCCATGTCGAGGACCGGCTCGGCAGGTTGTCGCTCACGGATGACGGGCTGCGCGCCCGCGACGATATGGTGATCCGCCATTTCCGCATGCTTGGCATACCGGTATGCGGCGTTATCGGCGGAGGCTATTCGACGGATGTCGCAGCACTTGCTGCACGGCACGCCATCCTGTTCGAGGTGGCGGCGGGCTACGCCTGAAAATTCACTTCCGGTAGTTAGCGATCCTGAGCAGGATGAAGGCCGGCACGACGATCGCGGCACCGAGCAGGATGTAGCCGAGAAAGCGGTCGATGGCGTGGAAGCCCAAATTCCACAGGTCGATGAAGAATTTGCGAATGCCATAAAGCACATCCATCGGCGACCAGCCGAAGGCATTCATGACCAGCCCGACGAGGAACGACACTACAAGCAGCTTCAGGATCACCCGGAGCGGCGTATCGCCGAGAAAGCGGTTCAGTGCGGACAAGCCTGTCTCCACAGTCGGGTGCCGCGATTCGGGCACATGCCTAGAAATACGCAGTTGATAGCCCTGCATCAAGCCGAGCCCTCAAACCGGATTGCGCATCGGCGCCGGGCCATGATATCGGAGGAACCAGCGCGGGTATGATGTAATGGTAGCTTGTCAGCTTCCCAAGCTGAACGCGCGGGTTCGATTCCCGCTACCCGCTCCAGCTTTTGCCCCCGGTGCATAGCACTTGTTCTGGCCAAGCTGAAAACCAGCGGATTTATAGGCAGTTTTACAGCCCGGCTGGCCGTCTTTCATCTGTTTGGCCGATGTGCCAGTTCGTGGAATATCTCACATTGAGGGTCGGCGGGGCCTCGAATGACCCCAACCGGAAAGTCTACCCTTGGCCCGCTGGCTTCTGCTGGCGGGCTTTTTTTTGAGCATCAGGCAGTAGTGGCCGACGTGCATCGGCGCCGCTGCTGGCGGGCCTGTCTGGTCGTCTGGCCGGCCACGGGATGCGCCCGCTACCCGCTCCAACCCTCAGCCCACCTCTCGCAAGATAAAATCGTGCAGCATCTTGGCTGCCGGTGACAGCGCGCGGTTCTTCACCGTGATCAGGCTGTAGGGCCTGACCTCGATGTCGAATTCAGTCTGGACGACATCGATAGCGCCGGCCAGGCCTTCGGGGTTCTGGATGAACTTCGCGACCTGGATCGACACCGGCGCGATGGCGTCGGATTGCGCGACCATGACCAGAGTCAATAGCAGCGAGCTGGTGTTGAGGATGCGGTCCGGCAGCGCGATGTTTCGGTTCAGGAAGTTACTCTCCATCGCCTGGCGCAGCGGCGAGCCGCCCGACTGGAAAACCCAGTCATAGGCGGCGGTGTCTTCCAGCCGCACCGCCTTGCCCTTGGTCAGCGGGTGGCCGCGGCGCACGATCAGGCAGGCTTTCTCGACGCCGATGACGCGCGCTTCGAACAGCCGCGGATTGAGGTCGTCGGGGATGCGGGCGATGATGAAATCGTGGCGCGAGGCGATCAGCTCGCGCGCCAGCACGTTCGAGGTCTCGACCTGCATGGTGATTTCGATGCGCGGATAAAGGCGCCGGATCTCGCGGATCGCCGGCACCGCCAGCTCGATCGCCGGTGCTGTCACCGCGCCCAGGAACACCGAGCCGCCTTTGCCCGCCTTGAGCTCGAAAATCTCGCGGTCGACCTCGCGCATCTCGAGCAGGATCGATCGCGCGCGCCGTGCCAACGCCTTGCCATAGGGTGTCAGCGTGATGCCGCGCGGCAGCCTTTCGCAGAGCTTGACGTCGAGCACGGCCTCCATCTCGGCGATCATGCGCGAGGCCGCCGGCTGCGAGATGTTCATGACCTGGGCCGCGGCGCTCACCCGGCCGTGCTCGTCGAGGGCTGCGATCATGCGCATGTGACGCAGGCTCAAGCCGCTGCGCAGCAAGGTTCCGCCATCACCCGGGATTTCATCGTAACTGGCTGATATTCCTTCAGGATTTCGCAGCGCCGCCATGATTCTTCCCTACTCTTACGCCCGGCGCCCTGGCTGGATCCGGCAGCGTCGTCACTAGCCTTAAGCCATATCAGTCTCGATATAGCAACCATCAAAGATCGCATTTGACAGTTATGGCAAAGCGACACACCCTTCGCGCGTCCTGAGGCTTGACGGTCGGTGACGAGGGAAAACTCGTATCGATTGAAACCAGAGTCTCGGGGCCGATTGGGAGGATACCGGAGATCGATTGACGGCAGCGGCGCGTTTGGCGCTCCTGCACGATTGCGCGGCCCACGAAACCCAAGGGTACGCGTCCATCAACCAGGGAGAGTTAATGTGAAGATTGTCAAGACACTGGCCGCCGTCGCGGCCCTAGGCATCGCGGCCATGACGCTGCCGGCGCAGGCGGGCGAAGGCCTGATCGGCGTGCTGATGCCCACCAAGACCTCGCAGCGCTGGATCAACGACGGCGACGCCGTCAAGTCCCAGCTCGAGGCTCTGGGCTACACTGTCGACCTGCAGTACGCGCAGGACAACATTCCGAACCAGCTCAGCCAGCTGGAAAACGAGATCACCAAGGGCCCGAAGGCGCTGATCATCGCTTCGATCGACGGCACCACGATGGGCGATGCGTTGCAGAAGGCGAATGACGCCGGCGTTGTCGTCGTCGCTTACGACCGCCTGATCAAGAAGACGCCAAATGTCGACTACTACACCACCTTCGACAATTTCGGCGTCGGCGTCATCCAGGCCAAATCGCTGCTCAAGGGTCTCGGTTATCCCGAGAAGAAGGGCCCGTTCAACATCGAGCTGTTCGGCGGTTCGCCGGACGACAACAATGCGTTCTTCTTCTATAACGGCGCCATGTCGGTTCTTCAGCCGCTGATCGACGACAAGACCCTCGTCGTGAAGTCCGGCCAGATGGGCATGGACAAGGTCGGCACGCTGCGTTGGCTGGCGGCAACCGCCCAGGCCCGCATGGACAATCTGCTCTCCGCCAACTACTCGGACGGCAGCCGCGTCGATGGCGTGCTCTCGCCCTATGACGGCCTGTCGCGCGGCATCATCGCTTCGCTGCGCGCCGTGGGCTACGGCACCGCCGATCAGCCATGGCCGATCGTCACCGGACAGGACGCCGAGACCGCTTCGGTCAAGGCGATCATCGCCGGCGAACAGTATTCGACCGTGTTCAAGGACACCCGCGAACTCGCCAAGGCGACGGTCGAACTCGTCGACAAGGTGCTCTCGGGCGGCAAGCCGGAAGGCCTCGACACCACGACCTACAACAACGACGTCAAGGTCGTTCCCTCGATCCTGTTGACACCGCACGACGTCGACAAGTCGAACTATCAGGCCCTGGTGGTCGACTCCGGCTACATCAAGGCCGAAGAGCTGAAGTAATCGCGGTTACAAAGCCTGGGGTCCTGCGCAGGCAGGGCCCCTTTTCGTTGGCGAGCCAGCCCGGTATTGTTTGCGGACCTCGCAGGAGTGGTATTCTCAATGGCATCGACGATTTTGGAGATGCGCGACATCACCAAGACGTTTCCCGGCGTCAAGGCGCTGTCGAACGTCAAGCTCATGGTCGAGGAAGGCGAGATCCATGCCGTGGTCGGCGAGAACGGCGCCGGCAAGTCGACGCTGATGAAGGTGCTGTCGGGTGTGTATCCGTCCGGCACCTATGACGGCCAGATCATCTATCGCGGCGATGAGTGCCATTTCAAAGGCATCCATGACAGCGAGCGCAAGGGCATCGTCATCATCCACCAGGAGCTTGCGCTGGTGCCGATGCTGTCGATCGCCGAAAACATCTTTCTCGGCAACGAGCACGCCAGATACGGCGTCATCGACTGGAATGCCAATGAGGCGCGCACCAGCGGCCTGCTCAAGAAGGTCGGCCTCAAGGAAGACCCCAACACGCTGATCACCAATATCGGCGTCGGCAAGCAGCAGCTGGTCGAGATCGCCAAGGCGCTCAGCAAGGAAGTGAAGCTGCTCATCCTCGACGAGCCGACCGCGAGCCTGTCCGAAAAGGACAGCCAGGCGCTGCTCGATCTGCTGCTCGAATTCAAGCGGCAGGGCATCACTTCGATCCTGATCTCGCACAAGCTCAACGAGGTGAACCGGGTCGCCGACAAGGTAACCATCATCCGCGACGGGCGGACCATCGAGACGCTGGCCAAGAAGGACATCTCGGAGGACCGCATCATCACCTCGATGGTCGGCCGCTCGCTCGACGACCGCTATCCGCCGCGCGAGCCGAAGATCGGCGAGACCGTTCTCGAAGTGAAGAACTGGTCGGTCTACCACCCCCTCCATGCCGAGCGGCAGGTCATCAAGGGCATCAGCCTCAACGCTCGGAAGGGCGAGGTGGTCGGCATTGCCGGGCTGATGGGCGCCGGCCGAACCGAGTTTGCCATGAGCCTGTTCGGCCGGTCCTATGGCCGCCGCATCACCGGCGAGGTGTTCCTTGACGGCAAGCCGATCGATGTCTCCTCGGTGAGCAAGGCGGTGGAACACGGCATCGCCTACGTTACCGAGGACCGCAAGACCTACGGGCTCAACCTGATCGATCATATCAAGCACAACATCACGCTGGCCAACCTGCCCGGCGTGTCGCGCCACGGCGTGATCGACGATTTGCGCGAGCTTTCGGTCGCCAACGATTATCGCGGCAGGACCAATATCCGCGCCTCGAGCGTCTACCAGATGACCGGCAACCTTTCTGGCGGCAATCAGCAGAAGGTGGTGCTGTCGAAATGGCTGTTCGCCAATCCGGAAGTGCTGATCCTCGACGAGCCGACACGCGGTATCGACGTCGGCGCCAAGTATGAAATCTATACGATCATCGCGCGTCTCGCCTCCGAGGGTAAGGCAATCATCGTCATCTCGTCGGAAATGCCCGAACTGCTCGGCATCACCGACCGCATCTACGTCATGAACGAAGGACGCATCGTCGGCGAAATGGCGGCAAGCGACGCCAGCCAGGAAAAGATAATGCGCGCCATCGTCCGCGGAGAAGGAAAAGCATCATGAGCACCGAAAGCGCTCCCGGGCCGCAGAGCGGCGTTGCCCAGGATCTACAACAGGGACCTCGCATTGCCGTCTCGGCGCTGGTCACCAACCTGCGCGAATACGGGTTGGTGCTGGCGTTGATCGCAATCATGGTGTTCTTCCAGTTCACCACGTCCGGAACGCTGTTCAAGCCGGTGAACCTCAGCAATCTCGTGCAGCAGAACAGCTTCATCATCGTGATGGCGCTGGGCATGCTTCTGGTGATCGTTTCGGGTCACATCGATCTCAGCGTCGGCTCCGTCGCCGGCTTCATCGGCGCACTGGCGGCGATGATGATGGTCATCTGGCCGCTTGGCCCATTGAGCAATCCGCTGGTGGTGTCGATCATCTGCCTGATCGTCGGTGGTGCGATCGGCGCGGCACAAGGCTACTGGATTGCCTATCACCGAATACCGAGCTTTATCGTCACGCTGGCGGGCATGCTGATCTTCCGCGGCATCTGCCAGGCGCTGCTGGGTGGCGGGTCTTCCGTAGGGCCGCTTCCCGTCGGCTTCAAGGCGCTCAGTTCCGGCTTCATTCCGGACCTGATCGGCCCATTGACGCTGATACCGCCAACCGTGAACGCCGCCGGCAAAACGATTGTCGGCAGCGGCCTGACGCTGCACCTGACGACGATCGTGATCGGCCTCGTCGCCGTGCTCGCCTATGCCTATTTCGGGCTCAGGGCACGGCGCACCCGCGAAAAGCATGGCTACGAAGCCGAGCCCTTCTCGCTGTTCGTCGTCAAGACCCTGGTGATCAGCGCGCTGGCGCTGTTTCTCGTCTACCAATTCGCCACCTATAGGGGCCTCCCGATCGTTCTCATGGTGATGGGCGTGCTGATCGCGTTGTTCGTCTTCGTTACCAAACGCATGACGATCGGCCGTCGCATCTATGCGATGGGCGGCAATGCCAAGGCAGCCCAGCTATCGGGCATCAAGACCGAACGGCTGACGTTGATGGTGTTCATCAATATGGGCGTGCTGTCGGCACTCGGCGGCCTGATTATCGCGGCGCGCCTGGGGCAGGCTGTGCCGGCGGCCGGCCTCGGCAGTGAGCTCGACGTCATCGCCGCGGTGTTCATCGGTGGCGCTTCGGCGATGGGCGGCGTCGGCCAGGTGATCGGCGCGGTGGTCGGCGGCTTCATCATGGGCGTCATGAACAACGGCATGTCGATCATGGGCGTCAATGTCGATTGGCAGCAGGTGGTCAAAGGCCTGGTGCTGCTCGGCGCCGTCGTCTTCGACGTCTACAACAAGAACAAGGCTTGAGAGGCAACCAGGAGGCATACGGGTCACATCGCGGCGCTGCCGGGCGGCGCAAAGAAGTCCCCCGAGGGACCTGATCCGCGAGCGCAATCCGGACGAAGAATTTCAACCGAGGCGCGGACAGGGTCCGGGCCGCGCAGGGTAGGGTTTGCCGAGAAAGGGCAGGCCAGCCCACAATTCAGAGAGGGTTACCATGCTGATCTCACAAATCCTCGACGACGCCGAGACGATCCGCGTCGTTGCCCGCAACGGCGGCAAGACCCGCGTCATCAACGGCGCCCGCAGCGTCTATTCGCTGGCGATGGAAGCCGCGCGTACCGGCAGCGGGCTTGTCGCCCTGATCGAGCGCAAGGGCTTCGGCGAAACCGTCGATCTCGACGCAGCCTACAAGAAGGGCCGGCTGCTGTCGCCGATCAACCATCCCGATCCGGCGCATCTCCATCTCACCGGCACCGGGCTGACGCATCTCGGCTCCGCCGCGACCCGCGATTCCATGCACAGGAAGCTCAGCACGGACGGCGAGGAACAGCTGACCGATTCCATGAAGATGTTCCGCATGGGGCTTGAGGGCGGCAAGCCGGCGAAAGGCCAGACCGGCGTGCAGCCGGAATGGTTCTACAAGGGCAACGGCACCATGGCAGTAGCGCCCGGGGCGGCGCTTATGTCGCCCGCCTTCGCTCAGGATGCCGGCGAGGAGCCGGAAATTGCCGGCATCTATGTGATCGGTGACGACGGCGCCCCGTTCCGTGTCGGCTTCACCCTGTCGAACGAGTTTTCCGACCACGTCACCGAGCGTGTGAACTACCTCTTCCTCGCCCATTCCAAGCTGCGCAACGCCTCGTTCGGGCCGGAGATCCTGATCGGCGACCTGCCGTCCGACATCCGCGGCGCTTCACGCATCCTGCGCGACGGCAAGCTGCTTTGGGAAAAGCCGTTCCTGTCGGGCGAGGCGAACATGTCGCACACCATTGGCAATCTCGAGCATCACCACTTCAAATACTCGGCCTTCCGCCAGCCGGGCGACGTGCATGTGCACATGTTCGGCACGGCGACGCTGTCCTTCGCCGACGGCATCAGGACCGAGGCCGGCGACGTATTCGAAATCGAGGCGCAGGATTTCGGCCTGCCTCTGCGCAACCCGCTCGAAATCGAGCAGCCGGTGAAGGTGGCGGTGAAGGCGTTGTAAACTGGTGACATAATTCAGGGGCGAGAAATGAACGGCCTGCGGATTGGCACTGTGTTCGTAAGTTTAGTCCTGTTCCTCGCCTATTTCTCCCCAGCGGCTTACAGCGCCGGACAATGCAGCGCAAAATCCTATCGCGAGGCCCGGATGTCGATGACTAACCGGCTTCTGGCCACCGGCTATTCGAAATCGCAAGTGAGCTTTCTGATGCGCAACGCGGATCGCATGACGTCCGCACTCCGCGCCGACAGACTGAACGACAATGGCAGAGCCTGCGGTCTCGACTCCGCCAGAGCCCATGTGCTGGGATGTATCGACAAGCAGTTGTTCCCCTTGCAGTCCAGCTCAAGCGCCTCACTTGACGACGAGAAGCAAACCAGAGGTTTTTGGGGGAAGAAGCGATTGGCAGTGCGAGAACTGCTCTTTGTCGGTCAGTTTCATGGCTGCCTTGGCGCCGCGAAAGAATATCTGTTTCGCGGCTGACGGCCTGCGAACAAGATCAGCGGGCGGCGCGGAAATGCTTGGACAGTTTCAGGCCCTGCGCCTGATAGTTCGAGCCTAGATCTGTGCCGTAGAGCGCCTGCGGCCGTTTCAGCATGTGCTCGTAGACCAACCGTCCAACGATCTGGCCGTGATCGAGGATGAACGGCACTTCGTGGCTACGCACCTCGAGCACCGCCCGGCTGCCGGTGCCGCCCGACGCCGAATGGCCGAAACCCGGGTCGAAGAAACCGGCATAATGGACGCGGAACTCGCCGACCAGCGGATCGAAGGGCGTCATTTCGGCCGCGTAGAGCGGCGGCACATGCACCGCCTCGCGCGACACCAGAATATAGAATTCGTCCGGATCGAGCACCAGCTCGCCGGCACCGCTCTTGTAGAGCGGCTCCCAGAAATCGACGACATCCTGCGCGGCGCGCTTGTCGACGTCGACCAGGCCGGTGTGGTGCTTGCCGCGATAGCCGACAAGCCCATCCTTGTCGCCGTCGAGGTCGATCGACAGCGCGATGCCGCCGCCTGAGATGTTGGGTGGTTCGGTGGCGACCAGCATCTCGGCGCGGTGCAACTCGTGCAGCTCGCTTTCCGACAAGAGCGCATTGCCGGTGCGGAACCTGATCTGCGACAGCCGCGAGCCGGTGCGCACGACAATCGGGAAAGTGCGCGGGCTGACCTCCAGATAGAGCGGGCCTTCATAGCCGGTGACGATCTTGTCGAACTCGTGGCCACGGTCGGTCATTACCCGAGTGAAGATATCGAGCCGTCCGGTCGAGCTTTTCGGGTTGGCGGAGGCGGAAATATGGGCGGGCAGCGCCAGGCTTTCGAGCAGCGGCACGATGTAGACGCAGCCGGTTTCCAGCACGGCACCTTCGGCGAGGTTGATCTCGTGCAGCTTCAGCCGGCCGAGCTTGTCGGCAACCCTGTGGTCCGGGCCGGGCAAGAAGGAAGCGCGCACCCGCCAGGCCTTGTCGCCCAGCCTGAGATCAAGGCTGGCCGGCTGGATCTGATCGGCATCGAGCGTGCGCGGCGATTTCAGCGCGCCCGTCTGGAACAGCGCGGAAATATCCTGATCGGGAAGAATGCCTGTCTGCCGCAAGGGTCTGGCTCCGTTCGAACGCCGGGCGAGGTCTTGTTCTGTCGCAGGTCCGACCGTGGACGCCTTTGGCACCTGCTTGGTACAACCCTCTTAATCATGCCGGCAATTGACGCAAGCGTGGCGCGGGTCTAAAGCTCGTTATCCCGTGGTGATTTGGCCGGTCGGCTTGCAGCCACGTTAAACAAGTCGCTAAAGGACCGTCGGGCCGCAAGGCCATATGGACCGGTTGCGACTTTCGCGACCGGTTTTTTGTTGTTTGGACCAATTTTGGTGTTTGGATGGAATGATGACCAAGAAGCGCGACTGGAAGCCTCAGACCGCACTCGTGCATGCCGGGACGCTGCGTTCCGGCTTCGGCGAGACCTCCGAGGCGATGTATCTCACCCAAGGCTATGTCTACGAGACGGCGCAAGCGGCGGAGGCCCGCTTCAAGGGCGAGGAGCCGGGCTTCATCTATTCGCGCTATGCCAATCCGACGGTCGACATGTTTGAGAAACGCATGTGCGCGCTGGAAGGAGCCGAGGACGCGCGCGCCACGGCATCCGGCATGGCGGCGGTGACGGCAGCACTGCTGTGCAGCGCCAAGGCGGGCGACCATATCGTCGCGGCGCGCGCGCTGTTCGGCTCCTGCCGCTGGGTGGTCGAGACGCTGGCGCCGAAATACGGCATTGAGGCAACGCTGGTCGACGGCACCGACATCGCCAATTGGGAAAAGGCGGTCAAGCCCAACACCAAACTGTTTTTCCTGGAAAGCCCTACCAATCCAACGCTGGAGGTAGTCGACATTGCCGCCGTCGCGGCACTTGCCAATTCGATCGGCGCCAGGCTGATCGTCGACAATGTCTTCGCTACGCCCTTGCAGCAGAAACCCCTGCATCTCGGCGCCCACATCGTCGTCTATTCGGCCACGAAGCATATTGACGGCCAGGGGCGCTGTCTTGGCGGCATCGTTCTGTCGGACAAGAAATGGATCGACGAGAACCTGCATGACTATTTCCGCCACACCGGCCCAAGCCTCTCGCCCTTCAATGCCTGGACCCTGCTGAAAGGCCTGGAGACGCTGCCGCTACGCGTACGCCAGCAGACGGAAAGTGCCGGCCGCATCGCGGATTTCCTGGCCGAGCGACCGCAAATCGCCCGCGTCATCTATCCCGGCCGCGCCGACCACCCGCAAGCGGCCGTGGTCCAGAAGCAGATGTCGGGCGGCTCGACGCTGATTTGCCTCGATGTGAAGGGCGGCAAGCAGGCGGCCTTTGCCTTCCAGAACGCACTCGACGTCGTGCTGATTTCCAACAATCTCGGCGACGCCAAGAGCCTGATCACCCATCCGGCGACGACGACGCACAAGAACTTGACCGATGAGGCCCGCGCCGAACTCGGCATCGGACCGGGAACGCTCAGGCTGTCAGTTGGCCTTGAGGACGCCGACGACCTGCTCGAAGACATCGAGCAGGCACTGAGAGTTGCCGGATAGGGGCTGGCCGAATAGAGGCGAGCGGGGACGTGCCGATCAGGCGCCGGACGGGGTCTCTTCCAGCTCCGCGACGGCCTTGGTCTGGATAGTCATCACATTGCCGCGCCAGTCGACGGCGCCGCTCAGCCATCCGCGCGCCCAAATGGCGGGAAGCATCAGGTCTCGCGCCATCATCGCCAGGATGGTGCGCGGCGACAGGTGCCATCCCTTGGCCGAGGCCAAGGCGCATTCCGGCAGGTAGGCCGCGACCAGCACGGCGATGGCGGTTGCCGGCAGGCTGACGCCGGCGTCAGCCGCGGCGATCAGTGCAAGCACTAGCGGCGGTGCCGCGCCGATCAGGATTTCGGGGGCAAAGAACAGTGCAAAGGTGACGCGGCGCAGCCGCGCCCAGCGCGTCTGCCGCGACCAGATCTCGCCAAGCGTGCGCCGGCCGAGCGGCTGTTCGAAGGGAGAGGCGACAAGATTGACCCGCAGTCCGAGCCCGTTGACCAGCTTGGTCGCGGCGGCGTCTTCGGCGATCTCGGCGGCAAGCGCGCGGATGCCGCCATTGGCATCGAGCATCGGCTTGTTCCACAACATGCTCTTGCCCTGGGCGAAGCCGAGGCCGAGCGCCTCTCCGGCGTACTGCCAGCGTGCCTGCAGCGTGTTGAGAAAGGCGCATTCGACCTCCCCCCAGAAGCCGTCCGGCCGCGAGCCGATCGGCGTCGAGCAGACGAGGCCGGTGTCGTGCCGCCACGCCGCCATCAGGTGCTGGACGTAGTCGCTCGGCATAAGCACGTTGGAATCGGCAAGGATGACCCAGCTATAATGCGCCGCTTCCCAACCCTTCACGCAATTGTTGAGTTTTGGATTGCCGCTGATGCGGTCGTCACCGACTAGAAGACGGGCGCGAATAGCTGGAAAGCGCGCCATTGCGGCGGTGATCGGCTTGACCACCGGGTCGTCGGCATGGGCAACGCAGAAGATGAGTTCGTAGCGCGGCCAGTCGAGTGAGAAGGCGCGCTCCAGCGTCACTTCGGCAAACGGCTCGACGCCGCGCGCCGGGATGACGATCGATACTGGCGGCGGGTTGGCCGCGGGCGGTGCGATCCTGGCTGGTCGCTTCAGCTTCAGCGAAGCTAACAGGATGCTGGCGAGATTTGAAAGAAGGAGGGCTATGGAAAGGAGGGCGGCTGCGAATGTCGGTTCCATCGAGATCTGGTCACTCCAGAAGTGCCGGCCGCATGACGGCCGTTTTCAACAATTCGACAGAACGCTGAGTCGCCCGGCACAAGCCTGCACACCATCATTGTCATGTGTCACTTAAATGACATTGTTTTTCGGCACCTGCGCTCGAGTCGGGCAAGGAGATGACGCGCATCGTTGATCAAACTGCGCTGAGCGTCGAAAGTTCCATCTACATTGCTTTGGAGCAGTTTATGTACAGCGCCGTCACCCGCAACATCGAAGTGCAGGTCAGGCCGTTCTATCTGGAGGATCACTCCGACCCGCCGCAAAACCGCTATGTCTGGGGATATCAGGTGACCATCGATAATCAGTCGGATGAGTTCGTGCAGCTTCTGTCGCGCTACTGGCACATTACCGACGGCACCGGCAAGGTCGAGGAAGTGCGCGGCCCCGGGGTCGTCGGCGAACAACCCGGACTCAACCCCGGCGACAGCTATCAGTATACGTCTGGATGCCCGCTCTCGACGCCGTCCGGCATCATGGTCGGGCACTACACCATGCGCAACAAACGGGGCGAGACGTTCGACGTCGCCATCCCCGCCTTCTCGCTCGACTTGCCGGGAATGCGGCGCACCGTCAATTGACGGCCGTCATCCGGCCGCTGCAAACTCCGCCGGGTCGAAGTCATATTGCTTCGAGCAGAATTCGCAGGCGACGTGAATGCTGCCATCCTCGGTACTGTCCCTGATCTCCTCGGCGGAAAAGCCTTCGAGGATGCCGTGGATCTTCTCCCTCGAGCATGAGCACTGGTCGGCGACCGGCACCCCGCCGAACACGCGGACGCCATGCTCGTGGAAAAGCCGGTAAAGCAGCCGTTCGGCGCCGATCGTCGGATCGATCAGCTCGGTCGGTTCAATAGTACCAACCAGCGCCAGCAGCTCCTGCCAGGAATTGTCGGTCGGGTCGTGGATTTCCTCACGCGGATCGCCGTCGCCACCGGGAAGGTCGGGTACGCGCATGCGCTCCGCCGACTGCGGCAGGAATTGTGCCAGCAGGCCACCGGCCCGCCATTGCTCGCGGGCACCGCCGACGCCGGGCGTCAGAAGCTTGGCAACCGAAAGCCGGAGGTCGGTCGGAATCTGCTCCGACTGGCGGAAATAAGTGCGTGCGGCATCTTCCAGTGTGACGCCGTCGAGCTGGACGATGCCCTGGTAGCGTTGTGTGTGAGCGCCCTGGTCGATGGTCAGCGCCAGGACGCCGCGGCCGAGCAGCGTCTGCGGTGACGTCTCGCCGGCAGAAGTCAAAGCCTGCAGCCGGTCGGCATCGAAGCGGGCATAAGCGCGCAGCGCGTGCGGCGTGGAGAAATCCGCGACCAGCATGTCGACCGGCCCGTCGGTGCGGGTCTGCAGAATGAACTTGCCCTCGAACTTCAGCGAAGTTCCGAGCAATACCGTCAACACACAGGCTTCAGCCAGGAGCCGGGCGACCGGCTCGGGATAGTCGTGGCGGCTGAGAATAGCATCGAGCATCGGCCCGAGCTGGACGGTGCGACCGCGCACGTCGAGCGGGCCGACCTCGAACGGCACGACATGGTCGTCGCCGGCGTAGCCGAATTCGCCGAGCTTGGGTTTATGTTCAGCCAATTGATGAGTTTCCAACATGACAAAGCTCCGGGGCGCGGCGATACCGCCCTCCGGGGCGCATGCGACGAGACGCGCTCGATTTGCGTGATGCGCCTGAGATAGGCACCACCAACTCCCGGATCAAGGCGGCCCAGATCAAGGCGGCGCAGATCAGGCCGGCCCGGATCACCGCGGCTCGTATCAAGCGCCCAGGCACCAGGCCAAGACCGCCTTCTGGGCATGGAGCCGGTTCTCGGCCTCATCGAACACCACCGAATGCGGTCCGTCGATGACCTCGTCGGTAACCTCCTCACCGCGATGCGCCGGTAGACAGTGCATGAACAGCGCGTCCGGCTTGGCTTTCGCCATCAGTGCCGCATTGACCTGATAGGGCAGGAAGACATTGTGGCCGCGGGCACGGTGCTCCTGGCCCATCGACACCCAGCAGTCGGTGACGACGCAGTCGGCCTCCTGAACGGCCTCCTCGGGCGAACGGGTGAATTTCAGCTTGCCGCCATTGGCTTTCGACCAGTCGACATGCTTCTGGGCCGGTTCGCTGCCCTCGGGCACGGCGACGTTCAGCTTGAAATGGAACCGCGCGGATGCCTCCAGCAGCGAATGCAGCACGTTGTTGCCGTCGCCGGTCCAGGCGATCGTTTTACCGGCCACCGGACCGCGGTGCTCTTCGAAGGTCATGATGTCGGCCATCAGCTGGCAGGGATGGGTCTCGTCGGTCAGCCCGTTGATGACGGGGACCGTAGCGTTTTCCGTCAGTTCCAGCAGCCGGTCATGCGAGGTGGTGCGGATCATGATGGCATCGACATAGCGCGACAGCACCTTGGCCGTGTCGGCAATGGTCTCCGAGCGGCCAAGCTGCATCTCGGTGCCGGTCAGCATGATCGTCTCGCCACCCAACTGCCGCATACCGACGTCGAACGACACGCGCGTGCGCGTCGACGGCTTGTCGAAGATCATCGCCAGCACCTTGCCTTCGAGCGGCTTGCTGCGTTCGCCGGCCTTGAGCCTTGCCTTTCGCACCGCTGCGTCGTCGAGCATGAAGCGCAGATCGCCTTCGGAAACGGCGGAAAGATCGGTGAAATGGCGAAGGGACATCAGGAATTCCAGGATTACTTCGCAGCGGCAGCGACGATGGCATCTGCCAGGCTCTTGGCGCCGGCACGAATGCGCTCGAGCGCTTCGTGGATCTCGGCGTCGGTGACGGTGAGAGGCGGTAGCAGGCGGATAACGTTGTCGCCGGCCGGAACCGTCAAGAGATGCTGGTCACGCAGTGCCACCGTGACCTTGGTGTTGGGCATCGCGCATTTAAGCCCGAGCATCAGGCCGGTGCCCCTGATGCTTTCGATAACATCCGGAAATTCGTCGGCGACGCCAGCGAGCCCCTGCTTCAACAGCAGTGCCTTGCGCCGGACGTCTTCGAGAAAGCCGTCTTCCAGCATCACGTCGAGCACGGCGTTGCCGACCGCCATTGCCAGCGGATTGCCGCCGAAGGTGGTGCCGTGCACGCCGGCGGTCATGCCGACCGCTGCCTCGTCGGTGGCGAGGCAGGCACCCATCGGGAAGCCGCCGCCGATGCCTTTGGCCACCGCCATGAGGTCGGGTGTGACACCCGCCCACTCATGCGCGAACAGCTTTCCGGTGCGGCCGACGCCGCATTGGACCTCGTCGAAAATCAGGAGCAGTCCGTGCTGATCGCAGAGCTGCCTGAGCCGCTTCAGCGATTGCGTCGGCACTTGCCTGATGCCGCCCTCGCCTTGCACCGGCTCGATCAGGATCGCCGCGGTTTCAGGCGTGATCGCCTTCTCGGCGGCATCCATATCGTCGAAAGCAACCTGGTCGAAGCCGTCGACCTTGGGGCCGAAACCTTCCAGATACTTGTACTGGCCGCCGGCGGCGATGGTCGCCAGGGTGCGGCCGTGGAAGGCGCCTTCGAAGGTGATTGTGCGGTAGCGCTCGGGATGGCCCTTGACGAAGTGGTAGCGCCGCGCCGTCTTGATGGCGCATTCGAGCGCCTCTGCGCCGGAATTGGTGAAGAACACCTTGTCGGCGAAGCTTGCGTCGGCCAGCCGCTCGCCGAGCCGGCTCTGTCCCGGAATCTCGTACAGATTGGAGACGTGCCAGAGCTTGGCGGCCTGCTCGGTGAGGGCCGCGACCAGATGCGGATGGCTGTAGCCCAACGAATTCACGGCGATGCCGCCGGCGAAATCGAGATATCGCTCGCCCTTGTCGGTGACCAGCCAGGTGCCTTCACCGTGGTCGAAAGCCAGGGGTGCGCGAACAAAGGTCTCGAAAAGCGCCGAACCGCTCATTATATGCGTCTCCGGAACCGGAAAAATCAAAAAGCCGCCAAAGCGGCGGCCCTTGTGGCTTATCGTGTTTTTCGGCCGTGAAGTCAACGAAAAGGTCGCGCAAGGTCGCGCGGCAAGCCCCCCAGCATAACGCCGGCTCATAAGCGACCGGGCAAGTTGGGGAAAACCGAAAAAACCGATTCGTGTTGGCCTTGGGACTCTTGTCACCGAGTCAGCGCATAAGGTAATTGTAGTAGAGAAATAACTAGATTTCGTGCGGCGGACCTAATCACCCGATATATGTGGTGTCTGCCCGGCAGAAGCCGGGTCGGGAATGGATTCCGATTGCCGCACGTTTCAGCAGGAGCGCGGTCTCATGAACTGGACTGACGAGCGAGTCGAACTTCTCAGAAAATTGTGGTCGGAGGGCCTCAGCGCCAGCCAGATCGCCGCACAGCTTGGCGGGGTCAGCCGCAATGCGGTCATCGGCAAAGTGCACCGGCTGAAACTGTCCGGTCGCGGACGCACGACCGCCTCACCGGCACGCCAGAAGAAGACGGTGCAGGGATCGACGATCCAGAAATCGGTGTCCCGGGCAGCAAGCGCCACGCGCCATGCCACCACCTCGATGTCGATCGGTGCGACCGCGCTCAAGGCGCAGTTCGATGCCGAACCGGTGGCGCGCCACTATATCCGCCCGGTCGAGAACGTCGTCGTGCCGATCTCGCGGCATCTGCAACTTGTCGAACTCAACGAGCGCACTTGCAAATGGCCGAACGGCGATCCGCTTTCGGAAGACTTCCATTTCTGCGGCAACGACGCAGCCGAAACCGGCCCCTACTGCAAGTACCACGCCCGCGTGGCGTTCCAGCCGGCATCGGAGCGGCGGCGGAGCAGATAGTTAGGGGAATAGGGAGTAAGGCAGTACGGCAGTAGGTGAATTGTAGAGAAGCGCGCTCCCGAAGCGATAGCCTACTGCCCTACTGCCCTACTGCCCTACTGCCCTACTGCCCTACTGCCCTACTGCCCTACTGCCCTACTGCCCTACTGCCCTACTGCCCTACTGCCCTCGCTTCAAAGCCACCCATTCTTGCGAAACCGCCAGTAAAGAAACGTGCAGATCAGGGCAATTGCCGCCAGGACGGCCGGGTAGCCATATTCCATCCTCAGTTCCGGCATGTCGCTGAAATTCATGCCGTAAATGCCGGCGAATGCCGTCGGCACGGCCAAGATTGCGGCCCATGAGGCAAGCTTCTTGGAGATCGCCGTCTCCTGGCTTTGACCGACCAGAAGGCTCGCCTCGAAGGCGAAGGCGAGAACCTCACGCAGGCTGTCGATCTTTTCCTGGACAGTGCGGATGTGGTCGGTGACGTCGCGAAACAGCGGGTGCATGGCTGTGTGGATTTGCGGCAGATCGGCGCTGGTGAGCCGCCGGCAGACCTCCACCAGCGGCAGGGCCGCATTACGCAGGCGCAAGAGATCGCGGCGCAGCATATAAAGCCGTTCGATATCGGAGCCGGTCATCGGTTTCAGCAGAACCTTGTCCTCGATCGCCTCGACCTCGTTTTCGATCTGCTCAAGCACCGGCATATAGTTGTCGACGATGAAATCGAGAATGGCGTAGAGGACGAAATCCTCGCCCTTGGCAAGGGAATGCGGGCAGCTTTCCCAATGCTGCCGAACGGCGGCGTAGGAGGTCGACGGGCCATGCCTGACGCTGACAATGTAGCCCGCGCCGACGAACAGATGCGTCTCGCCGAAGGTGACGCGGCTGTCGATCAGCTGCGCCGTGCGGGCAACTATGAACAGGGCATCACCATATTGCTCGATCTTCGGTCGCTGGTGCGGATGCTCGGCGTCCTCGATCGCCAGCTCATGCAGATGGAATTGCGCCTGGACGCGCAGCAACAAATTGCGGTCGGGCTCCAGCAGTCCGATCCAGACCACGTGGCCCGGCTTCCCGGCCCATTCGCCGGCTTCCTCGATCGGAATGTCGGCGATGCGCCGCCCAGCCGTATAGACGCCGCAAGCGATTATACCCGACATCGGCGGCGCAGGAGCAAACTCGCGGACGTATTCCATCGCAGCCTCCTGAAGGCGGGGCCTTCATCGCGGAACTGAGAAGTCGGCGCGTCGAAAGCTTAGCGCAATTTTCTGTCAGGTGGCGAATCCGAAATTCGCATCAGTGCTGAGAGAACTCACTTCGCTGGTTGGGTTGCGGGAAGAATAATCTTGTCCGTCTTGTCGCCCTTCGGACGATCGGCCGGCATCTGATCGCCGGTGACGATATAGTAGATCGTCTCGGCGATGTTGGTAGCGTGGTCGCCGATGCGCTCGATGTTCTTGGCGCAAAACAGGAGATGTGTACAGGGCGTGATGTTGCGTGGGTCTTCCATCATGTAGGTCAGCAATTCGCGAAACAGAGAGGTGTACATGGCGTCGATCTGGTCGTCGCGGTCGCGCACGAAACCGATTTTCTCCACCGACCGCGACGCATAGACGTCGAGTACTTCCTTGAGCTGGGTCAGTGCCAGATTGGCCAAAGCCTCGAGGCCGCGGAACAGGCTGTTCGGCTGGCGCCCGTCTGCGACGGCAACCACCCGCTTGGCGACGTTCTTGCCGAGGTCGCCTACCCGTTCGAGGTCAGCCGAGATGCGGATCGCGCCGACGATCTCGCGCAGATCCGTCGCCATCGGCTGGCGTTTGGCAATGATGATGATCGCCTTGTCGTCGATCTCGCGCTGTCCCTCATCCAGAACGAGGTCGTCCCGAATGACTTTCTGGGCAAGCCCCGGATCCGCATTGACCAGCGCCGCGACCGCCTGCTCGACCATGCGCTCGGCATGCCCGCCCATCGCCGCGATGCGCTTCGACAGATATTTCAGCTCCTCGTCATAGGCGCTGACGATATGCACGGACTGCATGGGACGAAATGCCTTCCCGGGATCTCGTGGTTGAGTCGTTCCCTCGAATCCCCGCTGATACGCTAGCCGGATGACAGAAAAAAGAAACGGCCCATTACGTGCTAGAGATAGTACTACGTTAGCGAGCCGGCAAATGGACCGTGAACGCCGCACCCTTGCCGACCTCCGACCTGATGGAGAGTCTGGCGTTGTGGCGGGTCAGGATATGCTTGACGATGGACAGGCCAAGGCCGGTGCCCTTCTGGGTTCGGCTGTTCTCGACGTCGACGCGGTAGAAGCGCTCGGTGATGCGCGGAATGTGCTCTTCGGGGATGCCGGGGCCGAAATCCCTGATGGTGACGTCGATGCCCGGTTCGGGATCGCTGTCGCTGCGTATGATCGACACCACGGCGCGTCCGCCCGACTGACCATATTTGCAGGCGTTTTCCAGCAGGTTTTCGAAGACCTGGAAAAGCTCGTCCCGATCGCCGGGCACGTCGAGCGGCCCTTCGGCGAAATCACGCTCGATGACGACGCCGTTTTCCTTTGCGAGCGGCCCAAGCGAATCGATGACGCTGTCGATGGCCTGGCGCAGGTCGACCTCGGTTCCCGGCTTGAGATAGGGCTTCATCTCCAGGCGCGACAGCGACAGAAGGTCGTCGATGAGGCGCGCCATGCGGCTGGTCTGGTTCTGCATGATCTGCAGGAACTGCTCGCGCGCCGCGGGGTCGTTGCGGGCCGGCCCGCGCAGCGTCTCGATGAAGCCGGCGATCGAGGCGAGAGGCGTGCGCAGCTCGTGGCTGGCATTGGCAATGAAGTCGGCACGCATTCTGTCGATCCGGCGCGCCTCACTCTGGTCCTTGAACACCAGCACGTAGAGATCCGTGGCATGGCCGACTGAAGACGCGCTCACCCGATAGGCTCGTTCGACCGGCAGCTTTTCTATGTAGTCGACGCTGTCCGAAGCGACGTTGCCCGCCAAGATACTATCCAGCAAGCCCTGCATTTCCGGCGCGCGGAATTTCAGCGACAGCGACATGCCGGGGGCAATCCCGCCGAAGGCGGCAAAGGCAGCGGCGTTGGCGTGGACGATGGCGGCGGAGCGATCGAAAATGATCAGCGGATCGGCAACCGCCGCCGCGAGGTATTCGCCGGAAAGTTGTTGCACGCTCGACTCGATGGCCGCGGCATTTTCGGTCGATTGGCGGGCGATGCCGGCCGGCAGCATCGCAGCGGCAACCAGCACGGCGCCAGCCAGCAGCACCACATAGCCAGACATGCCGGCAAAACCATAGACCATCAGAACCGCAACGAGGCCGGCCGCCAGCAGCCAGCGGCTGTTCCACAGCCGCATGGCGACGGCTTGCGCCCTGCCTCTCCGCTCTGTGCCGATGTCGGCCATTTGCGCTCCGTCTGCGGCCACTTCAAGAACTTCTTGCTGGACCGGCGCTAGAGCGCAGTGCGTCCAATTGGACGCACAAAGGACGCTCTACCACTTTATCTGCTGCATCGTTCTTTCCGAAAATCGATTCCGATTTTCGGGCCGATGCAGTAAGGCTCCCAATAGCACGAGTCCGGAAGCTGGAAAGGTTCGCCTCGATGAAAAACGCTAAGGAAAGCCCCGCCGCACCCTCATCGGGGCCGCTGAAGATCATGATCGACGGCAAGGAGAGGGCGTTCGACATCGAGGCCCCCGCGCTTCCCGACTGGGTCGAGGACCGCAAGCTCACCGCCGGCGGTTACCCTTACGACAAGAAGATGAAGAGCGAGGAGTATGACGAGAGGCTAGAGAAGCTGCAGATCGAGCTGGTCAAGGCGCAGGCGTGGCTGCAGTCGACGGGCAAGCGGGTAATTTCGCTGTTCGAGGGGCGCGACGCTGCCGGTAAGGGCGGCACGATCTTCGTTTTGCGCCAGTATCTGAACCCTCGCACGGCGCGCAACGTGGCGCTGACCAAGCCAACGCCCACCGAGCTTGGACAATGGTACTTCCAGCGCTACGTCGACCACTTCCCGACGTCGGGCGAATTCGTCACCTTCGACCGCTCCTGGTATAACCGCGCCGGCGTTGAACCGGTGATGGGATTCTGCACGCCCGAGCAGCACGAGCAATTTCTGGACGAGGTTCCGCATTTCGAGCGGATGATCCGCAACGAGGGCATACATTTCTTCAAATTCTGGCTGAACATCGGCCGGGAAACGCAGCTCGAGCGATTCCACGACCGCCGCTGGAGCCCGCTGAAGAGCTGGAAGTTTTCGCCAATCGACATCGCCGGCATCACCAAATGGGACGAATACACCAAAGCGCGCGACCTGATGGTCGAGCGCAGGCACAAGGAGTTCGCGCCCTGGATCATTGTGCGGGCGAACGACAAACGGCGCGCGCGGCTGGCCGTCATGCAGCGCATTCTCCTTTCGCTTCCCTATGACGGCCGCGACCTCGACGTCATCGGCAAGGAGGACAAGAAGATCATCGGCGAAGGGCCGACTTTCCTCGAAAAATAAGCTCACCTCATCGATACGCGGCTCTCATGCCGCCAGCCGGGCAATCCGCTGCAGTCGCTTCAGCGTGGTGTCGTCCTGCAGCGCCTGCTGGAAAAGCGAGATCTCCTGGTCGATGCGGTCGCAGAGCGCGCCGGTGTCGCCCCTAAGCAGGTCGCGCGTCTGTAGCAGCGCCGCGACAGGCTTCTTGGCGAGTTGCCTGGCTCTTGCCAACGTGGCTTCCTCGACGCTGCCGTCCGTCACGATCTCGCCGACAAGGCCCAGTGCCCTGGCATCTTCGGCGGCGAGCGTGTCGCCCAGGCAGAAGAAGCGGAACGCCCCGGCATAGCCGAGCTTCTGCGGCGCCAGAATGCTGGTCGCCGCGTCCGGCACCAGGCCGAAATCGACGAACGGCACCCGAAACGTGCTCTTGCTCGAGGCGATCACCATGTCGCAGTGGAACAGGATGGTGCAACCGACGCCGACGGCGTCGCCGTCGACACAGGCAAGGACCGGTTTTGGGAACGTCGCCAGCGTGCGGAACATATCGGTGACGGCGGCGATCAGTCGCCGATGTTTGGTGGCGTCGAGAAATTCGGAGAAATCGGCACCGAGGCAGAAGCACCGGGCCAAGCCGCGCAGGACCACGACGCGGACGTCGTCGTCGACAGCGGCTTCGTGGAATGTCCTGGCCAGGCTTTCATAGGCCCGCCTGTCCAGCACCGGGCGGCCGTCACCCGACGATACCGTGACGATCAGCGTGTGATTGCGGAATTCTGCTTTTGAGTGAACGTTCATGGCCTCTCTCCAATCTCACGAGGCGCGTCTCTGTCCGAGCATGTCCGGGTACCCTCTGGCCAGCACCGGCGCAAAATGGTTGCGGCGCGAACGCACCACGTCGAGCGTGTGCTCGTTGAAGGTGAGCAGTGTGGCAACCACCTGCTGGTTGCCATAGGTACGCTGGTAACCGAGCGGCGTTGCCAGGAAATGCAGCTGCAGCGCGCGAAGCACCCACATCGGCTCGAATTCGATGATCACCTGGTTGACGTTGCGCTTCAGACCCCACTCGACGAAGCCGGCGATCAGCTCGGTGCCGACCGTCGACACGCCGCGCCGACCGTCGCGGAATCCCGGCGCAACCGCATAGCGGGTCAGTTCATAGACATTCGGGCCCGACGGTGGGGTTCCCTCATAAAGGTCCGCCAGCACATCGGTTAGAAGATGTGCCCGGGTCGTCGGCAGCATCCGCTGATAACCGGCGAGCTCGCCATTGCGGATGACGATCTGGTGCACTGCCTCGTCGTGGTCGAATTGATCGATCTCGAGGCCATCAGGGCGCTGCAGATCGGTCCATCCCATCTCTTCGACGAAAACTCTGTAACGCAAACGATGAACTGCCTCCCAGAGGTCGGGCCGTTCCATCAATTCCTGGGTCGTGAGGGAAAAAAGCATTTGCCGTCTCCTAGTTTCAATAGGAAGATACGGCCGTGCTTTCCCAAAAAAATTACGCGATCACGCAAGCAAGAATTTCTAGGCCGGCGCGGCCGACCTAGTTAATATAGCCGCGCCTTATCGCTTCCGCGACGGCCTGGACCCGGTTGACGGCACCGAGTTTGCTTTTGGCGTTAAGAAGGTGTTTCTCTGACGTGTGTTCCGAAATGCCGAGAATTTGTGAAATCTCCCATTCGGACTTGCCAACAGCAGCCCATTGCAGGCATTCGCGCTCACGCGGCGTTAATTCGACATGATCGATGGTTTTGCCCGCCATGGTGTGGAGCTGCATTGCGCGGCCAATCGCATAAGTCGAGACCAGCGACACCAACCCGAACTCGGCGCTCGACAATTCGACAGCCTCGCCGCCTAGCGACACCATGACGATCTGGCCATCGAGCGTGATTAGCGGGAAGGCCAACCCGTCGCGCAGCTTGAATTCGCCGGCATCGCCCATCACCTCGCCGCCGCTCTTGCCGATGCGGATGCCCTGAGATGCTTCCCGCCACTGGAATGGCGCTTGAAGCTGCTTCATGTGGCTGACGACGGGGTCGTGATCGACGTAGTTGCGCGCGACGTAGCGCTCAAGCCATTCAGCCGGCCAGTCGCAGAGCAGCACATGGTCCTTTTGCTGGTTTCTCGGCGTGCCAGGTTGCGGAACCGTCCCGGCCATCAGCGCCGTCAGCCCGAACCCGCTTGTTACCCCCAGCAGCTTTTCGCAGACGGCGGCGGCTGTGCCGGCGTGCTGCAACTGATCTATCAACTCCAGCGTACGATCGAAATGACCCATCGCAACATCTACCCCATGTTGCCTTCCGCTCTTGAGGCCAATGGCAGTGATCAACCCGCACCACGCCATCAACCCCGGACTGCAAAGCTGCCTCCCCTGTGCGTCCTACTGCTCCTCTTCAGCCGGCATCACGCAGTCACTTGCAAACTCACTAAACAATATCCCTAAATTGCAATGATGAAACCAAAAACCGTCGTACCTGTGTTTTTTTCGTACAAAACCCTGTGTTATTTCGTACGAAAGGCGGGGCAAGACCGGACGGAGTCGTCGCGTGGCGTTTCGGCGCATATCCATTTCATTGATCTTGATATTGATCGGAGCGCAATCGCTTGCGGCTGCTGCGCTCGCCGCGGAGCCGCAGGTGCCGGTGTTCTGGGACGCCAAGGAGCGGCTGCCAAAGCCGGACCTTTCGATGCTGCCGCGGCTGCGATTCCTGACCACCACGGATTTCCCGCCGTTCAATTTCCTCGATGGGGCAGGCCGGCTGTCGGGCTTCCATGTCGACCTGGCGCGCGCCATCTGCGCCGAGCTCGGCATTGCCGAAAAATGCCAGATCCAGGCGCTGCCCTGGGCCGAGCTCGAAGGTGCGCTCGGGAAAGGCGAGGGCGAAGCGATCATTGCCGGCATCGCCGCGACGCCGGAGCCGCGGTCGAAATACGCATTTTCACGCTCCTACCTGCAATTTCCGGCACGCTTCATCATGCTGAAGACACAGGCACTGACCGAACCAATGTTCGACAAGCTGCGCAGCAAGCGTGTCGGCGTGATCGCCGGCTCCGCGCACGAGCGGATGCTGCGCGATTATTTCGGCGACGTCCAAATCGTCCCGTTCGCAAAGCCGGAGGAGCTTTATGGCGAGCTGAAAGCCGGCAAGATCGACGCCGCCTTCGGCGACGGCATGCGTTTCGCCTTCTGGCTCGGCGGTTCGGATGCAGCGGGCTGCTGCCGCTTTGCCGGCGGCCCCTATCTGGCGCCCGAATATCTCGGCTCAGGCATGGCAATCGCCACCAGGGCCGACGATCCGGCACTGGCCGCCGCTTTCGACTACGCGCTGCAGGAAATCTCGGTGAAAGGCACGTTCGCCGAGTTCTATCTGCGCTATTTTCCCGTCAGTTTTTTCTGAGCTTGACCGCCGGCTCAGGTCAGCGTGCGAAGGCGGGCCTTGGCGGCTCGCGCAATGGCGGCGACCGTCAGCGCATCGAGGTCGAGTTCCCGGCGGACGAGCTGCAGGACGCGCACCTCCTCCAAGCGCATTTCGAGATCGACAGCTGCGACCTCGAAGGCGGCGGCATAGGCGGTGTCACGCAGGCGTTCGGGCAGCGCCTCGGCGACGCGCGCCAGGACGCCCTCCAGCCCATCCTTTTCATGCAGCATTTTCTGGCAGGCCTGGGCGACCTCGACCAGCCGCTCCTGGTTGAAATCCTCAAACACCGGCCAGGATCGAACGACGTCGCCGATCCGCGCCAGTTCGACGTCGGTCATGTCGCGGTCTGACGCCGAGGTGATGACCATCAGGTAGATCATGGCTTCGTGTGGCGACAATGGCATTTACAACTCCTTGAGATGGTCCCGAAGTTAGGAACGAGGGACCGGCGCCGCAAGGAAAAACAGCCGCGATCGTTGGCGCTCCGATCACGCCTTGGAACTTGATCCATCCTGACTATCGGGACGGGGGCTCTTAATCTTCTTGCCTGATCACGGTCCTGCTCGAAAACCGGGTTCCACTTTTCGGGATCATGGTCTAGAGCATGCGGCTGCCGGCATGGATGCTGGCAAAGTTGCAGGAATAGCATCATGGCCGAACAACAGCCGAGCGATCTCAGCCCGGAAGTCCTCGCCGCCGCCGCCGAAAGCAAGGCGTGGCCATTCGAGGAAGCGAAAAAGATCGTCGCCCGCTACGCGAGCAGCGGCTACCCGGAAACGGTGCTGTTCGAGACCGGCTACGGCCCGTCCGGCCTGCCGCACATCGGCACGTTCGGCGAGGTGGCGCGCACATCTATGGTGCGCCACGCCTTCCGCGTGCTGACTGAAGACAAGGTCAAGACGCGGCTGCTGTGCTTCTCCGACGACATGGACGGATTGCGCAAGGTGCCGGACAATGTGCCTAACAAGGACATGCTGCGCGCCTATCTCGGCAAGCCGCTGACCAGGATACCGGACCCGTTCTCCAATGAGTATCCGTCCTTCGGCGCCGCCAATAACGCACGGCTGCGCGCTTTCCTCGACCGTTTCGGCTTCGATTACGAATTCGCTTCCTCGACCGACTATTATACTTCCGGCCGCTTCGACGCGACGCTGCTCAAGATGCTCGAGCGCTTCGATAAGGTGATGGCAATTATGCTGCCGTCGCTGCGCCAGGAGCGTGCGCTGAGCTATTCGCCCTTCCTGCCGATCCATCCCAAGACCGGCATCGTCATGCAAGTCGCGATCGACGAGCGCAAGCTCGACGCCGGCACCATCGTGTGGCGCGACCCGGACACGGGCGAGCGCTTCGAGACGCCGGTGACCGGCGGTCATGCCAAGCTGCAATGGAAGCCAGATTGGGCGATGCGCTGGGCAGCACTCGGCGTCGATTACGAGATGTCCGGCAAGGATCTGATCGATTCCGTCAAGCTCGCCGGGCAGATTTGCCGCGCGCTCGATGCTCCGGCACCGGAGGGCTTCAATTATGAGCTGTTCCTCGATGAGAACGGCCAGAAGATCTCGAAGTCGAAGGGCAATGGGCTGACCATCGACGAGTGGCTGACTTACGCGCCGACCGAGAGCCTTAGCCTTTATATGTTCCAGCGCCCGCGAACCGCGAAGAAGCTTTATTTCGACGTCATCCCGAAGGCGGTAGACGAATATTACACGTTCCTCTCTGCCTATCAGAGGCAGGACTGGAAGGAGCGGCTGGGCAATCCGGTCTGGCACATGCATGACGGCAATCCCCCGGCAGTCGACCTGCCGGTTCCGTTCTCGCTGCTGCTCAACCTGGTCAGCGCCTCGAATGCGCAGAACAGGGACGTGCTGTGGGGTTTCATTTCGCGCCACGCGCCGGGTGTGACGCCGACAACCCATCCCGAGCTCGACCGGCTGGCCGAATATGCCATCCGCTATTTCGACGATTTCGTGAAGCCGGCGAAAGTGTACCGTGCTGCCGACGCGGTCGAGCGCGAGGCGCTGACCAAGCTTTCGGAAGCGCTCGCCGCGCTGCCGGCTGATGCCGACAGCGAGGCAATCCAGAACGCTGCCCTCAATGTTGCGCGCAAGATCGAGCGCTACCAGGATCATTCCAAGCAGAGCCCGGAGGGCGGACCCGGTGTCTCCGTCGCCTTCTTCCAGATGATCTATCAGGTGCTGATAGGTCAGGAACGCGGGCCGCGCTTCGGCTCCTTCGCCGCGCTCTACGGCATCGCCGAAACGCGCGAGCTCATTCAGCGGGCGCTGGCTGGTCAGCTGGCGGCATGAGGACGCCGTCTTGCTCCTCCAGGATCGAGCTAGGCGCTACAGGCGCGGATCGCGACGCAGCAGCCGGGAGCGGCGGCAGGCCTGAAACGCTCGGCGCCGGCCCGAAGACGCCTTTTTTTGCTGCACGCGCCTTCTCGCCGGCTTCTACGTAAGGGCCGCCCTTGGCGGCGCGCGCCCAGCCATTTTCGACCAGCCATTGGCCGATATCCTGATTGCCGATCCGGCACTCGGCGGCGATCAGATCACGACCGCCTTCGGGCGGCACGGCACAGACCACCGCACGACTGCGGAGAAAGGCGCGGAAGGCCGTTCGCGCCCGAATGCCGCAATTCCAGGACTCGCCGCCGTCGGTGCAAGTCTCCTCCTGCTTGACGATGTCGATACCGGAAACCGCAATCGAATAGCCCATTGCTTCGATGACCCCGGCGGCCGACGCGACGGGCTGGAATAGTTTCGTGCCTTTCCAGTCGTCGGGCATTGTCGTTTTTGGCGGCTTGGGCGGTCCGGCCAATGCCAGATCGCTCAACGGGGCGCGCGGCTCTATCCGTTCAAGCCCGTTGGAACCGAGCTGCGGCGGCACCACGATTTCTGGATCGATTGCCCTCGAATGCGCCGCCTGCTTGGCCGGCACTGGTTTCAGGATGGCCGACGCAGCCGGCGCGGCGGGCTGCGGTTCAGCGCCGACCTGGATTTGCTCCCAGGGGCCGCCGCTTTCGCTCTGGACGGCGCGGCCGCCGGCGACAATTGCCGTGGCCATCGCCGGGATCGCCAGAACAGCCAAGGCAAGGTGAGGCAGACGCACCGGCCCCGCGCCTACTGGCTTGCCCAGACAATCCGCGCCACCCATTCGACATCGCGCATGGGGATGTCGCGGTCTGGGTGATCGGGATTGAGGGAGACCAGCGCGATCGACCTCGGTGTCTGGCGGTCGAGCACCTTGGCCATCACCTCGCCGGCATTGGTCTTGACGACGACGCGATCACCCTTTCGTATGGTAGCCCCTGGCTCGACGATCAGGACATCGCCATTGCGATAGAGCGGCAGCATGGAATCGCCCTGGACCTTCAAGGCATAGGAGGTTTCGGTTGCCCGTGCCGGAAGCTCGATCAGGTCCCATCCCTGCCCCGCTGGAAACCCGGCGTCGTCGAAGAAGCCACCGGCGCCCGCCTGGGCGAAGCCGAGCAGCGGCACCGACGATCTCTGCACGGGTAGTGCGCCGGAATTACCCCGACCCTCGACCAGCCCCGCAAATTCATCCAGCGAGGCGCCGGTCGCCTCGATGATCTTGGCCAGCGATTCGGTCGACGGCCAGCGCGGCCGTCCATCTGAGGACAGCCGCTTCGATTTGTTGAAGGCGGTCGAGTCGAGGCCAGCGCGCCTGGCCAGTCCAGAGGCCGAAAGCGAATAACGCTCGGCAAGAGCGTCGATGGCGGCCCAAACGCGGTCGTGCGAGAGCACCTTGCTCTTCCTTCGAAACAGGAAAAAATACCTTCCCTGTTCTAACCCTTGGCCGCCATCTTGTCCACCGCCGAAGACGGCGTCAGGCTGCCTCCTTGGCCTCGTCCCTGGTATAGGGATCGAAGCGCTCGTAGAAGGTCTCGCCCTTCTCGGCCATATCAAGCAGCAGCTTCGGCGCCTTGAACTCGGTGCCGTATTTCTTCTGCAGGCGCTTGGCGAGTTTGACGAATTTCTTCGCGCCGATGCCGTCGATGTAGGACAGTGCACCGCCTGTATAGGGCGCGAAGCCGAAGGCCAGGATCGAGCCGACATCAGCCTCGCGTGGGTCGGTAACGATGCCCTCTTCCATCACCCGTACCGCCTCCAGCGCGATGGTGACCAGCAGCCGCTGCTTCAGTTCCTCATAATCGACCTGCTCCGGCGCCAGCTGCGGGTAGAGATCCCTGAGGCCTGGCCACAGCTTCTTCTTGGCCGGTTTTGCCGGATAGTCATAGAAGCCCTTGCCGTTCTTGCGGCCCAAGCGACCATGCGTGTCGACCATCGTGTTGATCAGCGCCATCTGCTTCGGATCGACCGCCTTGTCGCCGAGGTCGCGCATGGTCTGCTTCATGATCTTCTGGGCAAGGTCGATCGCCGTCTCGTCGGTCAACGCCAGAGGACCGACCGGCATGCCGGCGGCTTTCGCCGCATTCTCGATCATCGGCGCCGGAACACCTTCGATCAGCATCTTGTAGGCTTCCGACATGTAGCGCAGTACGCAGCGATTGACATAGAAACCGCGCGTATCGTTGACGACAATCGGCGTTTTCTTGATGGCACGGACGAAGTCGATCGCGGTGGCCAGCGCCTTGTCGCCGGTCTTCTTGCCGAGGATGATCTCGACCAGCATCATCTTGTCGACCGGCGAGAAGAAATGAATGCCGATGAAATTCTTCGGGCGCGCCGAATTCCTGGCCAGCGATGTGATTGGGATGGTCGACGTGTTCGACGCGAAGATCGCCGACGGCTTCAGCACCGCCTCGGCCTGTTCGGTGGCATCCTTCTTAACGGCCGAATCCTCGAACACCGCCTCGACCACAAGATCACAGCCGGCAAGATCGGCGTAATCGGCCGTCGGCGTGATCAGCGACAGCAATCTTTCCTTGTCCTCTGGCTTGGCGCCGCCCTTCCTGACCTGATCCGAGATCAGGTTGTCGGAATGCGCTTTGCCCTTGGCGGCGGACTCTATGTCGCGGTCGAGCAGCACCACCGGAATGCCGGCCTTGGCCGTCACATAGGCGATGCCGGCGCCCATGAAGCCGGCACCGAGCACGCCGATCTTCTTGAACTTCGTTTCCGGCACACCGGCCGGGCGGCGCGCGCCCTTGTTCAGTTCCTGCAGCGACACGAACAGCGAACGGATCATCGCTGCCGCTTCCCTGGTCTGCATGATCTCGGTGAAATAGCGTTGCTCGATCCGCAAGGCGGTGTCGAACGGCACCAACAGGCCCTCATAGACGCATTTCAGGATGGCGGCAGCGGCGGGATAATTGCCATAGGTCTCGCGGCGCAGAATGGCGATGGCCGGCGGCCACAGATTGGCACCGGCCACCGAATAGATCGGGGCGCCGGGCAGCTTGAAGCCCTTTTCATCCCATGGCGACACCGGTTTCAAGCCGTTCCTGATCATCGCCTTGGCGGTTTCGACCAGCTTGTCCGGCTCGGCAATCTCATGGATCAGGCCCATCGACTTGGCCTTCTGAGGCGACAGCGTCTGGCCGGACGTCAGCATTTGCAGCGCCTGCTGCTGGTCGGTCAGCCGCGGCACGCGCTGGGTGCCGCCGGCGCCCGGAAAAATGCCGATCTTCACTTCGGGAAGCGCCATCCTCACTTTGTCTGAATCGGCCGCGACACGGCCATGGCAGGCGAGCGACAATTCGAACGCGCCACCCATGCATGTGCCGTTGATCGCCGAAACCCATGGCTTTCCCGAAGTTTCCAGCTTGCGGAACAGGCCGTTCATGGTGCCCGCATTGTCGAACAGGGCCTTGGTCGCCTTCTCCGGGTCCTTCGCCTTGTCGGCGGCGAAGGTCGCCAGCATCTTCTGCAGCATGGTGATGTCGGCGCCGCCCGAGAACGTATCCTTGCCGGAGGTGATCACCGCGCCCTTTATCGCTGCATCGCTCGCCACTTTGTCGACGATGGTATTCAGTTCGAGCATCACCTCCTCGGTGAAGACGTTCATCGAACGGTCCGGCATGTCCCAGGTGACCAGCGCAATGCCGTCGGCGTCGATGTCGAGGGTGAAATTGGTGTAGCTCATCATCTCTCTCCGTCAGACGCGTTCGATGATCGTTGCAGTGCCCATGCCGGCGCCGATGCAAAGCGTCACCAGCGCGGTGTTGAGGTCGCGGCGTTCCAATTCGTCCAGCACCGTACCGAAGATCATCGCACCGGTGGCGCCGAGCGGATGGCCCATGGCGATGGCCCCACCATTGACGTTGATCCGGTCATGCGGAATGTCGAAAGCCTGCATGTAGCGCAGCACCACCGAAGCGAAGGCCTCGTTGAGCTCGAACAGGTCGATGTCCGACAGCCTCATCTTCGCCCGCTTCAACAGCTTCTCGGTGACGTCGACGGGGCCGGTCAGCATCAGCACCGGTTCGGAGCCGATATTGGCGAACGCACGGATGCGTGCGCGCGGCTTGAGGCCGAGCGTCTTTCCCGCCTTTTTCGAGCCGAGCAGCACGGCCGCCGCGCCATCGACGATGCCGGAGGAATTGCCGGCATGGTGGACGTGGTTGACCTGTTCCACCTCGGGATGCTTCTGCACGGCGACGGCGTCGAAGCCGCCCATTTCGCCGGGCATGACGAAGGACGGGTTGAGCGCGGCCAGCGACTGCATGTCGGTCGAGGGCCGCATATGTTCGTCATGGTCGAGGATGGTCAGGCCGTTCTGGTCCTTGACCGAGATCACCGAATTCTTGAAGCGGCCCTCGCCCCACGCCTTGGCGGCACGCTTCTGGCTTTCGACCGCGTAGGCATCGACGTCGTCGCGCGAAAAGCCGTATTTGGTGGCGATCAGGTCGGCCGAGATTCCTTGCGGCACGAACCAGCCGGGCAGGCCGACCGATGGGTCCATGAACCAGGCGCCGCCGGAGGCGCCCATGCCGACGCGCGACATCGATTCGACGCCACCGGCAATGACGATCTCGTCGGCGCCCTGCGCGATCTTGGCGGCGCCGAAATTGATGGCGTCGAGGCCCGAGGCGCAGAAGCGCGATATCTGCATGCCAGGCGCCTTGGTGTCGTAGCCGGCCTCGAAAGCGGCGGCACGTGGAATGACCGCACCCGCCTCGCCAACCGGATCGACACAACCGAAGATGATGTCGTCGACGGTGCCGGTGTCCAGCCCGTTGCGGTCGCGGATGGCCTCGAGCACCTTGGCGCCGAGCCGCACCGCCGGCACTTCGTGCAGCGAGCCATCCTTCTTGCCCCTGCCGCGCGGCGTGCGCACGGCATCATAGACATAAGCTTCGGCCATTTTCCTGCTCCTTGGGTTTGCTGAAACTCGCTCAGAGCGAGCGCCCGATCAGCAATTTCATGATCTCGTTGGTGCCGCCGTAGATGCGCTGGACGCGGGCGTCGCGGAACATGCGCGCAATCGGATATTCATTCATGTAGCCATAGCCGCCATGCAATTGAAGGCATTCGTCGACGACTTTTCCTTGCAGGTCCGACAGCCAGTATTTGGCCATAGACGCGGTCACCGGGTCGAGGCCGCCGTTAATGTGACGGGCAACGCAGTCATTATAGAAGACGCGGCCGATGGTCGCCTCGGTCTTCAATTCGGCAAGCTTGAACTGGGTGTTCTGGAATTCGATGATGGGCTTGCCGAAGGCCTTGCGCTCCTTGACGTAGTCGATGGTAAGCGCCAGGGCCCGCTCGACCATGGCGATAGCAGTGGTGCCGATCTGCAGCCGCTCCTGCGGCAATTGTTGCATCAACTGGACGAAGCCCTGGCCTTCGTCGTTGCCGAGCAGGTTCGAGGTCGGCACACGTACGTCGTTGAAGAACAGTTCCGACGTGTCGTTGGCCTTGAGGCCGATCTTGTCGAGGTTGCGGCCGCGCTCGAAACCCTCCACCTCGTCGGGCTCGACGACGATCAGCGAGATGCCCTTGGCGCCCTTCTCAGGATCGGTCTTGGCAACGACGATGATGAAATTGGCGAGCTGGCCGTTGGTGATAAAGGTCTTCGAGCCGTTGAGCTTGTACCGGTTGCCGTCCTTTTCGGCGCGCGTCTTGACGCCTTGAAGGTCGGAGCCCGCACCGGGCTCGGTCATGGCGATGGCGCCGATCAGCTCGCCGGTCGCCAGCCTCGGCAGCCACTTCTTCTTCTGCTCGTCCGAGCCGTAGTGGAGGATATAGGGGGCAACGATCGAATTGTGCAGGCCAATGCCGAACCCGTCGACGCCGACATGGCCGATCGCCTCGATGATGGCGCTCTCATGCGCGAAGGTGCCGCCCGATCCGCCATATTCCTCCGGCATCGAGGCGCAGAGCAGGCCGGCAGCACCCGCCTTCAGCCAGCTCTCGCGGTCGACCATTTCGTTCTTCTCGAATTCGTCGTAACGCGGCGCGATCTCTTCCGACATGAAGCGGTGCGCCATGTCGTAAAGCATGCCGACCTCGTCCGCCGCCCAGGCGGGCTTGGGAAGGCCAAGGATTTCGGCGGGGTGGGTCATGGTTTCTCCCTCGCGCCGACGTTCCCCTCCCCCTCGAGGGGAGGGTGGCCGCGAAGCGGCCGGGTGGGGTCGCCGATGACTTGCTCGACCTTATCTTTTACAACCTGCGCCATGTGCCACGGCATTGCGATCATTTTCCTCCAAGGCATGCATCAGAATGAAGGTCGGCGCACTGCACGCAGGACCCCTCCCGGCCCTTCGGGCCACCCTCCCCTCGAGGGGGAGAGGAACGCCGAAGCTAGAACGCTTCCGCCGGCAGTGCCATCAATGTGTCGGCACCGCTGGAGATGCGGGCAAGATGCGCCGACGTCTCCGGCATGATCCGCTCTATGAAGAAGCGCGCCGTCACCAGCTTGTTGTCGTAGAAAGACGAAGCGCCGTCGGCGCCATTCGCCAATTTCGCTGCGGCCACCCTGGCCATCTGCGCCCACATATAGCCCAGCACCACCAGGCCGAAGAGATGCATGTAATCGGTCGAGGCGGCACCGGCGTTATCGGGCTTGGCCATGCCGTTCTGCACCAGCCACATCGTCGCCGTCTGCAGATCGTTGAGGCCCTTCTTCAGCGCCTTGGTGAAGGGCGCCATCGTCTCGTCGGTGCGGTTTTCCTCGCAGAACTCTCCGACTTCCTTAAAGAAAGCCTGGACCGCGCGGCCGCCATTCAAGGCCAGCTTGCGGCCGACGAGGTCGAGCGCCTGGATGCCGTTGGCACCCTCATAGATCATGGCGATGCGCGCATCGCGGACGAACTGGCTCATGCCGTGCTCTTCTATATAGCCGTGGCCGCCGAAGACCTGCTGCGCCATTACCGCATGATCGAACCCCTTGTCGGTGAGCACGCCTTTGACCACCGGCGTCATCAGGCCGGTGTAGTCGTCTGCGACCTGGCGATCTTTGTCGTCACCGGAGCGGTGAGCGATGTCGGACTTGATCGCCGTCCACAGCGCCAGCGCGCGGCCGGCCTCGTTGAAAGCCTTCATGGTCATCAGGCTGCGGCGGATGTCCGGATGGACGATGATCGGATCGGCCTTCCTGTCCGGCGCCTTCGGCCCTGACAGCGAGCGGCCCTGCAGACGATCCTTGGCGTAGGAAACCGCATTCTGGTAGGCAACCTCAGATAGCGAAAGTCCCTGCAGGGCGACGCCAAGCCGCGCCTCATTCATCATGGTGAACATTGCTTTCAGCCCGCCATTGGCCTCGCCGAGCAGCGTGCCTTCAGCGTCGTCGTAATTCATGACGCAGGTCGAGTTGCCATGGATACCCATCTTCTCCTCGATCGAGCCACAGGAGACGGTGTTCTTCTCGCCCGGATTGCCTGAGGCATCGAGCTTGAGCTTCGGCACGATGAACAGCGAGATGCCCTTCACGCCATCCGGCGCGCCCTCGATACGGGCCAGCACGAGGTGGACGATATTGTCCGACATGTCATGCTCGCCGGCCGAGATGAAGATCTTCTGACCGGAGATCCTGTAGGTGCCGTCGCCATTTGGGACGGCCTTGGTGCGCAGCAAGCCAAGATCGGTTCCGCAGTGTGGCTCGGTCAGGTTCATGGTGCCGGTCCAGGCGCCCTCGACCAGCTTTGGCAACCATGTTGCCTTCTGCTCTTTGGTGCCATGGGTGATGATCGCAGCGATCGCGCCTTGCGTCAGGCCGGCATACATCATCAGCGACATATTGGCCGACACCATGTATTCGGCAACCGCAGTGTGCACCGCGTAGGGCAAGCCTTGCCCGCCAAACTCGACAGGTGCCGCGAGCCCCATCCAGCCGCCTTCGCGATACTGGTCGAAAGCTTCCTTGAAGCCTTTCGGCGTCGTTACCGAACCGTCGTCATGGCGCATGCAGCCTTCCACGTCGCCAACGCGGTTCAGCGGCTGCATCACGTTTTCGGCGAGCTTCGCGCCCTCGGCAAGGATGGCCTCGAGCACATCCGGCGTCGCGTCGGAAAATCCGGGAAGATTGGAATAACGCTGATATCCCAGCACTTCGTTCAGCACGAACAGCGTGTCCCGGACCGGCGCTCTGTAGATCGGCATGCGTTTCCTCCACCATGCGGTCTTGGCCCCGAAATCAGCCCCAGCATATGAGGATGGCAGACGGACCAACGTTGTGGTCGAGATAACAAATATTGACGTTTGCGTAAACGTCAATTCGGCGGTGCGCAAATTTTCTCCCGCGCGCCAGGACGACAAACGACAAAGCACGGCAAACGACGAAGAACCGCGCAGCGAAAGCCACGCGGCTCTTATTCGTCACAAATCGAAAGCTTAGTTTAGCTCGCCACGCTGGCCTGCGGCGTCGAGCGCTCGATCAGCATTTGCCGGACGGTCGACATCGAAGCACTCAGTTCGCTGATGGCGTCGTCGATCAGCGCCCGCTGCTTCTGCAGACGGGCAAGCTGCTTCTCCGACTTGTCGAGCGCCAGCCGCAATTGCTTGGTGTTGGAGCCGTTCGGATCATAGAGGTCCATCATCTGCTTGACGTCGCGCAGCGAGAACCCGACCTTGCGGCCAAGCAGGATCAGCTTCAGCCGGGCCCTGTCGCGGCGTGTATAGAGACGGGTCGAGCCGTCGCGCTGCGGGTTGAGCAGACCCTTGTCCTCATAGAAACGCAGCGTACGCAGCGTCACTCCGTATTTCTTGGCCATTTCGCCGATGCGGACAAGCTCTTCACCGGCTTCGCTCGACATATCGTTGGTGTTGGCCGCGGCTTGGCCGGGCGAAATAAGTTTCATGTTCACTGGCTTTCCCCGTCTGGTGGCGTCGCGGTCGCGGACCTTGCGTCGCCTGAGTGAAAGCGGGGGCGTGCTTCCACTCGTGGTTTCAACAAACAAATCGCAAACGGCGTAATCCGCTCATTTACGTTTACGTCAATTCTATATCGATAGCCGCCTCACCACGCAAGAGCGTTCTGGTCTTGCAACTTTATGCCGCAGCACCAGCGGACAACCTAAAAGGTCGTTGCCGATTTCGGGAGCGATCATGCGGCTGATCAAAATTCTACAACGTCTTTTGCGCGTCCAAAAAAGACACCCGGCGCCGTCGGCAGCCAGCCGACAAAGTTGCAACTTCTTAAGCTTGGTTAACGCGTTGTTTACCACGTTGGGGCGAAATGTGCGCATGTCGGTTACCCGTGTCTATCCTGTACTGAATTTTTCACGGTTTTTCGGAGCGCGGATGAGACCCGGGAAGCTCGTCTTCCACTGCAACAAGCCAAGCAGTCGCCTTCGTCCCGGCAGGACTTTGGGAACCTGGTGAAAGCCAGCAATTCTGAAACGGGCGCATTGATGAACAGCAAGCGGTCCTACCTCGATACACTCAACGCCGGCAGGCAACGCCGGCCGCACACGACGCTTGAAGAGCTCAACCGCTCCCTGGAAACTCTGGAGCAGCGGCTGGAGCGGACGCGCGAGGAGACGGCAAGCCACCCCGATCCGCGCCGACCAGCGGCAGAACCACGCTATCCCAGCGCCCAACCCTATGGCCAGCAGCGCCGGTATGAGGATCCACGCGCGCAGCGGCCGAAAGGTCCAGCAGCGGCTTTCGACCAGAATTACCAGGCGATCGCCCGCGATATCGACCGGGTGCGCGGCCAGGAGGACAGCGTCGCCCTAGCCGGCAAGATCGCCGGGGAATTGCGCGGCCTGCGCGAAGAGTTGCGCCAGCAGATGACCTCCGGCCTGCAACGCGAGTTCGAGGTACTGCGCAAGAATATTGGGCGAGCCTTCCAGTCAAATGGCGGCGGCAAAGGCAGCGCCGAACTCAGCGTCGAATTCGAGCGGCTTTCCGGCGCCATCCAGACACTGGCCGAAAAAAGCGACGACAGAAGCGTCAATATGCTGCGGCTCGAGCTTGAGCAGGTCAAAGCCGCGCTCGATACGCTGGCGCGCGAGGAGAGCGTGCAGGCGGTCGGACGCCGCTGGGACGATTTCGACCGCCGCTGGAACGCTTTCGAGGATCGCGTCGAGGCCGATCAGCGCAAGCGTTCCGATGCACCCGGCCTGTCGGCGCTGACGGAGCGGCTCGAACAGATCAGCAATGCCGTCAGCAATCTGCCGGAATCGCTGTCGCTGCGCTCGCTCGAGGAAAAGGTCCGCACGCTTGCCGGAGCGGTCGACCATTTCGCCCGCCAGCAGGACAATCGCGGCGGCGACACATTCAGTCAGATCGACGAGCGGCTCGACGAGATTTCCCGCGCGATCGTCGCCTCGACGGTTGCCGCGCAAGCCAATTCGTTCGACCCCGAGCCCTTCGAACGCATCGAGAAGCGGATCGATTCACTGGCCCAGCAAATCGAAGAAGTGTCGCAGGATCGTCCGGGTCGGGAGGTCATTGACCGTCTCAACACATTGTCGAGCCGCGTGGATGAACTGGCCGGCCGAGCCAATCTGCCGGAACAGGCGATGGAGCGCCTTGCCAGGCAAGTCGCGCTTATTGCCGACAAGATCGACCACGCACCTGCCATGCCCGACGCCGACTACATCTTCAAGGGGCTCGAGCAGCGCTTCGACGTGCTGTCCAGCATGATGGAACGTCGCCAGGGCGACGCAATCGAACAAGGCAACATGCTGTTTCGCGACCTTGAGCGCCGGTTGGACGAGGTCGCCGACAGGCTGGACCAGCGCATGCCGCAGGTCGATAGCGCCGGCATCATGGATGCCATCGACGCCCGCTTCACCGCGCTGGCCAAGCGGATTGAGACGCGCGTTCCAGATCCCGCCAACGAGGCGGCGATCCGTGGCCTGGAGAGCCGGCTCGAAGACATCTCAAGCCGGCTGGATTCGTCCGCGGCACAGGTCGCCAGCATCGACCCGGCGTTGATCCGCAGCCTTGAAGCGCAGGTCGCCGGCCTGACGGCGCATCTTTCCAAGCCCGGCACGCCGCTGCCGGAATTCGACGACATCAGCCCGCGTCTCAACGAAATCGAGAAGTCGCTGGCCGGAACCCGCGATTCCATCCTCGGCGCGGCGCGCGAGGCGGCTGAGAGCGCCGTCCGCTCACTGGCCGGATCAAGCGCCAACACGGCGGCCGTTACCGGCCTCGCCCAGGACCTGAAGACGCTCGAGGCACTGACGCGCCGTTCGGACGAGCGCAATTCGAGAACGTTCGAGGCTATCCACGATACGCTGCTCAAGATCGTTGACAGGCTTGGTTCATTGGAGACGGGCGAACCGGCAAGCGCGGAGTTGAGCAAGCGTTTCGGCCGGCCATCCAAGATCTCGGTGCAGGACGCACCGTCGATGGACCTCGACCAGCCGCTGCCGTTGACGGGCAGCATGGCCGATCTCGACGGCCGCGCCGCGGCGCTCGTGCGCGACGAGCCAGGTCCGCGTACGCCAGCCGAGGCCGCCGCCGCAGCAGCCCTGGCGGCTCTCGGTTCAGACACGACGCGTGAAAAAACCGAGCAAGGCGGCGGCAGGAAATCGATGTTAGGCGGGCTGGCGCGCGCCTTGAAGGGCAAGAAGGACGCCGAGATGCCGCCGCTTGCAGGCTCGGCGCAGAGCGCCGAGATACCGAGCGTCGATCTCGACGAGCCCCTCGACCCCAAGCTCGCCAACCGGCCACTGGAACCCGGCTCCGGCGCACCCGACCTCAGCGCCATCATGAAGCGCGTGCGCGACGAGCGCGGGCAGCCGACCCGGGAAGGCGGCGCTGAGGCGGCGAAATCGGACTTCATCGCGGCAGCCAGACGGGCTGCGCAAGCGGCGGCCGCCGAGGCGGACGCCCTCAAGCGCCAGTCGACGATGAAAGGCCCGGTCAAGGCACTCAGGATCGGCGACCTGCTCAAGGCGCGGCGCAAGCCGATCCTGATGGGGGCAATCGCCATCATGCTGGCGCTTGCCGGCCTGCAACTGGGCAAAGCCTTCTTCTCCGACCCGGTCGAAGTCACCAACAATGAGGCGGCGCCGGCCATGGCCGTACAGCCGGTGGAAACCGCTTTGGCCAGCGTTGCCAGCGAGCCGAAGGCGGACGCGCAGACGACAACACAGGAGAGCGCGCCGTCGCCCACCGTCAGGCAGGCAGAGCCATCCGCATCGATGACCAAGGACGACACGGCGGCACAAACCGGCCCCGCTACACCGGCAGCCGAGACATCGACGGCGCCCTCGGCTTCCGCGGCGCCCGCTGACCTGGCGGCGCAAGACACCGCGGCCGCGGTGCCCGCGCCGGCAGCGGCGACGGCCAGCGACGCCGAGCCAATGGCTGCCGCGCCTGCTATAGCCACCGCTGCGATGCAGGACACGACCGGCACGGTGCCGCCGGCGGATGCTGCCGCGGCAGGTGTTGCCAAGATCGACGTTCCGGCCGATGCCGGTCCGGCCGCCCTGCGCGATGCAGCGGCCGGCGGCGACGCCAAGGCGCTGTTCGAGATCGGCTCGCGCTACGCCGAGTCTCGCGGCGTCAAAGAAGACATGGCGGCGGCGGCCAAATGGTATGAGAAAGCTGCCGAACTCGGTTTCGCACCGGCAGAATACCGCATCGGCAATTTCTACGAGAAGGGCATCGGCGTCGCACGCGACATCAAGAAAGCGAAAACCTGGTACCAGCTTGCCGCAGCGCAGGGCAATGCCAGCGCGATGCACAATCTTGCCGTGCTGTTTGCGATGGCGGCGGATGGCGTGACCGACAATGAATCGGCAGCGCGCTGGTTCCAGGCGGCGGCGGATCTCGGTGTCAAGGATAGCCAGTTCAATCTCGGCATCCTCGCGGCGAAGGGCGTCGGCATGAAGCAGAACCTCGAGGAGAGCTACAAATGGTTCGCACTCGTCGCCAAGACCGGCGACAAGGATGCGGCGGCCAAGCGCGACGAGATCGCCAAGGCGCTGAGGCCCGAGCAGTTGGAGCGTGCGCGGGCCGCGGCTGAACTGTGGAAGGCCAAGCCGCTCGATCCAGCCGCCAATTCGGCCGACGTTCCTGAATCGTGGCAGGACGGCACACCGCAGACGACCGCCGGCATCGACATGAAGAAAGCGGTCCAGAACATCCAGCGCATTCTCAACAAGAACGGCTACGTGGCCGGCAATCCCGACGGCATGATGGGCCAGAGAACCAAGAACGCGATCATGGCCTTCCAGGCCGACAACGATATGAAGGCAACCGGCGCGATCGACGAAAAGCTGGTCAAGGCGCTGCTTGCGCGTAAATAACGGCGGAGGCGTCGTTTCCGCGACGCCCTTGCCACAGATTTGCCTGTTAACTGATTGAGTTGTTTTTTGTTTCGGCGGTGCGGCGAAGTTTGACTTCACGGCCCGGCCGGCGCAAGAACGAGATAGCCTTCTGACGCAAAATGCCCGCAACGGTTGCATTCGCCAGGAGGCAAACTGATCGAGACTGACGGGTGGGCATCTATCTCCCGATCGCGGAAATTTCCGTCAACATCTTCGTGCTGCTGGCCATGGGTGCGGCGGTGGGTTTCCTGTCGGGCATGTTCGGCGTGGGCGGCGGCTTTCTCATTACGCCGCTGCTGATCTTCTACAACATACCGCCGGCAATCGCGGTCGCCACCGGCGCCAACCAGGTCATCGCTTCCTCCTTCTCCGGCGCCCTGTCGCACATGAAGCGCGGCACGCTCGACTTCAAGCTCGGCGGCGTGCTTTTAGCCGGCGGCATCGTCGGCTCGACCGGTGGTATCTATGTCTTTGCGCTCCTGCGCCGGCTCGGCCAGCTCGACCTGTTCATCTCGCTGCTCTACGTCGTGCTGCTCGGCACCGTCGGCGGACTGATGCTGGTCGAGAGTGTCAATGCGCTGCGCGCCACTCGCAGCGGCGCCGCACCGGTGTTGAAGAAATCCGGCCAGCATAATTGGATCCACCGCCTGCCGCTGAAGATGCGGTTCAGGGCCTCGAAGCTCTTCGTCAGCGTCATTCCGGTGCTTGGGCTGGGCGCGGCGATTGGCTTCCTGTCCTCGATCATGGGCGTCGGCGGCGGCTTCATCATGGTGCCGGCCCTGATCTACCTTTTGAAAGTGCCGACCAACGTCGTCATCGGCACCTCGCTGTTCCAGATCATCTTCACCTCGGCTTACACCACGCTGGTCCACGCCACCACCAACCAGACGGTCGACGTCATGCTCGCCTTCCTGTTGATGGCAGGCGGCGTCGCCGGCGCGCAATATGGCGCCAAGGCTGGTCAGAGGCTGCGGGGCGAGCAACTCAGGGCGCTGCTGGCGCTGCTCGTGCTGGCGGTAGCCATCCGGCTTGCCATCGATCTTTTCGTCACGCCGCCCAATCTCTATTCTCTGTCCGGCGTGGGCCTGAGCTGATGGCCGGCCTAAGGACGCTCGCGGCCGCCGCCTTGCTGTCGCTGCTGGCTGCTGCGCCACCGGCGAAGGCGCAGGCGCCACTAACCGAAAACATCCAGATCGGCCTTTCCACCGACAATGTCTCGATTACCGCCGGCTTTTCCGGCGCCGACCTGACCATTTTCGGCTCACTGGAAAATGCCGATCCGCTTGTCGCGCGGCAAGGGCGCTACGACGTGATCGTCGTGCTGGAAGGCCCGGCTCGGCCGGTCGTCGTGCGCCGCAAGGACCGGGTGCTCGGCGTCTGGGTCAATCTGGAGTCGGAAACCTTCAAAAACGTACCTGTCTCCTATTCGGTGGCGACGACGCGGCCGCTGCAGGACGTCACCGATCCGAACAGCTACAAGCAGCTGTCGCTTGGCGCCTCCAACCTCTATTTGCAGCCGGCCGACGCGGAGGACAGCCCGGCGACAATCGAGGAGTTCACCGCCGCGCTGCGCGAACGCAAGGCGGCGACCGGCCTCTACAGCGAGAATGTCGGCGGTGTGCAGTTCCTGTCGCAGAACCTGTTTCGCGCCACCGTCAGGCTCGCCCCAAACGTTCCGGTCGGCACCCATAAGGCCCGCGCCTTCCTGTTCAAGAGCGGCCTGTTCATCAAGGAAAGCTCCGCCCAGCTCGAAATCCGCAAGTCCGGTTTCGAACAGTCGATCTTCCGCGTCGCGCACGACTATTCCTTCCTATACGGTGTCTTTGCCGTATCGCTGGCCATGCTGACCGGCTGGCTCGGAAGACTGGTGTTCAGGAAAGACTGAACTCTCGTAAAAGTGGTTTCCCTTTCCGAGGGTATGGGCTAGACCGCGACCCCCGGCCCGACCGGATACGAGCTGCTGCTCCCCAAATCAGAAATACAGGAACGCACGATGCGACCAGCATTTGCCGGTATCGACTTCGGCACTTCGAATTCCACCGTGAGCGTGGTCAGGAACGGGCAGCCGCGGCTGGTGGCGTTGGAAGACGGCCAGGTCACGCTGCCCAGTGCGGTATTCTTCAATTTCGAGGACAACCGCACCTATTTCGGGCGACGCGCCCTTGCCAACTATACGGACAGTATCGAAGGCCGCCTGATGCGCTCGTTGAAGAGTGTGCTCGGCAGCTCGCTCGCCCACGAAAAGACGCGCATCAAGGCGCGCTCGATCGGCTTCATGGAGATTGTCGGCCTGTTCGTCGGCCATCTGAAAAAGAAGCTGGAAGAAGAAGCCCATGACGCGGTCGACAGCGTCGTGCTGGGACGGCCCGTGCAGTTCGTCGACGACGATGCCGAGGCCGACGCCAAGGCGGAGCACGAACTCGAAAATGCCGCTCGTGCCCACGGCTTCAAGCACATCGCCTTCCAGTTCGAACCGATTGCCGCGGCACTCGACTACGAACAAAAGGTGACGCGCGAGGAACTGGCGCTGATCGTCGACATGGGCGGCGGCACGTCCGACTTCTCAATCGTGCGGGTCTCGCCCGAGCGCGCCCGCTCGCTTGACCGCAAGGACGACATCCTGGCCAGCCGCGGCATCCACATCGGCGGCACCGACTTCGACCGGCTGTTGAGCATCGCCCATGTGATGCCGCAGCTCGGCCATCTCTCACCGACCAAGGATGGCAAACGTAATCTGCCGGCGAGCTACTTCATCGACCTGGCGACGTGGCAGCGCATCAACCTGGTCTATACCGCAAGGGCGATGACTCATCTGCGCCAGATCCGCTATGAGGCGGAGCGCGCAGACCTGGTCGACCGGTTCATCCACATCGTCGAGCATCGTTACGGCCACGCGCTGGCGGCGCTGGTCGAAAAGGCCAAGATCGAGCTGACGGACCGATCGTCGGCCGATGTCGAGGTCGCGCTGCAGGAGGTGAGGTTCACGGCAGAAATCACGCACAAGAGTCTCGAAGCCACCATAGCCAGGGACATTGAGCGTGTTGCAGCTACCGTCGAGCAGACCATCCGCGACGCACAGGTGAAGGCCTCGGATATCACCGCGGTGTTCTTGACCGGCGGATCGACCGCGATCCCGCTGGCCAGGCAGCAGATCCTGGCGCTGGTGCCGCAGGCGTCGGTAATCGAAGGCGATGTGTTCGGCTCGGTCGGGCTTGGGCTGGCGCTCGACGCGCAGCGGAAGTTCGGCTGATCGGCTTAAAGCGGCGCGGATCTCTCAGCTTTGCCGCCAAGATGCGCCTTGAGCGCCATCTGGGCCAGGCTTGGCTGCCGGTCGCGATGCGTGATCATGGCAAATTCGCGCTTCGGCAGATCGATCGGCACGGAACGCAGACTGCCTTCGGCGACCGCGCGCGCGACGACGAGTTCCGAAATGATGCTGGCGCCGGCGCCGGCCTCGACCGCCTGGCGAATAGCCTCATTGCTCGGCAATACCAGGAATATCTGCAGGTCCGCGAACGAAATCCCGTCGCGTCGGGCAAGGTCCTCCAGCGCCTCGCGCGTGCCCGACCCGCCTTCGCGAATGATCCAGCGAAGCCCGCCAAGGTCGGGATGTCCAGGCGAAACTTCTGCGATCTCAGGGTGCGAGCGCGCCACGACCAGCATCATGCGATCGATATCGACCTTGGCACGGCGCAAAATGTCGGATTCGGTGCGCCCCTCGACCAGGCCAAAATCGGCTGCGCCATCAAGTACATTGGTCTCGACCTGCCTGGTGTTGCCAATGCTCACGCTCAGCCTGACGGCAGGATAGGCTTCGTGGAAAGAGGCGAGCCGGCGCGGCAGCCAATAACTGGCGATGGTCTGGCTGGCAGCGATCGAGAGACTGCCTGATATCGTCTGCGCGACATGCTCCAGCACATTGTGGGCGGCCGCAGTCCGCTCGAGGACCGCCTTGGCCTCGGGCAAGAATCGGCGTCCGGTCTCGGCGAGCTCGATATTGCGGCCCACTCGGTTGAACAACTGGACGCCGTGCTGCTGTTCGAGCGAGCGGATGGCGGCCGACGCGGCCGACTGTGAGATGCCCAGCAACTCGGCCGCTTTGGTCATGTGCGCCCGTTCGGCGACGGCGACGAAGATCCGCAACTGGTCCAGGGTCATTCCGACACTAAGAAGCAAATCCGATTGGAATTACAAGAGCAAGTTGTTAGACGGATCGGTCGCTTTGTTCTAAATTTTGGCCCGAAATTGGAAAAAAGTCGCGCCAGAGCAGTCGAGGGTAGAGATTTGGTGAGGCTGTTCAAATCGGTGTTCACGCATTGGTCCCGCAGCCTGCGGTGGCGGCTCGTCGGTGAACGCTATCGACCGGAACAACATTACATGCGCGGCCCAGGTCCGAAGACGAGAGCCAAGGCCGCCGAACGCAAAAACATCGCCGGATCATGACCAACAGACCGCTGCGCGGCGCCAACTCAGCACCATCCCAACGGCCGCTCGCCGATACCCGCTCGCCCGCTGAAGGCGACGGCGTCGATACGTCGCCCGATGTCTCCGACAGCGTCGCCAAGACGACTTGCTATATGTGCGCCTGCCGCTGCGGCATCGACGTCCATATCAAGGACGGCAAGGTCCGCTACATCAACGGCAACAAGGATCACCCGGTCAACCGCGGTGTGCTGTGCGGCAAGGGCAGCGCCGGCATCATGCAGCATTACAGCCCGGCCCGGCTGAAGAAGCCGCTACTGCGCACCGGCCCGCGCGGCTCGGGTGAGTTCCGCGAAATCGAGTGGGAGGAAGCCTTGTCGATCGCGACAGAACGGCTTTCGAACATCCGCCGAACCGATCCGAAGAAACTTGCCTTCTTCACCGGGCGCGACCAGTCGCAATCGCTGACCGGCTGGTGGGCGAGCCAGTTCGGCACGCCGAATTTTGCCGCCCATGGCGGCTTCTGCTCGGTCAATATTGCGGCCGGCGGCCTGTACACGATTGGCGGTTCGTTCTGGGAGTTCGGCGAGCCCGACTGGGACAACACCAAATATTTCATGCTGTTCGGGGTTGCCGAAGACCATGATTCCAATCCGATCAAGATCGGCCTCGGCAAGCTCAAGGCGCGCGGCGCCAAGGTGGTTTCAATCAATCCCTGCCGCACCGGCTATAATGCAATTGCCGACGACTGGATCGGCATCCGGCCTGGCACCGACGGCCTGTTCGTATTCGCCCTCATCCATGAATTGCTGAAGGCTGGCCGCATCGATCTCGAGTACCTCTTGCGCTACACCAATGCCCACATCCTGGTCGTTCAGGAGCCTGGAGCTGTCGATGACGGGCTGTTCATGCGCAATGGCAACGGCAATCCGCTGGCTTGGGACAGGGTGGCGAAGATGCCTGTCAATGCCAGCGATGCCGACGCGAAGCCCGCATTGACCGGCAGCTTTCTCGTCGACGGCCGCCGCTGCGTGCCCGTCTTCCAACTCGTCGCCGACCGTTATCTGGACGAGACCTATTCACCGGACGCCGTCGCTGACCGGTGCGGCATCTCCGCCGACACCATCCGACGCATTGCCGCAGAACTCGCCCATGTCGCCTTCGAACAGCAAATCGAATTGCCGGTGGCCTGGACGGACTGGGCTGGCCGCCGGCACGAGACCATCAAGGGCCGCCCGGTGTCGATGCATGCGATGCGCGGCATCTCGGCCCATTCGAACGGTTTTCACTCTTGCCGGGCCATTCATCTGCTTCAGGTGCTTCTCGGCACGGTGGACGTGCCGGGCGGCTTCCGCTTCAAGCCTCCCTATCCGCGGTCCGCGCCGCCGGGTCCCAAGCCAGCCGGCAAGAATGTGAAGCCGATGACGCCGCTCGAGGGCATGCCGCTCGGCTTCGTCAGCGGACCGGGGGACCTGCTGATCGATGAAGCCGGCAAGCCCGTTCGTATCGACAAGGCCTACTCCTGGGATGCGCCGCTGGCCGCACACGGACTCATGCACACGGTCATTCGTAACGCCTGGGCGGGCGATCCCTACAAGATCGACACTCTGTTCATGTACATGTCCAACATGGCCTGGAACTCGTCGATGAACACCGTCGAGACGATGGCAATGCTGTCCGATATCGATGCGTCAGGTGAGTACAAGATCCCGTTCATCATCTATTCCGACGCTTATTATTCCGAGACGGTACCTTTTGCCGATCTGGTGCTGCCGGACACGACCTATCTCGAGCGTCATGACTGTATCAGTCTGCTCGACCGCCCGATCAGCCACGCCGACGGGCCGGGCGACGCCATCCGCCATCCCGTCGTCGAGCCGGACCGCGACGTCAGGCCGTTCCAGACGGTGCTGATCGAACTCGGCGCGAGGCTCAGCCTGCCCGGCTTCGTTGACGACGACGGCTCCGCCAAATACCGCGACTATGCCGACTACATCGTCAATCACGAGCGCACGCCAGGTGTCGGTCCGCTCGCCGGCTGGCGGGGCGAGGACGGGACCTCGGTCGGCAAGGGCGACGTCAATCCCGACCAGTTGCAGCGCTACATCGACAATGGCGGCTTCTGGCACCAGGACTTCGCCGCCGATCAGCGCTACTACAAGATGGCCAACCGCTCCTATCTCGACTTCGCCGAGAACATGGGCTTCATCCCGAAAGCCGAGCCGATCGTGTTCCAACTCTATTCGGAGCCGATGCAGCGCTTCCGCCTTGCGGCGCGCGGCCATGGCCGGGTGCTGCCGCCGGAGGCGGAGCGCAGCCGCATCGAGACCTATATGGATCCGCTGCCATTCTGGTATGCGCCCTTCGAAGAGGCTGCGGTCGACAGCCAAGCCTATCCGCTGCACGCGCTGACGCAGCGCCCGATGCACATGTACCATTCCTGGGGCGGGCAGAATGCCTGGCTAAGGCAGATCACCAGCCAGAACCGGCTGTTCGTGCACGATCGGGCCGCCGCCAGCCTCGGGCTTGTCGATGACGACTGGGTGTGGATCGAGAGCATCAACGGCAAGGTCAAAGGACAGATCAAGCTGGTCGACGGCGTCAACGCCAATACGGTGTGGACCTGGAATGCGATCGGCAAGCGTCGCGGCAGCTGGGGGCTGAAGGATGATGCGGCCGAATCCAATCGCGGCTTTCTACTCAACCACATCATCGGCGACCAGACCTCTGCCGATGCGAATGGCAAACACTATTCGAATTCCGATCCTGTCACCGGCCAGGCGGCATGGTTCGACCTGCGCGTGCGCATCGTCAAATGCGCAGACGAGGAAGCAGGCTTCACCGAACCGCAGTTCGAGCGCTTCCGACAGCCGCCGCATTTTGAGCCCCCGCCCGATAAGCTTAGTTTCGGCGCCGAATTCCGTCGGGAAAGAGAAGCTGCCAAATGACTTGCCTTCCCACCCACACCGACAAAAAGCTCGGCCTGGTCATTGACCTCGACACCTGCGTCGGCTGCCAGGCCTGCGTTACCGCCTGCAAGGAATGGAACACCGGCGGCCACATGGCGCCGCTGACCGACATCGACCCCTATGGCGGCAATGTCGACGGCGTCTGGTTCAACCGCGTGCACAGTTATGAGCACATCACGGAGATGGGTGGGCGCACGGTCAATTTCCCACGCTCCTGCCTGCACTGCGAGACACCGGCCTGCGTCACGGTCTGCCCGACCGGCGCCTCCTACAAGCGGGCGTCGGATGGCATCGTGCTGGTCGATGAGGACAAATGCATCGGCTGCAAACTGTGCAGTTGGGCCTGTCCCTACGGAGCGCGCGAATTCGACACCAATGTCGGCGTGATGAAGAAATGCACGTTGTGCGTCGACCGCATCTACAACGACAATCTGGCGGAAGAAGATCGCGTGCCGGCCTGCGTCGCTGCTTGCCCGACCAGCGCGCGGCATTTTGGCGATCTGGGCGATCCGGCATCCGCTATCTCGCAACTGGTGGCCGAGCGCGGCGGTGTCGATCTGATGCCGGAAATGGGCTATAAGCCGACCAACAAATATCTGCTGCCACGTGCCCACACCACCCGCGCCGCATCGGTGCCGGCGCCAGCGCTTGAAGCGGTGCGGGCCGAAGGCGGCTTCCTCGGCTGGGTCGACCGCATGCTTTCGAACTGACCCGTGCCTTCATGCATCCAGCCTTCTCAGTCGTCTTTTTCACCACGGCCACGGGCGCCGGTTACGGCCTGCTCGCGCTGCTTGGCGTGCTCGCTGGACAGGGCTTTATCCCGCCCGATTTCTGGCTTGGCCTCACCGGCATGGGGCTGGCGCTTGGCCTGATCTCGACAGGCCTGCTGTCGTCGGCCGGCCATCTCGGCCGGCCCGAACGCGCCTGGCGTGCCTTCTCGCAATGGCGTAGCTCATGGCTGTCGCGCGAAGGTGTTGCCTCGGTCGCCACCTTCGTGCCGGCGGGACTGTTCGGTATTGGCTGGGTGGTCCTCGGCCGTACGAGCGGCTGGGCGGCTGTCGCCGGGCTGCTCGCTGCCATCGGCGCGGTCGCAACCGTCTGCACCACCGGCATGATCTACGCGTCGTTGAAGCCGATTGCCCAGTGGCACAGCCGCTTCACCCTGCCCGCCTACCTGGTCTTTTCGGCGATGACCGGCAGCGTACTGCTCAACGCCCTGCTGCAGGGATTTGCCGCAGGCTCGAATATGCTTCTGGCGGCTGCCCTGTTGCTGACCGCGCTCGGCTGGGGTTTGAAGCTGGCGACCTGGCGATACAATGACAGGCTGGAGATCCCGACCAATGCCAACACCGCAACCGGGCTTTCCGGCGGCACGGTGCGGTCGCTTGAATGGCCGCATACCGAGGAAAACTATCTGCTCAAGGAGATGGGTTTTCGCATTGCGCGCAAGCACAGCGCTAAACTCCGCCAGATCACGCAGGTGCTGGCCTTTGCTTTGCCCGCGTTGCTGCTGGTCGCGGCGTTCGCCTTGCCGTGGCCCTATGCGGCAGCACTGTCGATACTCGCCGCAATCGCCCAACTCGCCGGAATGCTGGTCGAGCGCTGGCTGTTCTTCGCCGAGGCCAAGCACACGGTCACTTTGTACTACGGCAGGTAGGTTCAGCCCGGCCTGAGCATCGCGTGGGAAATCGCGAAAATGCGCTCTGTGCCAAGCATATAGGCCATCAGCGTTTCGCGGCGGAACAGCCCGGCATAGGCGCCATCGAGCACGTTGAGCGAGCCGGTATAGGCGCCGAAAGCCGGCATGATCATGCGGCCGCCATCGCCGGCAAAGCAACGACGCCGCACCGAACGACCTTGCTGCACGATGCGGGCGCAAGGATGCAGGTGGCCTGATATCTCGCCTTCCACTCTCACCGCCGAAGGCTCGTGCCGGAAGAATAGCGAGCCTATGGCCAGCTCGCGCACGGTCTCGCCTGGCAAGTCGGCCGGCGCTTCAGGATCATGATTGCCGGCGACCCAGAACCAGTCGCGCCCGACCATCAGCCCTTCCAGCCTTTGGCGAAAGCTCGCGTGCATACGTGCGGCGCCGCCGCCATCGTGAAAACTGTCGCCCAGGCTGATAACGATCGCAGGCTGATAATCGGCGATCACCGCCTGCAGCCGGAGCAACGTCGCACCGGTGTCGTAAGGTGGGACCAGCGTGCCGCGCCTGGCCAGTGATGAGCCTTTTTCCAGATGCAGGTCGGATACGGTCAGAAGCCGGAATTCGGGAAAATAGAGCACGCCGCGACGGTCGCAGATCGCGCGTTCGCCGGCGATACGGACAGCGCCCGCATCCGCCAGAGGCGCAGCCATGGCGAGCGCGACAGTCATTTCGTCCCCATGGCCTCCTCGACCAGCGTGGCTGCATCCATCAGCAGCGTGTCATCGGCCTCGCCGTGCACCGGCATTTTGCCGATCTCGAGCATGATCGGCACGGCGAGCGGCGATATCTGCTCGAGGTTCTTATGCATGATTCGACCTTGGACGCGCGAGAGCATCTCGGCAAGTCTGCTGACATCCAAGAGACCGGTCGCGGCATCGGCACGCGTCGCCTGCAAAAGGATATGGTCGGGCTCGTGGCTGCGCAGCACGTCGTAGATGAGATCCGTCGACACGGTTACCTGGCGGCCGCTCTTCTCCTGCCCCGGGTGGCGTTTCTCGATCAATCCCGAGATCAGCGCGCAATTGCGAAAGGTGCGCTTCAACAACCAACTGCCGGCGAGCCAGGCTTCGAGGTCGTCGCCCAGCATGTCCTGATCGAATAGCGCAGCCAGCGACGGTTTCTTCGCCCTGAACATATGGCCCATATCGGCCAGCGACCATACGGCAAGCGCATAGTCGGTGGCGACGAAGCCGAGCGGCTTGGCTCCCGCCCTGTCGAGGCGGCGGGTGAGCAGCATGCCGAGCGTCTGGTGCGCCAGCCTGCCCTCGAACGGATAGGCCACCAGATAGTAGCGGTTGCCGCGCGGAAAGGTCTCGACCAGCAGATCGTCGCGTTTCGGCAGTACCGACTTGTCGGCCTGGAAGCGTAGCCAGTCGGCGACCTGCTCCGGCAGCTTCTTCCAGCGCTGCGGATCGTCCAGCATGGCGCGGACCTGTTCGGCCAGGTACGTCGAAAGCGGGAATTTGCCACCACCGTAATACGGCACCTTGGCGTCGCTGCCGGGTGCATTCGAGACAAAGCACTCATTCTCGCGGATACCTTCGAAGCGCAGCACCTTGCCGGCGAACATGAAGGTGTCGCCATGCGTCAGCGTTTCGAGGAACGCCTCCTCGATCTTGCCCAGAACCCGGCCGCCACGCGAAGCCGCGCCTCTGCTGCCGGCCTGGACGTAGCGGACGTTGAGCGCCGGCACTTCGATGATGGTCCCGACGTTGAGCCGGTATTGCTGGGCGACGCGAGGATTTGAGACCCGCCACAGTCCGTCCTTGTTCAACCGGATGCGGGCATAGCGCTCGTAGTTCTTTAGCGCATAGCCGCCAGTGGCGACGAAATCGATGACGCGATCGAATGTCGGGCGATCGAGATCGGCATAGGGTGCTGCCGTCCGCACTTCCTCAAACAGCGCATCGGCATGGAACGGCGCACCGCAGGCACAGCCCAGCACGTGCTGCGCCAGGACGTCGAGCCCGCCATCGACCAGCGGCGGCGTATCCTGGGCACCGAGATAATTGGCGTCGAGCGCCGCCCTGCATTCCAGCACCTCGAAGCGGTTGGCCGGTATCAGGATCGCCTTGGACGGCTCGTCCATACGGTGGTTGGCGCGGCCGATGCGCTGCGCCAGCCGGCTGGCACCTTTCGGCGCGCCGACATGGACGACCAGATCGACATCGCCCCAGTCGATGCCGAGGTCGAGCGTCGACGTGGCGACGATGGCGCGCAGGGCGTTCTCGCCCATTGCCTTTTCGACACGCCGGCGCTGCGCGACGTCGAGCGAGCCGTGATGCAGCGCGATCGGCAAGGTCTCCTCGTTGACCCGCCACAACTCCTGGAACAGCAACTCCGCCTGGCTGCGCGTGTTGACGAACAGCAGGGTTGTCTTGTGGCGCTTGATCTCGTTGTAGATTTCCGGCGTTGCGTAGCGGGCCGAATGTCCCGCCCACGGCACGCGCTCCTCCGAATCGAGAATGGAGATGTCGGGCTTGGCGCCGCCAGTGACGACGATCAGTTCGGCCATCGGCCCCGGTGGATTCTGGCTGACCAGCCAGCGCCGCAATTCGTCAGGCTCGGCGACCGTCGCCGACAGGCCTATCGTCTGCAGGGCGGGCACAAACGAGCGCAGCCGGGCCAGCCCGAGCGACAGGAGATGGCCGCGCTTCGAGGTCACCAGCGAATGCAATTCGTCGAGCACGACATAGCGCAGGTCCTCGAAGAAGCGCCTGGCATCGGGCGCGGCAATCAGCAGCGCCAATTGCTCGGGCGTGGTCAGGAGAATGTCGGGCGGCGCCAGCTTCTGCCGCTGGCGCTTGTGTGCGGGCGTGTCACCGGTGCGCGTCTCGACGGTGACCGGCAGCCCGATTTCTTCGACGGGTTTGCCGAGATTGCGCTCGATGTCGACGGCCAGCGCCTTCAGCGGCGAGACGTAGAGTGTGTGGATCCCTCGATGCGCCTGCCCCGGCCTTCTCCTCGGTCGGCCGGCCAGTTCGGTCAGCGATGGCAAGAACCCGGCCAGCGTCTTGCCGGCGCCGGTCGGGGCGATCAGCAATACCGACTGCCCGCCCTGGGCTTTGGCCAGCAAATCGATCTGGTGGGCGCGCGGCGACCAGCCCTTTTCCGCAAACCATTTGACGAATGGCTCGGGCAGGACGACGGCGGCATTCTGTTGGGCAAGGCGCGGCTGCTCTGTCACGTGCCAGAGGTAGCGCGGCGACGCGCAATCGCCAAGCAAAATCAGAACAAAAGGTGATCGATTCGCGTTACGACCGGCGAAACCCGGTCGGCCCGCCATAGAGATAGCCGATACGGGCGACCGCCTCCCTCAGTCCTTCACGCGACACCAGCATGGTGTGGCCGTTGGCGTGGATCATGGTCTCCGGATCCGTCATGATCGCGACGTGGCCTTTCCAGAAGACCAGGTCGCCGCGCCGCAACCCGGCAAAATCCGGCCCGGGGTCGAGCGGCTCGCCGACGGTCGCCGCCTGCATGTCGGTGTCGCGCAGCACTTGCCTGCCAGCCATGTGCATTGCAAGTTGCACGAGACCGGAACAATCGATGCCGAAGCCGGAAACGCCGCCCCACAGATAGGGCGTGCCGAGAAACGCCTCGGCGACCGCGACGTAGTCGGGAGCAACTTCGGCGACAGGCCTGAGATGGTCAGATATGACCGCCTCGCCGGATGGCAGCAGAGCATAGTACGTGCGGCGTGTTTCAGCCGCGCCTCTCACTGTTACCGCCGATCCCATCGAGAGTTGCCCGCTGATCGAGAACCGCAAATCCGGTCCCGGATAGAGGAAAGTGCGTGGCACCGAGACAACATGGGTGGGCGCATGCTCCCGACTGCCCAGCACGGTGTCGGCGACATAGCCGACATAGCCGTCGCGCTCGGCCTGTATCCAGGCCCAGCCCTCAACGTCCTCGAAGACGAGGACGTCTTCGCCGAACAGAAGCTGGGTATCGACGCTGGCATCCGGGCGCGGCGCCTTGCGGATGTCGGCGACGGAGGCTGATATGCGAGCCGGCCGGCCGGCGACGAAACGGTCGGCGGAAACCTTGCCTTTCAGCCTGGCGTCGGCGAGATCGGAGCGGAAGGCATGGAGGCGGGCATCGCTGGCGGTCAAATCGGCAACTCGTTCAAATGGGCAACTCTTGGACTCTGGCAATGATAACATCGCCAAAGCGCTCGACAAAGAGCGCGCCTTCGACTGTACGCCTGACCAGCACGTTGCGCTTGTCGAGCTCGTCGCGGTGGCGCGACACCAGTTTCAGCGCCCCCATCGTATCGAGCGCACGGGTGATCACCGGCTTGGTGACGTTGAGGCGGGCGGCTAACCCCCGCACCGTGTGTGGCGGCGGATCGAGATAGATGGTGAACAGGATCGCCGTCTGGCGCATAGTGAGATCGGGCGCGTCGTCACGCACCTCGGATAACACCACCTGTTGCCATAGTCGCAAGGCCTGGCTTGGACGCATGATAATCGACATCCGTCCAGCATGACGGAAAATTGTTTCGGTTCCGTTTCAGTCAATACCTTCGTCGGCTATGCCCGAGAATCAGCCGTAGCGCTTCGAAATGACCTGCTCCAGCGCCCGGATGCCTTGTGCTTCGCCACCGGCAAGGCCGTGCGGGCGGTCGAACGGGTTCCAGGCGAAGATGTCGACATGCGCCCAGCCGGCGGTCTTTTCCACGAAGCGCTTCAGGAAAAGCGCCGCGGTGATCGAGCCGGCGAAACCGTCCGACGTGACGTTGTTGATGTTGGCCACCTTCGACGCCAGCTTGGCGTCATAGGGCTTCCACAACGGCATCCGCCATAGCGGATCCTCGACCGCAACGGAGGCGTCCGCCAGCCCGGATGCAAGCGCCTCGTCACCGGTGTAGAACGGCGGCAGGTCGGGACCGAGCGCAACACGGGCAGCGCCTGTCAGCGTCGCCATATCGACCAGCATCTGCGGCTCTTCGTCGTCGGCCAAGGCCAAGGCATCGGCGAGCACCAGCCGTCCTTCGGCGTCGGTGTTGCCGATTTCGACGGTGATGCCCTTGCGGCTCACCAGCACGTCGCCTGGCCGGAAGGCGTTGCCGGCTATCGAATTCTCGACAGCGGGGATGAGCACGCGAAGCCGGACCTTCAGCCCGGTGGCCATAATCATGGAAGCGAGGCCCAGCACGTTGGCAGCGCCACCCATGTCCTTCTTCATCAAAAGCATGCCCGAGGACGGCTTGATGTCGAGACCGCCTGTATCGAAGCAGACGCCCTTGCCGACCAGCGTTATCCTGGGGGCATTGTTCGGCCCCCAAATCATGTCGATCAGGCGTGGGGCGTCGGCAGAAGCCCGACCGACGGCGTGGATCATCGGAAAGTTGGCGGTAAGAAGATCGTCGCCTTTGGTCACCGATATTTCGGCCTTGTGCGTCGCGGCCAAGGTCCGGGCGGCCTTCTCCAACTGCCCGGGGCCCATATCGCTGGTCGGCGTGTTAACCAGATCGCGCGCCAGGAAAATGCCATCGGCGAGGCGGCGGATGCGGGCGGCGTCGGTGCCTGCCGGCAGCGCGAGGCGAAGCGTCTTGCCTGGCTTCTTGCCGTAGCGGGTGAAGACATAGCCGCCGAGCGCCACGGCGAGTGCCGTAAGCTCCGGCTTGGCCGGTGCGGACGCAAAATGCCACTCGCCTTCGGGCAAGGCTCTCGCTAGTGCGCCGATGGCCAGTGCGCCCTCGCCATCACCGGTGCCGAACAGGGCTCCGGCAATCGCGCCGTTGTCGCCAGGCACGATCAGCGTCCTGCCGGCCTCGCCGGAAAAGCCGTTGGCCTTGGCCCAGGCGACCGAGGATGGCGCAAGGCCCGACGCCGCCAGAGCATCCTTCGCCACCAGATGGACCGGCAGCGCATTGCTCAATTCTTTCTCGACGAGTTCGACAGGCATTCGCTGGTCTCCGGGTTCCGAGTCGGCGTTTCTTAACTCTCCGTTAGGGTTAACAGAATATTTCTGCGGGAGGAAAGATGACCTCGCAAATGGTCACGCGCATGAACGGAGCCCTGGTGCCGATGCCGACCAACCGCAGGATGGACGCCAGCGCAAATAGGCTGATCAGCACGGCGTTGATGATGGCGCTTGCCGCAGGCGTCGCTGGCTGCGGAACCAGCAAATTGACGACTGGCTCGATTTCTCGTCCAAGCGGCAAGCCGCTGGAAACAATGTCGGCGGGCGAACTGCACAACGCTACGATGGCGCTTGGCCAGTCCTATTCGAAAAACCCCAGCGACAAGCGGATCGCGACAAATTATGCCGCGGCGCTGCAGATGGACGGCGACGCAGACCAATCGCTTGCGGTGATGCGCAAGCTGGCGATCGCCCTGCCGAAGGACCGCGACGTGCTCGCCGCCTATGGCAAGGCGCTTGCCGCCAACGGACAGTTCGAACCGGCTCTCGATGCCGTGCGCCGCGCGCAGACCCCTGAATATCCTGATTGGAAACTGGTGTCGGCGGAAGCTGCCATTCTCGACCAGCTCGGCCAAAAGGACGAGGCGCGCCAAGGCTATCGCAAGGCGTTGGATCTCAGGCCGAACGAACCGTCGATCCTTTCCAATCTCGGCATGTCGTACGTGCTGGAAGGTGATTTGCGCACGGCCGAAACCTATATGCGCTCAGCCGCCCAGCAGCCGAATGCAGATAGCCGCGTCCGCCAGAACCTTGCGCTGGTCGTCGGTCTGCAAGGCCGTTTCGACGAGGCCGAGAAGATCGCCTCGCAAGAGCTGTCGCAGGATCAGGCGCAGGCTAACGTCGCTTACCTTCGCCAAATGCTGGCGCAGCAGAATGCCTGGAGCCAGCTCAAGGACCAGGACAAGGCAAAGCCCGCCACCAACTGACCGCTTCGAGCGCCGAATCGGCGCGCGAATTCCGCAACATGTCTAACGCAAAGAGCCGCGCTGCACCGGCAGCGTGGCTCTGAATCGTATCAGCGTTTCTGGCAACGCCGCTGGCGCTACTCGCTGCTGGATTTCGGCTGGTCGCCAAAGATGCCGCGCTGGCTCACCTGGATGCCGGCGGGACCCAGAATAATGGCGAACAGCACCGGCAGGAAGAACAGGATCATCGGCACGGTGAGCTTCGGCGGCAGCGCGGCCGCCTTCTTCTCGGCGGCATTCATGCGCATGTCGCGGCTCTCACTGGCAAGCACCCGCAACGCATGCGCCACGGGCGTGCCGTAGCGCTCGGCCTGAACCAACGCCTGGGACACCGACCTGACGGATTCCAGGCCAGTTCGGCTTGCAAGGTTCTCGTAGGCCTGCTTGCGCTCCTGCAGATAGGAAAGCTCGGCGTTTGTCAGAATGAATTCTTCCGCCAATGCCACCGATTGCGCGCCGATCTCATCGGCGACCTTGCGAAGCGCCGCTTCCACCGACATGCCGGACTCGACGCATATCAGCAACAGGTCGAGCGCGTCCGGCCACGCCATCTGAATCGATTGCTTGCGCTTGGTAGCGCGGTTGTTGACGTAGAGCACGGGCGCGTAGAATCCCGCATAGGCTACCACGATGCACACGAACAGCTTCACGAAAAGCGGCTGCTCGGGCAATCCGCCGAGCACGAACAGATACATCGCCGCCAATGCAAAGCCGATGAAGGGCAGGACGAGACGGAAGAAAAGGAAGCGCGTCAGCGGATTTTGCCCGCGAAAACCCGCCACTTTCAATTTCTGCAAGGTACCTTCATCCGCCAGCGCACGCCTGAGATCCAGGCGATCGACAATATTGCGCATGCCGACCGACTGTTCTTCGCGCAGGCCCTTGCGGCGGCGGTCGGCTTCGACTGCCAGCCGCGCGCGCTGCTTGGCGCGCAGCTCATCGCGCTCCAGCGCTACGGATTTCATGCGCGCCTTGAGCTGGTTCCCGCCAAAAGCGGGCAGCAGCGTGAAGACGGTCGCAAACACCGCGATACCGACCAGCAGTGCGATCAGCAGGGACGGGTCGGTGAGAGTTCTGATGACGTGATCGGTCATACGCGAGTCCTAGACTTCGAAATTCATCATCTTGCGCATTACCAGGACGCCCATCGACATCCAGATGCCGGAACAACCGAGGATCAGATGGCCGGTGCTGGTGATGAAGAGGGGCATGATGTAGTTCGGGCTCGTCAAATAGACGAGAAAGGCGACGACGAAAGGCAACGCGCCGATGATCACGGCGGATGCCTTGGCTTCCATGGACAATGCCTGGACCTTGGCTTTCATTTTCTTGCGGTCGCGAAGCACGCGCGAAAGATTGCCCAGCGCTTCGGAAAGATTGCCGCCGGCCTGAGACTGGATCTGGATGACGATGCCGAAGAAGCTCGCCTCGGTGCACGGCATCGTTTCTGGCATGCGCATGGCCGCGTCGGGGATCGACAAACCCATTTGCTGCGAATCGACGATGCGGCGGAACTCGGTCTTGACCGGCTCGGGGGATTCGTTGGCGATCAGGCGCACGGCATCGTTCAGCGGCAGGCCGGATTTTACCGCACGCACAATGATATCGAGCGCGTTCGGAAATTCGTTGAGGAACGCCTTGACGCGGTGCGCGCGGCGAAACGAGACGAACCAGCGGGGCAGACCCAAGACGCCGACCAGCAGCGCAGCCGGCAAGACCAGCAACGGTGCGCCGATGAAATAGACAAGAGCCGTCAAGACGACGCCGCAGACCGCCGAGTAGACATAGAAGCGCTCAAGCGAGATCTTCATGCCGGCCTGACGGATTTGGATCTTCAGCGGTGGTTTCTTGACCAGGCTCTGATTGGACTTTTGCTTTTGATCGAGATCCTTCAGCGAATCCTGGACGGACTTGCGACGCTTGGCCGCTTCCGCCACGCGATCGCGCGACGCCTTGACGACGGAACGATCCGTCTCGGCGGTCTTGATCGATTCAAGCCGCTTGCCGACCTGCTTCTCGGTGCTGATCCGGTTAAACAGGAAAGCATAGGCCACAGCGCCGGCGCTGAAGCCGGCGAGCACGACGAATGCCAATACGGTGCCGTCAATTCCGAACATCGACCCTGGCCCCCACGCTTCCAGACGGATCAATCAGCGCGTTTCTCCATCGCCTCGAGCGCAACCGCGAGGCGCTGCTCCTCACCGTAGTAGCGGGCGCGCTCCCAGAAATGCGGACGGCCGATGCCAGTCGACACGTGCTCGCCCAGCAGCCTGCCGTTCGCGTCCTCGCCCTTGATGTTATAGAGAACGATGTCCTGGGTGATGATGACGTCGCCTTCCATGCCGATCACCTCGGTGATGTGGGTGATACGCCGCGATCCGTCGCGCAGGCGTGCAGCCTGTATGATCACGTCGACGGAGCCGACGACGATTTCGCGCACGGTTTTTTGCGGCAGCGTATAGCCGCCCATGGCGATCATCGACTCTATACGGTTGAGGCATTCGCGCGGGCTGTTCGAGTGGATCGTTCCCATCGAGCCGTCATGGCCGGTGTTCATCGCCTGCAGCAGGTCGAACACTTCGGGTCCGCGCACTTCGCCGACGATAATACGTTCGGGGCGCATGCGCAGACAGTTCTTGACCAGGTCGCGCATGGTCACTTCGCCCTCGCCTTCGAGGTTGGGCGGACGGGTTTCGAGACGCACCACATGCGGCTGCTGCAATTGCAGCTCAGCTGAGTCCTCGCAGGTGATGACGCGTTCTTCGCGGTCGATATAGTTGGTCAGGCAATTGAGCAGCGTCGTCTTGCCTGAGCCGGTACCGCCCGAGATGACAATGTTGCAGCGGACACGCCCGATGATCTTGAGAATCTCGGCCCCTTGCGGAGAAATCGAGCCGAACTTGACCAGCTGGTCGAGCGTCAGCTTGTCCTTCTTGAACTTGCGGATGGTAAGTGCGGTGCCGTCGATAGCCAGGGGCGGTGCGATGACGTTGACACGGGAGCCATCAGGAAGACGCGCATCGCAGATCGGGCTTGATTCATCGACGCGGCGGCCAACCTGGCTGACGATACGCTGGCAGATGTTGAGGAGCTGCTGGTTGTCGCGGAAACGGATGCCGGTCTGCTCGACCTTGCCGTTGACTTCGATGTAGACGTTCTTGGAGCCATTGACCATGATGTCGGCAATATCGTCGCGGGCAAGCAGTGGCTCCAGCGGCCCGTAGCCCAAAACGTCGTTGCAGATATCCTCGAGAAGCTCTTCCTGCTCGGCGATGGACATCGCGAAATTCTTGATCGCGATGATGTCGTTGACAATGTCGCGGATTTCCTCGCGCGCGCTTTCGGGATCGAGTTTGGCGAGCTGCGACAGATCTATCGTATCGATGAGTGCGGCGAAGACCTGGCTTTTGGTGTCGTAGTAGGTTTCGCTCTTTTGGCGCTGGATACTTTTCGGCTCCGGGGCCAATGGCGGCGGCTCGACCGCACGGCGAACCGCCGGCGCGGCAGGCGCGCCGGATGGCGGCAGCGCCGCCGACCTGGCAGTTACAGCCGCTTCCACAGGGTTCGCGGCCGCCGGCGCAGCAGGTGCGGGTGCTGGCTGACGGAATTCCGGAATGGTCCGGTTGCCGTCGTCGCTGCCTCTTTTACCAAACATGATCGCTTACCAATTCCACCGCTGAGGCATCACTTCTTGTTGCGCGAAAGCTTGCCGATCAGATTGCCGAGGCCAGCCTTTTTCTTCACCTTGATTTCGCTGCGCCCTGTCAGCACATGGGCGATCTCGTTGATCGTGGCGACAACCGGACTCTTGGCATCCATCTCACCGAGCATACGTCCGTTGTTGGCAGCATTTCCGAACAAAAGCGGCTCGAACGGGATGACCGACATCGGCGAAAGGCCGAGCGATTCGGAGAAGTCGGACGGCGTAATCTCAGGACGTTTCGGCACACCGGCCTGGTTGATCACAAGCTTTGGCGCGGGATCGTTCGGACGAAGCCGCTTCAGCATGTCGACCAGGTTCTTCGTGTTGCGCAGATTGGCCAGTTCGGGCGTCGCCGTGATGACGATCTCGTCGGCCTTGACCAGCGTGTTCTTGGTCCAGCCGGCCCACACGTGGGGAACATCGAGCACGAGGAGCGGCGCGCTACGCTGGGCTATGTCGATAAGCTGGGTGAAGGCGTCGGGATCGAAATCGTAGACCCGCTCCAGCGTCGAAGGGGCCGCAAGCAGCGACAGGTGCTCGGCGCATTGGGCGAGCAGCCGGTCGAGATAAACCTCGTCGACGCGTTCCGGCGAGAAGACTGCCTCGGCAATGCCTTGCGCCGGATCCTGGTCGAAATTGATATTGGCCGTTCCGAAGGCGAGGTCGAGATCGGCGACAACCACTTCGGATTTGAAAAGGGACGACATGGCCCAGGCCACATTATGGGCTATGGTCGAGGAGCCGACGCCGCCTTTGGCGCCGATGAAGGCAATCGAGCGGCCGATCGGCTCAGCTTCCGGATCAACGAAGATCGAAGACACCACGCTGACGATGTCGGCCATCGATACGGGCGCGATGACATACTCGGAAATGCCCGAACGAATGAGTTCGCGGTACAGGCCGACATCGTTGTAGTGGCCGACAACCACCACCTTGGAGGTCGGGTCACAATGCTCGGAGAGCTGGGCGAGTTGTTCAAGCAATAGCTTCGGCTCGCTGCGCGATTCAAGCAGGATCAGGTTCGGTGTCGGCGCCGACTGATAGAATTCGATAGCGATAGGGATGCCCCCCATATGCACCTTCAGATGGGCCTTGGCCATGCGGCGATCCTCGCCGGCGCGCTCGACCGGATTGGCTACGCCTTCGGTCTCGCAAAATGCCTGGATCGAAATGCGCGGGATCGGCCGCAACGCCTGCATCGCGGCAATATCCTGCTCCGAAGTTTCGCCGCCCGGTACCTCTGTGTCGTAGGCAAGATTGCTCATTGTCTCACTTTCCGTGACTTGCGCGGCTTAGGGTTTGTTGAGCCTCAACACTCGTTAATATTCGACTTCCGAATTGCCGAGGAATTCGTCCGAAATACCTCTGTCACGATAGACGTCGATCACCGCGCTCCGATTTGCCGCGTCGATGGGTGTCTGTTTGCGCGGTCCGATCAGATCGACCGGATTGGCCATCTGGGCGGCAAGGTTGTTTTGGTACGAACAGCCGAAATCGGCATAGTGCTTGTTTTCCGAAGTCTCCAGCAGGTCTTCGGGCCAGCGCCCGCATTTATCCGTCTGAGCTTTCACCGAGACGTAGGCGACACGGACCGGGGCGGACGCTTCGACCGAAACGGATTGATAGGACCGCATGGCGATCCGCTTCCGGCTGATGCCGCTGGCCATGGCAAGCCTGGCGAAATCGCGGCCGGCGGCGGCCGCCGCGATTTCGTTGGCCGAACCGCTCGGAATCTCGATCGTCAGCACCGGAGCCGCGCTCCTGTCGTATCCGTCCAGGAAGCCCAGGAGCGTGTCGCGCTGGGATCTGGTCATGCCACGGTCGCCGGCGCCGACCGGAAGGTCGATCTTCTGTATCTTCTCGGCTATGACGATCGGATGGGTGGTGCGATAATCGTCCGGTATGGCACCCACCGTGACGCTGTCGCGATTGGCGCAGCCGGCCAGCAATGCCGCCACCGCGATCGCCATAATGGGAACGGCCGGCCGCCAGATTCGCGAATGGACCGACCGCGTCGCGGTGATCGCCCGTGCCTTCGATGCTGCCTTAGACATGACCGCTTCCCCGCTTACTTGTAGATGAAGCCGACAACGCCGTGGTAACGGCCGTTGGGCTTGTCGGTCTGCATGGTGCCGTAGACACGGTTGACGCGGCCAAGGAAAATGCCGGCACCATCGCTGGCGGCGTTGAAATTGTCATCCGGCTTGGCAAGATCGTTGCGCGCCACCGGCTTCACCAGATACGGCGTAATGATGATGACGAGCTCGGTCTCGTTGCGAACGAAATCCCTGCTGCGGAACAGCGCGCCAAGCACTGGAATCTTTGTCAGACCGGGCAAGCCGTTGACGGATTGCCTGAGATCATCGCGGACAAGGCCGGCAATCATCATCGAGCCGCCCGAAGGCAGTTCCACTGTTGTGTCGGCCAAGCGCTTGCGGAGCGACAGGGCGTTCATGCCGGGGCTTGTTACGCCTTCGGACAAAGATACTGATCCCTCCGTTGTCGGCTCGGAGACCGAGGTCCTGACCTTCAGGCTGATGCGGCCGGGAGACAGCACCACCGGCTGGAATTCCAGGCCAATGCCATATTCGATCTTCTCGATTGAATAGGTCTTCAGACCTGTCTGGTTATCGTTGGATACGGCTTGGGAAACGCTGGTCACCATATTGTATTCGCCGCCGACCTTGAAGGTCGCCTTCTCGCCGGATACCGCTGTCAGTGTTGGCTCGGCCAGGGTTTTCATGACGCCTGACTGTTCCATGGCGTTGATGTAGGCCTGCAGCGTCGAGCTGCCGATGGCGAGGCCCGAGTTCGACAGCGACTTGCCCAAACCGGTGAAATTGTCGCTTACCGCACCCCAGCTGATGCCGTTGCTGCTGCCGCTGCCCATCATATTGACGCCGAGCTGCTTCATCACCGAGCGGCTGACTTCCGCAACCGTCACCTTCAGCGTGACCTGGTCGTCGCCGATGATCTGCAGCAGGTTGACGATCTGGCTGACGCGACGCTCGGCATCCGGGTTGTCAATGGCGACGCCAGCCTCGGCCGAACCGCCGGCGGCAGTCTGCGAATATTGTCCCGTGGTCGCTTCACCGCCCGACACGAAGATGGTGGCCAGCTGTTCCGCCCGCTTGGCATCCAGGGGCGTGTCCACGGTTCCGGTCAGAACGACATTGTCGTTCAGGAGTTCGACTTTGACGGTCGATGACGGGATGAAGCGCCTGATATAGTCCTCCAGCCCGGCAACATCGCGTTCGACCGCCAGATCAAGGCTGACGATCTGCTCGCCATTCGGGCCAAAGACGAAGATGTTGGTCTCGCCGACCGCCTTTCCGAACAGATAGATGCGCCTGGCAGTGCGGGTCACCGCGTCGGCTACAGCTGGGTTGGCGACGAGAATATCGTAGGCATCGCTCGGCAGGTCGATGACCACCGATTTGTTCAGTCCGAGCTTGACCCGCTGGGTGGCGGTCGAAGCCGTGACCCTGGCGTTGTCGCCTGCTGCGCTGGCACAGAGAACGCCATATGCATTCGTTCCAAGGAAAAGCAGGCCGATCGCCGCAGCCAGCGTGACCGGCAATTTGGTTTTTAGCCTCATTTCCTCGCCCCCACTTCGGAAACTTCGCCCGACTTGATCAACCGCACGGTTCCGCGCCGGCCATTGCCGGAAACCAGGTAATCGGCTTCGCCCACATTCTTGTCCTGACTGTCCTTGATCGAGCGCAGCGCCAATGTCAGGCGATCCGCCATCTGCTGTGCGACGGTGATGATCTCGGACTGCTGCGGCGTCAATTCCAGGGTGGCGGTCTGGCCGACCCTGGTCTTCTTGCCTTCCTCATCCTCCTGAATGGTCTGGTCGATCGCCAGGACGCGAATGTTCTTGAGGATAGTTTCGGTCGTGAAGCCCGGACCACCGCCATTGGCGGTATCGGCTCTGCGGGTCATGATGACGTCGACGAAATCGTTGGGAAGAATAAAGCCACCGGCCGAAGTGTCGGCCGAGATGCTTGTGGCAACGGCCCGCATGCCGGAGGGCAGGATCGACGACATGAAGCTTTGCCCTTCACCGATCAGCTTCGAGCGCCGCAGCGGCTCGCCGGCGTAGAGCGCCACGCGAGCGACGGCGCCCTTCAGCTTGTCCAGCGCTTCAGGCTCGGCGGCGCGGGTGATGAAATTTGCGTTGATGCCGGCGGACGGCCATGACTCCCAGGAAATGTTGTTTTCAAGCGGACTGCCCATCGGAACGTCGCCGGAAAGAACAAGCACATCCTGCAGCGCGATCGCCGGCGCCTGAGGACCGGAATCGACAACCGGAGGCGGCGGAGCCACGACCATGTTCTTCGCGACATAGCCTGCACCACCGGCCGCGGCTATCGCCACGCTCAGAATAATCAATCGGGATGCTGGCATCTGTCCGAACCTCGCCTTGGCAAACCACGTAGCCAAGCGGGACTTTGCAGCGGCAATCGTCAAAACAAGGTTAATGTTATACTTACGATCGTGATTAATTTAACGTTTACATAAATTGGACCGACAAGCCCGGCCCGAAGGAAAACGTGGCCAACTCGCCTGCTCGGCGCCAACCGCGTAAAGCGAAATTCAGCCCGCCAGCCTGGTAAGTGCCCAGGCCATCAATGGCGAGTCGGAATAGGTGAGCAGACCGCCAATGCCAAGCGCGATGCCGTACGGAACGCCGGTCGCCTCATCGGCGAAATGGCGCAGGAACGGATTGTGGCTTGTGACGGCGGCAAGCGGCGATTTTCGATAGGCGAGGATGGCTAGCGTCAGCAGTCCGCCGATGAATGTCGAGGCGACGAGGTATTCGATGAGATGGATGTTCAGTCCCATCCACATGGCAGTGGCAGCCAGAAGCTTGGCGTCGCCGCCGCCCATGCCGCCCAGCGCGAACAGGCCGAACGTCACCGCGAGAACCAGGCCGGCGGCGGCGAAATGCCAGCCATAGGTGGCCCAGTCCATGCCGGTCAAAGGCGCAACCAAGGCGAAGACAACCACAAGCAACACCGGCACGCGATTGGCGATCGTCATCGAAAGCATGTCGGAGATCGCGGCAAAAAGCATGCAGAACGGAAACACGACGAAGATCACGGCTTCAAGCATCGGCGCGCCTATGACCCAATTGCATCTAGCCCCAGCCTAATCCTATTCGATTAACGACTGATGAGGCCTAAATTTCAAATCATACGAGGACTAAATAAGGGCCGCCAGTGCGGCGGCCCTTATTTCAGAACAACCGAACCCGTTACGGTCAGCTACCGTTCACCTTAGTGGAGATGGCGGTGAACTTGGCGTTCAGCGAGTTGCCGAGCTGGCCGGCGCCGACCATGATGGCGAGTGCGATAAGAGCGGCGATCAGACCGTATTCGATAGCGGTCGCGCCGGATTCGTCCTTCACAAAACGTGCGATGAGGTTAGACATTCGAGCTCCTACTCCAATTGTTACAGCACTTCCGTCAACTTCTCTTGGTGGCTGATCGGATACTGCGAATCTAAGGAGAAGCTGTTTCAATCGGCTTAATAAACAGGCTTACCGATTCCTTTCCCGCTTCGACGACATTGCGTGGTTAACCCAGAACTAAAATACCCGCCGCTAGGCCCCCGGGCTGACAAAAGGCGCAAGAGGCGCAATTCGGCAAAGACGTTCCAGCCGTGCCGGCTAGGCCCAATGCCGGTTCCGGCTTGGTCCTGAACTCCAGCCGCTTAACGGTTGGTTCACCAATCTCGTTCATGTTCCGTTGAACAGTTTGCCAGGGGGCGCCTCAATGGCCGGGCCGAGATCATCATTTCCAGTTGCCGTGCTTTTTGCCGCAGCGGCTTTCGCCTTTCCAGCCAAGGCCGGCGCCGGCATCGAGGTGACGATGAACCAGGCAAAGATCATCAAATTGTCGCGCGCCGCCGATACGATTGTCGTCGGCAATCCGGCGATCGCCGACGCCTCCGTGCAGGATGCATCGACGATCGTACTGACCGGCAAGGGATTTGGCGTCACCAATCTCGTCGTCCTCGACCAGGAGGGCAACCCGATCGTCGATGAGCAAATAACCGTCGTGCGCCAGGCAGCGTCGTCGGTGCGCATCTATCGGCGTTCCGAAGTACAGACCATGTCCTGCGCGCCATATTGCGAAAGCTCGTATAAGAGCGATGCCGAGAAGGCCTCCGAAGCCGAAATGAGCGCCGCGCATTAGTAGCCGACGTCTCCGTCTTTGGCGAGAACGTGCTTCGGTTATCGCCGGGTTAAGGCCTTCCCGTTGAATTTAACGGTCATTCCAACCGGACTTCAATCGGTTCCGACTAAGGGTGGGACCGATACAGAAGCGGCATCGGCGGGCAGAGGACATGAGCAAGGCAGGACGAGCAGGTTCTCCAAGACGGTTTTTGGGCGACCGCCGCGGAAGCACGGCGATCGAATTCGCCATGCTTGCAATTCCTTTCGCGCTTCTTGTCTTCGCCATCCTGGAGAGCTGCATTTCTTTTGCCGCACAGGAAGTGATGGCAAACGCAACCGACGACATCGCGCGCCAACTGCGTACCGGCCAACTAAGACCGGCCGATGTGTCCGGGACCAAGCTGCGGGATATGATCTGCACCAAATTGGAGATCATGGTCGCCAAGACCTGTCCCGGATTGCTGGTGGACTTGCGCGAATATCCGACCTTCGCCGATGCGGCGCTGGCCGGTTTCAAGATCCAGGATGGCGACGTCGTGCTGACCAAGGGCACGAGCACACAGACCTTCACCGTCGCACCTGGCCTGGCGGAGTCGAGAAACATGCTGCGTGTTTTTTACAAATGGCCGGTGATGACCGACTTCATGGCCAAATCGATGGCCAACCTGAAGGACGGCAAAACGCTGCATTTTGCTTCGATCACTTGGCAGAACGAGCCGTTCGACAACTGAACCACGTAGTCGCTTGAAAAGGGCAAAGCCATGATTCGTGCGGGGGCACAGCTGGGCATCGCAGGGATTTGTACAAGAGCAGTCCGGCTTTGCTCGGACCGCCGCGGTATTGCGGCTGTCGAGTTTGCCCTCATCGTGCCTGTCCTGTTGATCATGTACTTTATGACAATGGAGGCCTCGCAAGCCATCGAGACCAGCAAGAAGGTCAGCCGCATCGGCAGCATGGTAGCGGACCTCGTCACGCAGCAGCAGACCGTCAAGGCGGCCGATGTCGATGCCATCATGGCGATCGGCAGTTCCACGCTCCAGCCCTACAACCGCTCGAAACCGAAGATCATTATCACGGCGATACAGGTGACCAACGAGACGACGCCGAAAGTCCTGGTCGTGTGGTCGCGCAAACTGGTCGATGGCGTCTCTAGCGTCGACGCTGTCAAGGATTCCACCACAACGGTCCCGAGCGCGCTCAAGATCAAAGGCACGTTCCTCATTCGGGTCGAAAGCGATCTCGCCTACAAGCCAATCATCACCTGGTCGGCGGACGGCCAAAGCCGGTTCGGGTTGAGCTCGGTCTTCAATTCGATATCGATGGCGGAAACTTATTATCTGCGGCCGCGCAGGAGCCCGACCATTCCGTGCAGCGATTGCTGACGCCTGAAGCCCGCTAACCGGTCTGTTGCTATTGCTTGCGACCGCGGGCCGAGACTAGACGCACGATGGCTGAAGCCAGCACATAGTCCCTCGGACCGGCAACGGTTCGGCGACGATACCGATACGGAACGTTCCGATAACATCGCGCCAATCGGCTCGCGCCAGATTTGTGCAAGACGCATCCGGCAGCAAAGCCAGTACGGCGGCGAATGCTGTCAGGGCAAGCCTCATGCGAGCTCCGCGCCGCGCATTTCCATCCGCGGATCGACCATGCCGCGATTCGTCTCTCCGGGACCAGCACGCCAAGCCGTGCTGTTTGGGTTTCCGAATTGCCAATGGCAGCGCGGAACCCTATGTCTGAGCCAACGCACAGGCAATGATGAACCTTTCGATGGCACGCGCCTTCCTTTTTGTCCTCGACTCCTTCGGCATCGGCGGCGCGGCCGATGCCGAACGTTATGGCGACACCGGCTCCAATACGTTCGCACACATCGCGCGGGCCTGCGCAGAAGGCCGCGCCGATCGCGAAGGCCTGCGTGCCGGACCCCTTCTTGTACCAAACATGCTCGCGCTCGGCCTCGGCCAGGCCGCGGCAACGGCGACGGGTTTCAGGTTCGAGAATGGCAGTGCCCCGCTTAGCGCCGCCTTTCACGGCGCGGCCCAAGAGGTTTCGAGCGGCAAGGACACGCCATCGGGCCATTGGGAAATAGCCGGCCTGCCGGTCCGTTTCGACTGGGGTTACTTCCCAGACAAGATTCCCGCCTTTCCGGCCGAGTTGACCGAAGCAATGGTGCGTGAAGGGAAGGTGCCTGGCATCCTCGGCAATTGCCATGCTCCGGGCACCGAGATTATCGAACGGTTCGGCGAAGACCATATCCGCACCGGCAAGCCGATCTGCTACACCTCGATCGACTCCGTCCTGCAGATCGCCGCGCATGAGGTTCATTTCGGCCTGGAACGGCTTTACGAGTTCTGCAAAGTGGTGCGCAGGCTCATCGATCCGCTGAATATCGGCCGCGTCATCGCGAGGCCGTTTATCGGTGAAACCGCCGCCACGTTCGAGCGAACGCATAATCGTCGCGACTATGCCGTACCGCCGCCGGAACCGACGCTGCTCGATCGGCTGACGGCGCGCGGCAGCCGGGTTATCGCGATCGGCAAGATCGGCGACATTTTCGCCCATCGGGGGATCTCGGAAGTCCGCAAGGCTGCCGGCAACATGGCGATGTTCGACAAAACGCTTGGTGCCATGGAAGACGCCCGCGACGGCGACCTTGTCTTCGCGAACTTTGTCGACTTCGACACCGAGTTCGGGCATCGGCGCGACGTTGCGGGATATGCCGCCGCACTCGAAGCTTTCGACCGGCGCCTGCCCGAGGCATTCGCACGGCTGAGGTCAGGCGATCTGCTCATTTTGACCGCCGATCACGGCAACGATCCGACGTGGCGCGGCACCGACCACACGCGCGAGCGTATTCCGATTATCGGGACACGGCCGGGTTTCAAAGGCGCAGACATCGGACTGAGGACAACATTTGCCGACATCGGCGAAACCGTGGCCGAACATCTCGGGCTGGCGCGCGGCCGTTACGGCACCTCCTTCCATGCCACGATAGGTGGCCATGCCTGAGCTGCCGGAGGTAGAGACAGTCAGGCGCGGTCTGCAGCCGGCCCTTGAAGGTGCCCGCATTGTCGGTGTCGAGGCACGCCGGCCGGATTTGCGGTTTCCGTTCCCCGAGAGATTTTCGGAGCGGCTGACCGGCAAGACGATTGCGGCGCTCGGCCGCCGTGCCAAATATCTGACAATGCACATGGACAACGGCCCGGTTCTGATCTGCCATCTCGGCATGTCGGGTTCGTTTCGCATCGAAACGGCCGACGAGAGCGCAACGCCCGGCGCGTTCCACCACGAACGTTCGAAAAACACTGCTCACGATCACGTCGTCTTCGACATCGCATCCCCTGCCGGCGTCCGCTCTCGCGTGATCTTCAACGACCCGCGCCGCTTCGGGTTCATGCTGTTTTCGGAAGGCGAGCCCGACATGCATCCGATGCTGGCGGGATTAGGCGTCGAGCCTACAGGCAACGCACTGGACGGCGCGCTGCTCGCTTCGTTGCTGAAAGGTCGCAAGTCACCGCTGAAAGCGGCACTTCTGGACCAGAGGCTGATTGCCGGGCTAGGCAATATCTACGTCTCGGAAGCGCTTTGGCGGGCCGGCCTGTCGCCGCTGCGCGAAGCGGGCACCCTCGCGAGAGCCGGCAAGAAAGCCAAAGAGCAGAGCGAACGCCTGGCCGAAGCAATCCGCTCGGTCGTCGCCGATGCGATCGCCGCCGGCGGCTCGTCGTTGCGCGATTATATGCAGACCGATGGATCGCTGGGCTACTTCCAGCATTCCTTCGCGGTTTACGATCGCGAGGGGGAAGCCTGCTCCAAGCCTGGTTGTGGCGGCCACATCGAGCGTATCGTGCAAAGCGGTCGTTCGACTTTCCACTGCCGGGCCTGTCAGGCTTGAACCAGAAGCGAGGAGGAGCAAAGCATGGGCTATGAAACCATCATCGTCGAAACCCGCGGCAAGGTCGGGCTGATTACGCTGAACCGGCCGCAGGCGCTCAACGCGCTGAATTCACAAGTGCTGGCGGAACTGGTCGCGTCGGTGAATAGCATGGGCGCCAATGCCGACATCGGCGCCATGGTCATCACTGGTTCGGAAAAGGCTTTCGCGGCAGGTGCCGATATCAAGGAAATGCAGTCCATCTCCTATGTGGATGCCTATCTGCAGGATTTCTTCGTCGGCTGGGAAGAATTTACGCGGGCACGAAAGCCGATCATCGCGGCGGTGGCGGGCTATGCGCTGGGGGGCGGCTGCGAACTGGCGATGATGTGCGACTTCATCATCGCCGCCGACACCGCCAAGTTTGGCCAACCCGAGATCACGCTGGGCGTCATGCCCGGCATGGGCGGATCGCAGCGCCTGACCCGCTTTGTCGGCAAGTCGAAGGCGATGGATATGTGCCTGACGGGTCGAATGATGGACGCAGCCGAGGCCGAGCGTTCCGGCCTTGTCTCGCGCGTGGTGCCAGCCGGCGAGTTGATCGAGGAAGCGCTTAAGGCAGCGTCCAAGATCGCTGGTTTTTCCTTGCCGTCGGTGATGATGGCAAAGGAGGCCGTCAACCGCGCCTATGAGACGACGCTCACCGAGGGTCTGCGGTTCGAGCGCCGGCTGTTTCATTCGCTGTTTGCGCTGGATGACCAGAAGGAAGGCATGGCGGCCTTCACCGGCAAGCGGAAGCCGAATTTCACGAACCGATGAGACGACGAAGGCGCCGGTCAAAAAGAAAGCGCTGCAGCGTTGACGCGCCGGAAAAGCTGAACTATAAGCCGCACCAATCGAGGCGGCCCTGTGGCTGCCCGTTTGTTTTTTGCGCCCTGCGGTATCCCGCAAGCGCCCACCAGATCAGAAGAGAGGCACCATGGCCAATACCTCCTCGGCCAAAAAGGCAACGCGCAAGATCGCCCGTCGCGCAGCGATCAACAAGAACCGCCGCTCCCGCGTCCGGACCTACATCCGCCAGGTCGAAGAGGCGCTCGCGGCTGGCGACAAGGCGGCCGCACAGGCTGCCTTCAAGGTGGCCGAGCCGGAATTGATGCGCGCCGCGACCAAGGGCGTGGTGCACAAGAACACGGCATCGCGCAAGGTGTCGCGGTTGGCCCAACGGGTCAAGGTGCTGTCGGCCTAATATACCTTTTCCTGAACTGCGCTTCTTCAAACCCGGCCAATCGCGCCGGGTTTTTTTCGTTTGCCGGCAAGTACTTAAAAGAAAGCCCGCAAAATGGCGCTCCGGGTGCATTTCAAAGTTCGAAATGCTTTGCCGGCATATACATGCCCGCTGATATTCGGAGCCTTCGAAACTGCCAATGCGAAAATTTCCGAGCGTCACAGATTACTGTTTTTTTTCAGAGGTTTACCGATGGTGATCCACAGCTTGTTCACATCAGCTGCGGCCGATAGGCGGCAATTGGCTGTCAAGTGAATTATTTCAGAAAATTTCGCACTGTGTGGCCTTTTTCACATTCGCCGGAAAAGGGTTTGAATCACAATGGCTTTGTCAAAATCAACTGTTGCGGCATGGCGTTCGAAACGTGCCTTCCTAGTCAGATTCCTTAAAAATCCGTTAGGGGTGGCCTTGCCCTATCCACAGCGATTTCGGTAATGTCTGTCCATCGAAGGGACGGGCCCTTGGCCCTTGACCAGCCTGAAACCGGCCAGCTCAAATTGGCAGAGTTTACACCGCGGATTCAACTCCGCGGACGGGGTTGGTTTGTCTTTTCGATACGGTAGGGGACTGGCGTAATTGTACATGGCAGGTCGACGGTGCGCCGGCGGTTTTTCGCCGGACGGCATTTTGTTGCCCTGACATGACCAAAGCGGATCGGCTCTTCGGCGCCGGACCGACAACGAGGCGATTCATCAGCCGGCGGCGGCGATGGTGTCGCAGCGAAGACACGTCGCCGGAAACATGGATGCAGGAGGCGCATCCCCGGCGGAAAACAGGTACAAGAGACAAGGAACTCGATCATGCAGAGCGGCGGCATCGAAAGGGAGCTTACAGGCGACCTCCCATTTCCTGGAACGTTAATCGGAAGGAACGACATGGCGGCTTCCAATGAAGCTGAACAGAAGTTCGATCGGGTCAAGGCCCAGTTGAAGGCGCGTCTGGGAACCGAGGTCTATTCGAGCTGGTTCGGGCGCATGAAGGTCGCTGAATCCTCTAAGGGCATTGTCCGCATCTCGGTGCCAACCGCATTCCTGCGTTCATGGATCAACGGCCACTATCTCGATCTCATCACCGAGTTGTGGAAGCACGAGGATCCGGAGATCCTCAAGATCGAGATCGTGGTTCGCACCGCCACACGGCAGGGCCGCAACAGCGTCGAGCCAGAAGTGGCCCCGGCGCGCAAGATGACCAGGCAGACGCAAACCGCGCTCTCTGCGGGCACGGCGAGCCCCAGCAGGGTCGAACGGGTCCCGGTACCCCGCCCGGGGATGCCGGCAGAAACCGAGTTCCGGCACAATGTTCTCGGTTCGCCACTCGATCCACGCTACACTTTCACGTCCTTCATCGAAGGACCATCGAACCGAGTGGCTTTTGCCGCCGCCAAGGCCGTCGCGGAATCGCAGTCGAGCGCGGTGCGTTTCAATCCGCTCTTTCTTCACGCGACGGTCGGGCTGGGCAAAACGCACCTGTTGCAGGCGATCGCCGCAGAATCGCTGAAGCAGAATCCGAAATCGCGGGTCGTCTATCTGACGGCTGAGTATTTCATGTGGCGGTTCGCCACCGCGATCCGCGACAACAACGCACTGACGCTGAAAGAACAGCTGCGCGACATCGACCTCCTCATCATCGACGACATGCAGTTCCTGCAGGGCAAGTCGATCCAGCACGAATTCTGCCATTTGATCAACATGCTGCTCGACAGCGCCAAGCAAGTGGTGGTCGCTGCCGACCGGCCGCCGTCGGAATTGGAGTCGCTGGAGCTACGCGTCCGCTCGCGCCTCAACGGCGGCGTCGCGCTGGAAATGTCAGCCCCGGATTTCGCCATGCGTATCGGTATGCTCAAGCTCAGGCTTGCCACCGCCAAGCTCGATGATGCGTCGCTCGATATTTCCGAAGAGATCCTCAACCACGTCGCCCGCACTGTGACCGGCAGCGGACGCGAGCTCGAAGGTGCCTTCAACCAGCTTTTGTTTCGTCAATCCTTCGAACCGCAGATCACCATCGACCGCATCGACGAGATCCTTGGCCACATCTATCGTTCGGGCGAACCCAAGCGGGTGCGTATCGAGGACATCCAGCGCATCGTCGCGCGCCACTACAACGTGTCGAAGACCGAACTTCTGTCCAACCGGCGCACACGCACCATCGTCAAGCCACGGCAGGTCGCCATGTATCTGTCGAAGGTGATGACGCCGCGCTCGCTGCCGGAGATCGGGCGGCGGTTCGGCGGTCGTGACCATACGACCGTGCTGCATGCGGTGCGCAAGATCGAGGATCTTTCCGGTGCCGACAACACACTGGCGCAGGAACTCGAATTGCTGAGAAGGCTGATCAACGACCAGGCCTGACGGCCCGAAAAACGCCTGCTCGCGGACTCCGGCCTTTTTATCCCCAGAAAGCCCGTGCAGCCGGTCCGAACCGGTGGCGCGGGCTTGCGTTTGCCGGGTTTTTCCTGTCAGTTTACGCAGATTCTGAGCCTGTTCAGACCTTTCGCGGGGCGCCGCTTGCCGGAGACCCGTTCATTCATTCAAGCGAGCCTGTTTCGTCATGCGTGTTATCCTGGAACGGTCAAATCTCCTGAAGTCGCTCAACCATGTTCACCGCGTGGTCGAGCGGCGCAATACCATTCCGATCCTGTCGAACGTGCTGCTCAGCGCCGAGGGGGCCAGCCTTGAAATGAAGGCGACCGACCTCGACCTGGAGGTGACCGAAGCAACGCCGGCAAAGGTCGAACGTGGCGGGGCGACGACGGTCCCGGCACATCTGCTCTACGACATCGTGCGCAAGCTTGCCGACGGCGCGGAGGTGGCGCTGAAGACCGACGAAGACGGCAACGCCATGACGGTGACGTCGGGGCGCTCGAGCTTCCGCCTGCAATGCCTGCCGCAGTCCGACTTTCCCGAGCTTTCAGCCGGGTCGTTCTCGCATATTTTCCGGCTCGATTCCGTCGGACTAAAGGGCCTCATCGAAAAGACCCAGTTCGCCATCTCGACCGAGGAGACGCGCTATTATCTGAACGGCATTTATCTGCACACGCACGAGGCCGGCGGCAAGCTGAAGCTGCGCTCTGTCGCGACCGACGGCCACCGGCTGGCGCGCGCCGAGATCGATGCGCCGGCAGGCTCTGAGGGCATGCCTGGCGTCATAATCCCGCGAAAGACGGTCAGCGAGCTGCAAAAGCTGGTCGACGATCCCGATGTTGCAGTCACCACCGAGTTGTCCGACACCAAGATCCGTTTCACCATCGGCAGCGTTATCTTGACCTCCAAGCTGATCGACGGCACTTTCCCGGACTACCAGCGCGTCATTCCGACCGGCAACGACAAGAAGCTGATTATCGATCGCCAGAGTTTCGCCGCTGCCGTCGATCGCGTTTCGACCATTTCGTCCGAACGCGGCCGGGCGGTGAAGCTTTCGATCGCCGAAGGGCAGGTCACGCTTGCGGTCAACAACCCGGATTCGGGCAGTGCCACCGAGGAACTGGCGGCCGACTATTCGTCCGATCCGATCGAAATCGGCTTCAACGCCAAATACCTGCTCGACGTTGCCGCGCAACTGACCGGCACGGAGGCGAAGTTCATGCTGGCGGATGCCGGTTCCCCGACGCTGATCCACGACATGGCCGACGAGACCGCGCTCTACGTGCTGATGCCGATGCGGGTGTAGGGCCCGAACGGGGCCATCTTGCTGTCGTGACCAGATCTGCAAAACCGCAGCAGACGTACATAAGTAAGCTCACACTTACGAATTTCCGCAACTATGCGGCGTTGGCAATCGACTTTGATCCCGGCGCTGTGGTTTTCTCCGGCGACAATGGCGCCGGCAAGACCAATCTGCTTGAAGCGATCTCGCTGCTCACGCCGGGCCGCGGCCTGCGCCGCGCACCCTATTCCGAGGTGGCGCGCGAAGGCGGCGACGGTGGCTTTGCGCTGCATGCCCGGCTTGACGGGCCGGAAGGCCAGGTCGAGATCGGTACCGGAATATCGGGCAGCGACGGCGAAGCCGGCCGCCGGGTGCGGATCAACGGCGCGACGGCACGCTCAGCCGAAGACATGCTGGAATGGCTGCGCGTGGTCTGGCTGACACCGGCCATGGACGGCCTGTTCCCCGGGCCGGCTGCCGACCGCCGGCGCTTCCTAGACCGGCTGGTGCTGGCGATCGATCCTGGCCACGGCCAGCGCGCGCTTGACTACGAAAAGGCAATGCGCGGCCGCAACAGACTGCTCGCCGACGGTTCACGCGACGGTGCCTGGTTCGATGCGATCGAGATGCAAATGGCCGAGACCGGCGTGGCGATTGCCGCGGCGCGTGCCGAACTGGTGCGCCTGCTCGCCGCCATGATCGACCGGCTGCCCGGCGACGGACCGTTTCCGCAAGCCGACATCGGCATCTCTGGCGAACTGGAAGGCGAACTCGGTATTTTGCCGGCCGTCGACGTAGAGGAACGGTTCCGTCGTGCGCTTGCCCAGGGGCGCGACCGCGACCGCACCGCCGGACGCACGCTCGACGGCCCGCACCGTTCCGACCTCGTGGTGCGCCACCGGCCCAAGGCGATGCCGGCCGAGCTCTGTTCGACCGGCGAGCAGAAGGCGCTGCTGGTCGGCATTGTCTTGTCGCATGCGCGGCTAACCGGCGAGATGTCGGGCATGACACCGATCCTGCTGCTCGACGAGATCGCCGCCCATCTCGACGGCGGTCGACGGGCGGCCTTGTTCTCGATCCTGGAGGAACTAAACTGCCAGGCCTTCATGACCGGGACCGATGCCGCGTTGTTTGACAGCCTCAAGGGACGCGCGCAATTCCTGACCGTCGATCACGGCACGGTCAGGCCGACCATTTGAACTTGGTTCATGGCGCACTTCTGAGCGGCATGCATTGATACCTGACAAGCTTTTTCCTCCGCTATATGGTCCGGCGATGATCACAGCCGCCCTCACTGATGAAGAGCTCGAACGCTACGCCCGCCACATCGTGCTGCCCGAGATCGGCGGCGCCGGCCAGCAGCGGCTGAAGCGGGCGCGGGTGCTCGTCATTGGCGCCGGCGGATTGGGTGCGCCGGTGCTCGAATATCTCGCCGCCGCAGGGATTGGCACTCTCGGTATCGTCGACGACGACATCGTTTCGCTTTCCAACCTGCAACGACAAGTGATCCACGCCACGGGCGATGTCGGGGTGGCGAAAACCGACAGCGCCAGAGCGGCGATCATCCGCATCAATCCAAACGTCGTCGTGGAAGAGCACAATTTCAGGCTGACCGTGGACAACGCCCCTACCCTCATTGCCCGTTATGACATCGTCGTTGACGGCTCCGACAATTTCGAGACACGCTACGCGGTGGCCGACGCCTGCGCCGCGGAAAGCCGGCCGCTCGTGCATGCCGCCGTTGGCCGCTTCGACGGCTCGGTCACCGTACTGAAGCCATTCGAAACCGGCGCGGACGGCAAGTTGAACCCAAGCTACCGCGATCTCTTTCCCGAGGCGCCGCCGCCGGGACTGGTGCCATCCTGCGCGGTGGCCGGCATTGTCGGCGCGCTGACCGGGGTCATCGGCACGCTGCAAGCCATGGAAGCGATCAAGCTGATCACCGGGATTGGCGAGCCGCTGGTCGGACGACTGCTGCTCTACGATGCGCTGGCGGCACGCTTCGACACGATCCGCTACAAGCGAACCAGCCCGTGAGCCTGCCTGCCGACGTTTCCATCGTGCAGCTTGCGGCCGATTTCGACCGTTGGGACGAGGTGCTGGCGCTGGTCATGCGCGCCTTCGCCTTTATGGACGGGGTTATTGACCCGCCGTCCTCGGCGCATCGGCTCACCGTTGAAAATCTCAGGGCTAGAGCGCTGGAGGAGACAGCATTCCTGGCGCTGAAGGAAAACGAGATCGTCGGTTGCGTCTTCATCCTGAAGCGCGCAGACGAGCTCTATGTTGGAAAGCTCGCGGTCGAGCCGGTTCTTCAGGGACAAGGCATTGGAAAACAGCTGATGCAGGCCGTCGAAGATCTTGCCCGCAGCCACAACAGGACCGCCATCGAGCTCCAGACGCGGGTCGAGCTGACCGGAAATCACGCAGCCTTTGCCCGCCTCGGTTTTCGTGAAACCGAACGGACAGCGCACAAGGGCTACGACCGGCCGCAAGGCGTTTTCGTAAGCCAAAGCTATCCAACGACGAACGCGCGGTTGCCGCGGCAAGACCGTGCCGGCGTGACGGCAGGTCACGCCCTCAACGGCAGCACGCGGTCGGGCGGGCGATGACCATCGAAGAAGGCGCGGATATTGATGATCACCTTCTCGCCCATGTCGATACGGCCTTCGAGCGTCGCCGAACCCATATGCGGCAACAGCACGACCTTGCCTTTGTGGGCAAGCTTCAGCAGCTTGCTGTTCAGCGCCGGCTCGTGCTCGTAGACGTCGAGGCCGGCGCCAGCGATCTTGCCGTCATGGATGAGCTTGACCAGCGATTCCTCATCGATGATATCGCCGCGCGCGGTGTTGACTATGTAAGCTGACGGTTGCAGAAGCGCCAGCCGCCGTGCCGAAAGCAGGTGGAAGGTTGCCGGTGTCGATGGACAATTGACCGAGATAATGTCCATGCGGGCGAGCATCTGGTCAAGGCTTTCCCAATACGTCGCTTCCAACTCGTCCTCGATTGCCGGCAGTACGCGGTGGCGGTTGTGGTAGTGGATCGAGAGGCCAAACGCCTTGGCGCGCCTGGCGACAGCGGTGCCGATGCGACCCATGCCGACAATGCCGAGCCGTTTGCCCCAAATGCGCCGGCCGAGCATCCAGGTCGGCGACCAGCCCGCCCATTTCTTATCGCCGGTCAGCACGTTGGCGCCTTCGGCCAGCCGCCGCGGCACGGCCAGCATCAGCGCCATGGTCATGTCGGCCGTATCTTCGGTCAACACGTTCGGCGTGTTGGTGACGGTGATGCCTTTCTTGGCCGCTGCCGCAACGTCGATCTTGTCGACGCCATTACCGAAGTTGGCGATCAGCTTGAGGTTGTCGCCGGCCTGGGCAATCAGCGCCGCGTCGATATTGTCGGTCACAGTCGGCACCAGCACGTCGGCCTCCTTGACCGCCGCCACCAGTTCCGGCTGCGTCATCGGCCTGTCCTCCACATTCAAGCGGGCGTCGAACAACTCGCGCATGCGGGTCTCGACTACGTCGGGCAACTTGCGCGTGATGACGACGAGGGGCTTCTTTTTGCCTGTCATTGTTTCCTCGAACCCGATCTCGTTGAGACCTCTTTAACCAAGAACGGCGAAACTGAGAGCCGATCGCGGTACCGGTCATCCATGTAACAAGCGGTTCCGCCGAAGACAAAGAAAAATGGGCGCGAAGGCCGATGGGCGGGCGCCGAAAGGAACGAAAGTGTCTGGTTTCGCGTCGCTCCGCCTGACCCTCAGTGCAGCATTCCTCGGCGCTCTCATCCATAGCCCACTGGTGATGGCGCAAAGTGCCGCCGCACCCGCCCAGAGCGTCACGCTCGGACCAAGCGGCTTGCCGCTGCCGCGCTTCGTCAGCCTGAAATCCGGCCGCGTCAACTCGCGCGTTGGGCCGGGCGTCAATTATTCCGTCGACTGGATGTATATGAAGCCAGGCCTGCCGATGGAGATCATCCAGGAGTTCGATACGTGGCGCCGTGTGCGTGATGCCGACGGCTCGGAAGGCTGGATCAATCAGTCGCTGCTTTCGGGCCGTCGCACGGCGATCGTCGCCCCCTGGCAGCGCGGCAAGGACGCTCGCGTCAACCTCCTTGATGACCCGGCAAAAGATGCAGGCGTCATCGCGATCCTCGAACCAGGGGTGATGGGCACGATCAAGTCCTGCGATGGCCAATGGTGCGAAATGACCTTCGACGGCCATACCGGCTGGCTCGCGCAGTCGCTGGTCTGGGGTGCCTATCCCGGCGAAAAGGTCAAGAACTGACCTTTCCGAACCGGAGGTCGGGCCAGCGCTGCAACCACCGGATCCGGCATTTGTTTCGCTGATCTTCGGTTCGGGGATGGTTTAGCGGCCGATGCGGCCGAGATGGGTATCCTGGAAACTGCTTGACAGCTTCAAACCATAGCCCAGAGCGCGGTCGATGGCGATGTGGGCGATCCAGATCAGCGCGACAGCTATCGCCATTGCATTGTCAAAGACGCTGCCGACAAGCGCCAGCAGAATGGGCAAGATCAGTATGTGCAAGGCGTTGTAGGCGACGGCCCCGACGCGCGGCCCGGCCATGTAACCCAGCATCGACAGGTCGGGCGCCAGAATGAGCACGGCAAACAGCCACCAGGAAACACCGGCGATTGCATAGAAGACAAGAGCCGCCACCGCGACGGCGACCCATTCGAGCCGGAGCGTCAAATCCAGGAATTTCATAAGGCGCCGGTCAGTCGCAGCGTTTCGGACGCAGTCTCACCACGATATCGACATTGGCGATCTCCATGCCCTCGGGCGGTTCCGGCAGGTTGGAAACCGTCACCGGGCCGCTGTCGATATCGAAGATCCTGTTTTCGCCCTCGATATAGAAATGATGGTGATCGGAGGTGTTGGTGTCGAAATAAGTCTTCGATCCCTCGACGGCAAGGATGCGGAGAAGACCGGCCTGGGTAAACTGGTGCAGAGCATTGTAGACGGTGGCCAGAGACACCGGCACGCCGGCGGCAAGCGCCTCCTCGTGCAGTTCCTCGGCCGAAAGATGGCGGTCGCCCTTGGCGAAAAGCAGATCGGCCAGCGCGATGCGCTGGCGTGTCGGCCTCAGACCGGCCTCGCGAACCCGCTTGTCCACAGCGACATTATCCTTCCGGCAACCCAGATCCATGTATCCGTCGCGCTCACAGTTCCGCCTCAGACAGGTCCAAAATGGCAGAAATTGAGCATCTGCCGAAACCGGACGTGTCCTGACATATATTCTGTCGACCGAATGCGATCAATAGCGCGCATTGACCCGGGCAGACGGGCAGGTTAAGCGCAAGCGCCGGTTTCCGGCCTGAAACAGATTGTGTTAGGAAACCACCGACAAGGGCGCCTATCGCCCGGGACGATCACGGGGACGAGATTGATGGCGGGTTCGAAATCCAGCTACGGTTACGAGGAATTGCTTGCCTGCGCCCGCGGCGAGCTGTTCGGACCGGGAAATGCGCAGCTGCCCTATCCGCCGATGCTGATGTTCGACCGCATCACCGAGATCAGCGAGATCGGCGGTGCGTTCGACAAGGGTTTCATCCGCGCGGAATTCGATATTAAGCCGGATTTGTGGTTTTTCGCCTGCCATTTCATCGGTAATCCGATCATGCCAGGATGCCTAGGCCTGGACGCCATGTGGCAGTTGACGGGGTTCTATCTCGGATGGCTCGGTGAACCCGGCAAGGGGATGGCGCTGTCGACCGGTGAGGTGAGGTTCAAAGGCATGGTCACGCCTTCGGTCAAGAAGGTGGAGTATGGCGTCGACTTCAAGCGAGTGATGCGCGGTCGGCTTGTGCTTGGCATCGCCGATGGCTGGCTGAAGGCAGATGGCGAGCCCATATACGCGGCAACGGATCTGAAGGTCGGTCTGTCCAAGCAATCGGCCGCCGTCTGAACGAAGACCCTACAGTACGACGTCTTGGACGTCTGATGAACGCTGTAGCACTTTTAATTTTGCGCATGGTTCCATTCCGGAAATTGATTTCAGGTTCGGGGTCCGCGCTGGAAGGAGTTGCGAATGAGACGGGTCGTAGTCACAGGTCTCGGCATCGTGTCGTCGATAGGCAACAATGCCAACGAGGTGCAGACCTCGCTGCACGATGCCAGGTCCGGCATCAGCTTCTCCGACTCTTTCGCCGAGCATGGCTTCCGTTGCCGGGTGTGGGGTGCGCCGACGCTGGACCCATCGGGCATGATCGACCGTCGCGCCATGCGCTTCCTGTCGCAGGGTGCTGCCTGGAACCATGTCGCAATGGACCAGGCGATAGCAGACGCCGGCCTCGACGAGGCCGACATCACCAACGAGCGCACCGGCATCGTGATGGGCTCCGGCGGACCGTCGACCCGTGCAATCGTCGAGGCGGCCGAGACCACGATCAAAAACGGCAGCCCCAAGCGGATCGGACCGTTCGCGGTGCCAAAAGCGATGTCGTCGACCGCGTCGGCGACGCTTGCCACCTGGTTCAAGATCCACGGCGTCAACTATTCGATCTCATCAGCCTGCTCGACGTCTGCGCATTGCATCGGCAATGGCTACGAGCTGATCCAGTGGGGCAAGCAGGACATCGTCTTCGCCGGCGGCCATGAGGATCTCGACTGGACGATGTCGGATCTCTTCGATGCCATGGGCGCCATGTCGTCCAAGTTCAACGACAGGGCATCGGTCGCCTCACGCGCCTACGACGTCGATCGCGACGGTTTCGTCATTGCCGGCGGCGCCGGCGTGCTGATTCTTGAAGAGCTCGAGCATGCCAAGGCACGCGGCGCCAAGATCTATGCCGAGATCGTCGGCTATGGCGCGACATCGGACGGCTACGACATGGTGGCGCCGTCGGGCGAAGGCGCGGCGCGCTGCATGAAGCAGGCGCTCGCAACGGTGTCCTCGCCGGTCGACTACATCAATACGCACGGCACCTCGACGCCGGTCGGCGACTCCAAGGAAATGGGCGCCATCCGCGAGGTGTTCGGCGAGAAGATGCCTTTCATCACGTCGACCAAATCGCTAACCGGCCATTCTCTGGGCGCCGCCGGCGTGCAGGAATCGATCTACTCGATCCTGATGATGCAAGGCGGCTTCATCGGCGAGAGCGCCCACATTGAGAACCTCGATCCGGAATTCGAGGGCATGCCGATCGTGCGCAAGCGCATCGACGATGCAAGGATCGACACCGTTTTGTCCAATTCGTTCGGTTTCGGTGGCACCAACGCAACGCTGATTTTCCAGCGCTATTCCGCATAAGGATTTGCCGACGATGGACGGATTGATGAAGGGCAAGCGCGGGCTTGTCATGGGTGTTGCCAACGATCATTCGATCGCCTGGGGTATCGCCCGCAAACTGTCCGAACATGGCGCGGACCTCGCCTTCACCTATCAGGGCGAGGCCTTCGGGCGCCGGGTCAAGCCGCTCGCCGAGAAATTGGGCGCATCCCTGGTGGTGCCTTGCGACGTCGAGGACAGCGTGTCGGTCGCCGCGACTTTCGAGACTTTGGGGAAGGCATGGGGCGGGCTGGATTTCGTCGTCCATGCCATCGGCTTTTCCGACAAGAACGAGCTGAAAGGCCTCTACGCCGACACTAGCCGCGACAACTTCATCCGCACCATGGTGATCTCCTGCTACTCCTTCACCGAGATCGCCCGTCACGCCGCCACATTGATGAAGGATAGCGGTTCGATGATCACGCTGACCTATGCCGGTTCGGTCCGTGTCATGCCGAACTACAACGTTATGGGTGTCGCCAAGGCGGGGCTGGAGGCCAGCGTCCGCTATCTCGCCAACGACTACGGCCCGCGCGGCATCAGGGTGAACGGCATATCGGCGGGACCGGTACGGACGCTTGCGGGCGCCGGGATTTCCGACGCACGCCACATGTTCTCCTACCAGCAGCGCAACTCGCCGCTACGCCGTACAGTGACGATCGACGAAGTCGGCGGCTCCGCGCTCTATTTGCTGTCCGACCTGTCCTCCGGCGTCACCGGCGAAATCCACTATGTCGATTCCGGCTATCACATCGTTTCCATGCCGACGCTTGACGAATTGAAGCAGACCGACGGCGGGCGGGAATAGCGCGAGCGACGTATCGCCGGCTTGCCCCGCAGGATTTCAGCGTCGCGCCGATAAGACCTTGAACATGCCGTCGCGGGCGAGCTCCGCATGGCTGGAGAAGGCGGCCGCCAGCACCGGTTCGTAGGGAAGCTGACGGTTTGCCACCATGAACAGCCGGCCGCCGGGCTTCAGCGCCTTGCCTGCCGCGCGGATCATGCCGGCACCGATTTCCGGCTCAGTCGCCCGGCTGCGGTGAAAGGGCGGGTTCATGACGACCACGTCGTAGCGGCGCTCGACCGGTTCGCTCAAAAGATCTATCCAGAAGAAACGTGGCTCCACGCCTGTGTTGCCGACATTGGCCTTGGCCGCCTCCAGCGCCTCGAAATCCGCTTCGTAAAGGTCAAGCGCCGATATGCCGGGTGAGCGGGCGGCGACTTCGGCGGCGACATAGCCCCAACCGGCACAGAAATCCGCAACGCTGCCACGCAGATCGTTGGGCAGATTTTCGACCAGCAGCTTCGATCCGGCATCGATCTTGTCGAAGGAAAACATGCCTGGGGCCGTGCGGAAGCGGTCCTCGACCACCAAGTCCGGATTGGCGGCGCGAAGCGTTGCCGCGGCAACGGTATCGGCCGGCCGGCGAAACCAGAAGGCAATGCCGTGATGCTTCGGCAGGTGGCCTTCGAGCGGCACAAAAGCGCCGACATGCTTGCGCAAGCTGGCGATTCCATCGTCCTTGCTGCCGGCGACGACGATCAACCCGCCTGGTGCTGCGCGTTCGACCGCTTCGGCAACGCGCAACTCGTTTTGGCCGCGATGGCGGCCAGCGAGCACAAATGCCGCGTCGAAAGCCTCGCCTTCGACCTGCGGCGTGACCGCGAAGCCGGACGCCTGCAAGGCGCGAAAGTGCGGCCTGAAGCCTTGGATAAGATGAAGCTTGGCATCAAACCCTTCCGGCAAGAGAAAGCCGGGCTCGGCACCGAGAAAGAGTATGCGTTCATCCTTTCGTGGCAGGGAAACAGCACCGGCCTCGAACGGATGGAAAAGCGTTTTCAGCGGCTCGGCGGACATTCACCACTCTTGAACTGCAAGGCTGTTGTTGAAACGCAAACGGGCGCGACCTTCCGGCGCGCCCGCTTCGATTGCATAGTTAGATCAGCTTAGGCGGCGTTTTCTTCGCCTTCGCTCTTCTTGTCGCGCACGATTTCCTTGCCGGTGGCCTGGTCGACGACCTTCATCGACAGGCGGACCTTGCCGCGCTCGTCGAAGCCCATTAGCTTGACCCAGACCTTGTCGCCTTCCTTGACCACATCGGAGGTCTTGGCGACGCGGTCATTGGCGAGTTGCGAGATGTGGACGAGGCCGTCACGCGGACCGAAGAAATTGACGAAAGCGCCGAAGTCGGCGGTCTTGACGACCGTGCCTTCGTAGATTTCACCGACTTCCGGCTCGGCGACGATGGTGTGTATCCACTTCTTCGCCGCCTCGATCTCCTTGGCATTGGCCGAGGCGATCTTGACGGTGCCGTCGTCCTCGATGTTGATCTTGGCGCCGGTCTTTTCGACGATCTCGCGGATGACCTTGCCGCCCGAGCCGATCACGTCGCGGATCTTGTCGGTCGGGATGTGCATGACCTCGATGCGCGGCGCGAACTCGCCGAGCTCGGCACGTGCGCCGGACAGCGCGTGGGCCATTTCGCCGAGAATGTGCTGACGGCCATCCTTGGCCTGGTCGAGGGCGATCTTCATGATCTCCTCGGTGATGCCCTCGATCTTGATGTCCATCTGCAGCGAGGTGATGCCGTAGGCGGTGCCGGCAACCTTGAAGTCCATGTCGCCGAGGTGGTCCTCGTCGCCAAGGATGTCGGAGAGCACGGCGAAGCGCTCGCCTTCCTTGATCAGGCCCATCGCAATGCCGGCGACCGGCTTGGCAAGCGGCACGCCGGCATCCATCAGAGCCAGCGAGGTGCCGCAGACGGTAGCCATCGACGACGAGCCGTTGGACTCGGTGATCTCCGAAACGACGCGCAACGTATAGGGGAACTGGTCGGCGGTCGGAAGCATCGGCCGGATGGCGCGCCAGGCGAGCTTGCCATGGCCGATTTCGCGGCGGCCCGGCGAACCCATGCGGCCGGTTTCACCGACCGAATAGGGAGGGAAGTTGTAGTGCAGGAGGAACTTCTCCTTGTACATGCCGGTCAACGAATCGACATACTGCTCGTCCTCGCCGGTGCCGAGCGTGGCGACAACCAGTGCCTGGGTCTCGCCGCGAGTGAACAGCGCCGAGCCGTGCGTGCGCGGCAGGACGCCGACTTCCGAGACGATCTTGCGGACCGTCTTCAGGTCGCGGCCGTCGATGCGCGAGCCGGTGTCGAGGATGTTCCAGCGCACGACCTTGGCCTGGAGCTCCTTGAACACGGTGCCGATCTGTTCGGACGTGTATTTGGCCTCTTCGCCTTCTGCCGGCGCGAACGCGGCCTTGACCTTCGCCTTGACGGCGTCGACGGCGGCATAGCGCTTCTGCTTGTCGGTGATCTTGTAGGCGTCGCGAAGCTCGCCTTCGACGATCTTGAGCATCTCGGCCTCAAGTGCGGAATAGTCCGGCGCGGTGAAGTCGCGCGGGTCCTTGGCCGCGACTTCAGCCAGCTTGATGATCGCGTCGATCACCGGCTGGAAGCCCCTGTGGCCGAACATGACGGCGCCAAGCATAAGGTCCTCGCCGAGTTCCTTGGCTTCGGACTCGACCATCAGCACGGCGTCGGCGGTGCCGGCGACGACCAGGTCGAGCTTCGATTCCTGCATCTCGTCGACATGCGGGTTGAGCACATATTCGCCGTTGATGTAGCCGACGCGGGCGCCGCCAACCGGGCCCATGAACGGCACGCCGGACAAGGTCAGGGCGGCGGAGGTGGCGACGATCGACAGGATGTCCGGGTCATTTTCGAGATCGTGCTGGACGACGGTGACGACGATCTGGGTGTCGTTCTTGTAGCCTTCGGCGAAGAGCGGGCGGATCGGGCGGTCGATCAGGCGGGAAACCAGCGTTTCCTTCTCGCTCGGACGGCCTTCACGCTTGAAATAGCCACCCGGGATCTTGCCGGCGGCGTAAGTCTTCTCCTGGTAGTTGACCGTCAGCGGGAAGAAATCGAGGCCGGGTTTCGGCTCTTTCATCGAGACGACGGTGGCGAGAACCTTGGTTTCGCCATAGGTGGCCAGCACCGCGCCGTCAGCCTGACGTGCGATCTTGCCGGTTTCGAGAATGAGCGGACGGCCGCCCCATTCGATTTCCACTTTGTGGTAATTGAACATGTCTTGTCCTTCATATGCGGAAAGGGCCGCGCCGTGCGCGGATGCCCCTTTCCCTTGGCTTCCTTTCTCGGGCAGCCACGGGCAAGACAACGGGAGGCTCGGTTTATTCGGCGCGGTGCCGCACGAGCGTCCTGCAATCCTGCCCCATGACCGTCCATGGGCGGTTTCGAGCGGCCCTCTGCTGTTTCGAAACCGGGTTGGCCAATCGATCCGAGTGGCCTTGCGCGTGAACCCGAAAACCAGGTTTTCGGAAAATATCCTGCGCAAATCTAAACTTCAGAGCGTCCTTTGCGCATCCAAACCGATGCGCGGCGCTCTACTTCCTTCCTACTTCCTTCATGGAGCCTTGGATGACCCGATGCTCCAATGCGCGACCGGCGGGCTCTCGAAAGAACCCGCCGGTCAATTCGTCAACGGCGAAGACCGAGCTTCTCGATCAGCGTCTGATAGCGCGCGTCGTCCTTGCGCTTGAGATAATCAAGCAGGCTGCGGCGCTGGGAAACGAGAGCGAGCAGACCACGGCGGGAATGGTTATCCTTCTTGTGGTCCTTGAAATGATCGGTCAGGTTCTTGATGCGCTCGGAAAGGATGGCCACCTGGACTTCCGGAGACCCGGTATCGCCCTTGGCGGTTGCGAATTCGCCCATCAATTCCTTCTTGCGTTCGGCAGTAATCGACATCGTGTTTTTCCTTGTCTGTTTGAGGAAACGGGACGCCCTCAGCCGGGATGTCGTCCAGCAGGGGCCGGTGCAAGCAACGCGTCAAAGCGCGAAGCTGCGGCGCATATAGTGCAATTCCGACAAAAAGGCCAGCCTAATTCACAAGCCGGCTTTTTGCTGCATAAACGGGCACTTCCGCCTAGTCAGAGCCATTTCTTCCATTTGAAGTACGCAAAAAGCCCGACCGCAACAAGCGCCATGAAGGCGAGCGACAGTGGATAGCCGTAATAGGCCTTCAGCTCCGGCATGTTCCAGGGCGAGGTGTCGGGGTCGAAATTCATGCCCCATACGCCGACGAGAAAGGTAAGCGGCATGAAGATCACCGAGACGATCGTCAGATAGCTGATGACGTCGTTGGTGCGCGCCTGGCTGAGCGACAAGTGCATCTCGATCAGGCCGGTCAGCATGTCGCGCTGGGTTTCGACCAGTTCGATCAATCGCAGCGAATGATCGAGCGTGTCGTTCAGAAATATCTTGGTTTCGGCCTTCACATAAGAGACGTCGTTGCGGATCATGGTCGCCAGCGCGTCGCGCATCGGCCAAAGCACGCCCTTCAGCACATTGGCATCGCGCCGCAATTCGTGAAGCTGCCGCATCTGATGCTTGTGCGCCTGGTTCAGCATCTGGTCCTCAATGCTGTCGACCAATTCGCCGGCAGCCTCGATCGGCGGGAAATAGCTGTCGACGATGGCGTCGATCAAAGCATAGGCGAGATAGTCGGCGCCGCGCGAGCGCAAGCGGTTGGGCACCGAGCTTGCGATCCGCTTGCGCACGGGATCGAACGGGTCGCCTTCGCGCTCCTGAAAGGTGACGACGAAGTTCCTGCCGAAGAAGACGGCGATCTGTTCGTAGCGATGCGCGGTGACATCGTCGATCATCCTGACGACGACAAAGGCATGGTCCTCGAAGAAATCCACCTTCGGCCGCTGGCCGGTGTTGACGACATCTTCCAGCGCCAACGGATGCAGGTTGAAGATCCGGCCGATCTCCTCGATCAGCTGGATGTTGGCGAGGCCTGTGCAATCGAGCCAGATAACCGGCCAATTGTGGCAATGGGTGTTGACGTCGTCGATGCTGGCATTGTCGATAGTCTTGAACTTTTCGGGCGAGATCAATGTCAGCCTGAGCTCGGAACGGCGTGCCGCCGGGTCGGCGATCAGCGTGCCGGGCGAAGCCCCGACGGGCGGCCGCCGTGTGTTGAGCACCGCCCGCTTCCTGCCCGTCTCAGCCTTTGCCATGTCCCCCCTCGAATGCAGCGTCGGTGCCGCGCATCCCTTCGGACGGCAAACGACGCCGTCGCCCTGTTGATTTAGCGCATGATCCTTTCCCAAAATAGAATCCGGTTGGAGATCATGCGCCGAGAGACAGCTGTTACCCGATAAAGACCCGCTTTGGCTTGAACATGCCTTGCTCGATGGCGCCGATGGCGACCAGCTTGCCGCGCGCGGTGGCGCAGGCCTCCTCCGCTTCTACCGGCGCGTCACGGCCGCGAATGATGACCGGATTGCCGAGGCGGATTTTGGTTGCCGCATCATCGCTGATCGCGACCTGCGGCAGGCATTCGAGCGCGGCGGCGGTGTCGACCAGAAGTGCATCGATGGCACCGAAGTCGATCGGGGCGTCTGCTGCTTGCGGCTCGCCCTGCTCGCCGAAGCGGGCGGCTTCCAGCTCGGCCAGGGTAACGAAATCTTCCTGCGTGAACGGCTCGACCTCGACCCGCCGCAGCTCGGCGATGTGACCAAAGCAGCCAAGGTCGCGGCCCATGTCGCGCGCCAGCGAGCGGACATAGGTGCCCTTGCCGCATTCGACCTCGAAGATGGTGCGATCGGCCATGTGCTCGACCAGATCGAGCCGGCCGATCTCGACCTCGCGTGCCGGAATGTCGATCGTCTCGCCATCGCGGGCAAGGTCGTAGGCGCGCTCGCCGGCGATCTTGATCGCCGAAAATTGCGGCGGCGTCTGCATGATGATGCCGGTATATTTCGAAAGCAGCGCCCGTACGTCGGCTTCCGCCGGACGGCGGTCCGAGCTTTTGGTCGCCGGGCCTTCGAGGTCGTCGGTCGAACGCTCCTCGCCCCAGGCAACCGTGAAGCGGTAGACCTTGGCGCCGTCCTGGACGTATGGCACGGTCTTGGTCGCTTCGCCGAGCGCGATCGGCAGCATGCCGGACGCCAGCGGGTCGAGCGTGCCGGCATGGCCGGCCTTTTCCGCCTGGAACAGCCATTTGATCTTGGAGACGGCTTCAGTCGAGCCCATGCCGACCGGCTTGTCCAGTACCAGCCAGCCCGAGATCGGCCGGCCCTTCTTCTTGCCGCGACGCGCCACTATTCGCTGTCCTTCCGGTCGTCTTTGTCTTTGTCGTCGGCGCTGAGATCGCGCGCCACTTCGGGCGAGTGCAGCAATTCGTTGATCTTCTGGAAATTGTCGTAGCTGGTGTCGAGCCGGAAGCGGAATTCCGGCATGTACTTCATCTGCCGCAGCGCGCCGGAAACGCGGCCGCGGACGAACTTCGCATGCTTGTTGAGCGCCTCGATCACCGCCCCGGCATCCTTGGCGCCAAGCGGCGAAACGAAGGCGGTGGCGATCTTGAGATCGGGCGACATGCGCACTTCCGAGACCGAAACCACCGTGTTCTCGATCAGCGGATCGAGGATCTCGCCGCGCTGCAAGGTCTCGGACAGCGCATGGCGCACCTGCTCGCCGACGCGCAGCATGCGCTGGGATGGGCCTGATGTGATTGAACGGGGCATTTTTCTCTATCCTGAAATCGTGGGGCGCGGGATAGGACCGCACCACATGTCTCATTTGGTTTGGGCGGCGGTCTTTCGACCACCGCCCGGTCTCGATGGATGCCCGAACTCGAAGGTTCGAGCTCAGAGCGTCCTGGTCACCATCTCGACGCGGAAGCACTCGATGACGTCACCGACGCGCATGTCCTCGTAGTTCTGGAAGGCCATGCCGCATTCCTGGCCGCCCGGAACTTCCGAAACCTCGTCCTTGAAGCGCTTCAGGGTCTTCAGCGTGCCTTCGTGGATGACGACGTTGTCGCGGATCAGGCGCACGCCCGCACCACGCTCGACCTTGCCTTCGGTAACACGGCAGCCGGCGATCTTGCCGACCTTGGTGATGTCGAAGATCTCGAGGATCTCGGCATTGCCGATGAAGGTCTCGCGACGCTCCGGCGAGAGCAGGCCGGAGAGCGCCGCTTTCACATCATCGACCAGATTGTAGATGATCGAATAGTAGCGGATCTCGATGCCTGCCGCAGCCGCGGCTGCGCGGGCCTGCGCATTGGCGCGAACGTTGAAGCCGATGATCGCAGCCCCCGAAGTTTCCGCCAGCGACACGTCGCTTTCGGTAATGCCGCCAGCCCCCGCATGGACGATGCGGGCGCGCACCTCGTCGGTGCCGAGATTGTCGAGCGCGGCGTTGATCGCCTCGATCGAGCCCTGCACGTCGCCCTTGATAACCAGCGGGAATTCTTTCAGTCCGCTGGTCTGCAACTGCGACATCATCTGCTCCAGCGAACCACGCTGGCCGGCATGCCTGGCAACCGCCTTCTCGCGTGCCAGACGCTGGCGGTATTCGGTGATCTCGCGGGCGCGGGCCTCGTTGTTGACCACGGCGAAGCGGTCGCCGGCCTGCGGCGTGCCTTGCAGGCCGAGCACCTCCACCGGCATTGCCGGCGGCGCTTCCTTGACCTGCTCGCCGCGATCATTGACGAGCGCGCGTACCCGGCCCCATTCGTTGCCGGCGACGAGAATGTCGCCCGGCATCAACGTGCCGGTCTGCACCAGCACGGTAGCGACTGGGCCGCGGCCCTTGTCGAGCTGGGCTTCGATGACCACGCCTTCGGCGGTGCGGTCCGGATTGGCCTTCAGGTCGAGGATTTCGGCCTGCAGCAGGATCGCTTCGAGCAACTTGTCGAGATTGATGCCCTTGGTCGCCGACACCTCGACATCCAGCACCTCACCGCCCATGGATTCGACGAACACCTCGTGGCGCAGCAGTTCCGAACGCACCTTCTGCGGGTCGGCGTCATGCTTGTCGATCTTGTTGATCGCCACAATGATCGGAACGCCGGCCGCCTTGGCGTGATTGATCGATTCGATCGTCTGCGGCATGACGCTGTCGTCAGCTGCCACCACGAGGATGGCGATATCGGTCGCCTGGGCACCGCGGGCACGCATCGCCGTGAAGGCGGCGTGGCCGGGCGTGTCGATGAAGGTAACCTTGTGACCGTTCTTCTCGACCTGATAGGCGCCGATATGCTGGGTGATGCCGCCGGCCTCGCCGGAGACGACGTTGGCATTGCGGATGGCATCGAGCAACGAGGTCTTGCCGTGATCGACATGGCCCATGATCGTTACCACCGGCGGACGCGGCTGCAGGTCCTCGGGACGATCGGCGATGTTGAACAAGCCCTCTTCGATGTCGGACTCGGCGACGCGGCGGACCGTGTGGCCAAATTCGGTGGCGACGAGTTCGGCCGTGTCGGCGTCGATGACGTCACCAGGCTTCAGAATCTGGCCCTGCTTCATGAAGAACTTGACCACATCGACGGCGCGCTCGGACATGCGCTGCGCCAGCTCCTGGATGGTGATGGTTTCGGGCAGGATCACTTCACGCATGACTTTCTCGCGTGGCTCGTTATGCAACGCGCGCTTGAATTTCTCCTGACGGCGGCGCATCGACGAGAGCGAGCGGGCGCGCGCATCCTCGTCGGAAAGCGCTGAATTCAGCGTCAGCTTGCCGCGGCGGCGGTCTTCCTCGCCCTTGGTCGGTTTGGCCGGACGCGCCACTTCCGGCGTGACCAGACGGCGCACTGGTGCGCCGGCACCGGTCCGCTTCGGTTTGACCTCTTCCTCGTCATCGACTGTTGCCAGTTCGGCGGCGAGCGGCGCACGGCGGCGCGCCTCTTCCTCGGCACGGCGGCGGGATTCGGCCTCGGCTTGCAGCCGTGCCTCTTCCTCGGCCTGACGGCGAGCCGATTCCTCGCGCTCGCGGCGGCGGCGCTCTTCGTCCTCGCTGCGGCGCTTGGCTTCCTCGATGGCGCGCTGGCGATCCTCGACATCGCGGACCTTCGAGCCCTCGAGAGCCCGGCGGCGTGCTTCCATTTCCTGGCGCGACAACTCGTTCAGCACCATGCCGCTGCGTTCGACCGGCGGCGGAGGGGGAGGCGCCTTGGGAGCTTCCTGCACGGCAGGCGCTGCCGCGACCGGCTTCGGCGTGAAGACGGACACAGGCGCTGCCGCCGGCTCCGGCTTGTCGCCGGGCAGCGAGAACTTGCGCTTCTTGGTCTCGACGACCACCGACTTGGTGCGGCCGTGCGAGAAGTTCTGGCGCACCGTGCCCTGTTCCATACCGGGGCGCTTCAGCGTCAAGGTCTTCTTCGGCGTAACACTCAGCGTCTTGTCGTCGCCCGATTTCGTATCGCTCATTCCATATCCTCTGCGGCATCATCTTCGTCAGCAACGGCCGCAAGCATTGCCAGATCGTCCGGGGAACCGCCCCGATATCGGTCGAGCGCAACCATGCGCTTCTGGACCGCCCTGCCCGCGTCTCCCGCGAGAACGGCAGCATGTATCACATTTGTACCCCCCAATGCCAAGCTCAACTCGGCCTCGGAGAAAAGTTTGTAAGCGCGGATCGCAGGCCCGCCGAGGTGGACGGTTGCCCGTCGCGCCTGGCTTATCTTGCGGACGCCATCGTCGGAAGCCTCGGTCGCGTGGAGCACGAAAAGTGCAAGTCCGCCGCGCACGGCGCTCTCGACCTTGGTCGCTCCGAGCGCTATGACGCCCGCCTTGCGGGCCAGGCCAAGCATGCCCAGAGCGGACCTGGAAAGCAGCGCGTCGACCATGCCGCCAAGATCGGCCGGCACGCTCACCTGCGCCTTAAAAGCACGGGCAAACAGGTTTTTGGCCGCTGCCTTTTCTATATGTAGGCGGTCGGCCGTCACCCAGCAACCGCGGCCGGGCAGGTTTCTCTTGATGTCCGGAACGACGGCCGAATCCGGGCCGACGACGAAACGGATCAGTTCATCCGGTTCGGCTTGCCTGCGGGTGACGATGCAGGTGCGATCGTTCATCTCGTCGAAGGGCGGGTTCGGTGCGATGCGGTTTCACCTCACGCACCGACGGTTTCGTCAGCCGGCACGCCCTCGGCGGCAAGCTCGTCTTCGGTGATCCAGCCAGCCTTCAGGCGAGCGGCCAGGACCATCTGCTCGGCATCGGCGCGTGATACGCCGTGGTTGGCGAGCACACCCGGGAATACCTTCGTCTCGCCGTCCTTGCGTTCCTTCCAACCGGTCAGGTCGTCGGCGGCGTAGCCGGCGAAATCCTCGATCGTCTTCACGCCGTCCTCGCCGAGCGTCACCATCATGGCGGTGGTGATGCCGGGAATCTCGCGCAGCTCGTCCTTGACGCCGAGCGCCTTGCGCTTCTCGTCATGCTCGGCTTCGATCTTCTCCAGATATTCGCGGGCGCGGGTCTGGATTTCCGAAGCCGTGTCCTCGTCGAAGCCGTCGATCGACGCGATTTCGCCGGAGTCGACATACGCGACCTCCTCGACGCTGGTGAAGCCTTCGGAAGCGAGCACCTGGCCGACCATCTCGTCGACGTCGAGGGCTTCCATGAACAGCGACGACCGTTCGACGAATTCCTTCTGGCGGCGTTCGCTCTCTTCCTGCTCGGTCAGGATGTCGATATCCCAGCCGGTGAGCTGCGAGGCAAGACGGACGTTCTGGCCGCGGCGGCCGATGGCCAGCGACAGCTGATCGTCGGGAACGACGACCTCGATGCGCTCGGCATCCTCGTCGAGCACGACCTTGGCGACTTCCGCCGGCTGCAACGCATTGACAATGAAGGACGCGGCCGAAGGCGACCACGGAATGATGTCGATCTTCTCGCCCTGCAATTCACCGACGACCGCCTGGACGCGGCTGCCGCGCATGCCGACGCAGGCGCCGACCGGATCGATGGAGCTGTCGCGCGAGATGACAGCGATCTTGGCGCGCGAACCCGGATCGCGGGCGACCGACTTGATCTCGATGATGCCGTCGTAGATTTCCGGCACTTCCATGGTGAACAGCTTCGCCATGAACTGCGGATGGGTGCGCGACAGGAAGATCTGCGGGCCGCGCTGTTCGCGGCGCACGTCATAGACATAGGCGCGGACGCGATCGCCATATTTGTAGTTTTCGCGCGGAATCAGCTCGTCGCGGCGGATGATCGCCTCGCCGCGGCCGAGATCGACGATGACGTTGCCGTATTCGACGCGCTTGACGGTACCGTTGACGATCTCGCCGATACGGTCCTTGTATTCGTCATATTGCCGGTCCCGCTCGGCCTCGCGCACCTTCTGCACGATGACCTGCTTGGCCGACTGGGCGGCGATGCGGCCAAAATCCATCGGCGGTAGCTGTTCGGCAATGAAATCGCCGAGCTGGGCGTCCGGATTGCGCTCGCGCGCCGAGGAAATGGCAATCTGCGTCGCGTAGTCATCGACCTTCTCGACCACTTCCATCAGCCGCTGCAGCTTCATCTCGCCGGTGTTGGCATTGATGTCGGCGCGGATATTGGTTTCCTGGCCGTAGCGCGAGCGCGCGGCCTTCTGAATCGCATCGGCCATGGCGGCGATGACGATCGACTTGTCGATCGACTTTTCACGCGCGACCGCATCGGCGATCTGCAGCAGTTCAAGCCTGTTGGCGCTTACAACCATCTTCTTTCTCCCGAGCTTGTTGCCGACCTTTACGGCCGGCAGCCCAATCACATTTCCTGTTCGGTTTCGTCTTCCGCACCCTCTGGTGCGTCTTCGGGTTCGCCGCGGCGTTTCCTGGCTTCCTTGCGCGCCCGATTGTCCTTCGACAACGCATCGCGGATAAGGTCGTCGGTCAGAATCAGCCGCGCTTCGGCAATCGCATCGTAGGAAACACGTACCGTCGGCTCCTCGCCGTAAGCGGCCTTGTCACGCTCGATCAGCACACCGTCCGCGTCGCTTTCGGCGATCTTGCCCTTGAAGCGCTTACGGTCGGCGACGAGAACCGATGTTTCCATCTTCACCAGATGGCCGGTCCAGGCTGCAAAGTCCGATTTGCGGACCAGCGGCCGGTCGATGCCCGGCGACGACACTTCGAGATGATAAGCCTTCTCGATCGGATCATCGACATCGAGCGCCGGCGACACCGCCCGGCTGACCTCTTCACAATCCTCGACCGTCATGGTGCCGTCCTCGCGCTCGGCCATGATCTGCAGGGTCAGCCCGTTCTGGCCCGACAGGTGCACACGTACCAAGCGGAAGCCAATGGCGCGCAGTACCGGCTGAACGATCAGCGCGATGCGCGCATCGATGCCGCTTTCGCGGATGATGCGGTCGTCGCCTTCGCTTGCCGTCACTGTCATTCGGTCCTGTCACTCGATTTCTGTTGGTCGGCAGGTAATAAAAAAGAGCGGGACCGGGTGGACCCACTCTTCGTCATACCGACCAAGAATTTGAAGCTGATATAGACGATCGTGGTCCTCGTTTCAAGCCCGTCCTGCATGACGGCAAGGCTCCGAGTCCGCAGCGCTGCGCCAAATGCATGGCGCCCATGCAGTGATCCCCCTTTGAGCACCGGCCACGCACGATTATCTATGTTGCATTGCACAATTGGAGCGCTCACTGCGCTCGAAAAGGGTACCATCATGAACAATCGTGGATTTTTTTCAGCCATAGGCGATGTCTTTAGCGTGTTCGGCAGCGCCGTAGCCGCGTCGCGGGCTGTGGAAAGCGGTCGCAAGCCGCGTGCGCATGATCTGCGCAATCTCGGCATGGAGCCGGCAGCCTTCGACAAGATCCGTCGCTTCTGAGCCAAGTGAGCGCCGAGAGCCTTCGGCCCGCTCGCCTTGTGCTCAGCTCTAATTTCCCGCTTATTTCCGCACGAAGGTGAGATAGGCGGGCCGTCGGCCTTCGCGAATGGCCTTGGCCTCATAGCGCGTCCCCGGCCAGCCATCATAGGGCCGGTGCCAGTCGGCTGCTTCGCTTGCCTGCCACGTGAAGGCGTCGTGCGCCCGGCAATGCAGGAGCGTCCAGTTCACATAGCTATCGATATCGGACGCAAAGTGGAACTTTCCGCCGTGCTTCAGGACGCGCGCGAAGCGGTCGAGATTGACCGGGCTGACGAAGCGCCGCTTCCAGTGCTTCTTCTTCGGCCACGGATCCGGATAGAGAAGATCAATGCCGTCAAGCGAAGCCTGCGGCAGCCAGTCCAGCAGACGTGTGGCGTCGTCGTCATAGACGCGCAGATTGGCAAGCGGCCGCTCCCGGACCGCCATCATCATCTTGGCCATGCCGTTGACGAAAGGCTCGACGCCGATAAAGCCGGTCGCCTGGCTGGCCGTAGCACGGTGCAGAAGATGTTCGCCGCCGCCAAAACCGATTTCGAGCTGGACAGCCGAAACTTCGGCTTCGAAAAGGCTGCGCAAGTCGGCCGGCGGTTCAACCGTCAGATCGAGCCTGTAGGCGGCGAAGCCGCTCTCCAGCGCCGCTGCCTGTTGTGGTCGAATGGTCTTGCCGCGCCGGCGACCGAAAAAGGCCTCGGTCGCACGGCTTGGCCGGTCCTTCGGATCCATAGGCGCCGCGGTTAGGCGGCGACTGCTTCGGCGACCGGTTCGGCGAGAGCGTCCTTGAGCGCCTTGGCGAGATCGGTCTTCTCCCAGGAGAAGGATCCGTCGCGGCCGGCCTTGCGGCCAAAATGGCCGTAGGACGACGTCTTGGCATAGATCGGCTTGTTGAGATCGAGGTGGCGGCGGATGCCGGAAGGCGACAGGTCCATCACGGCGCGCAGTGCACGCTCGAGTTTTGCCTCGTCGACCTTGCCGGTGCCGTGCAGGTCGACGTAGATCGACAGCGGCTGGGCGACACCGATCGCATAGGAAAGCTGGATGGTGCAGCGATCGGCGAGCTTTGCGGCAACCACGTTCTTGGCGAGATAACGCGCCGCATAGGCCGCCGAGCGGTCGACCTTGGTGGTGTCCTTGCCAGAAAAAGCGCCGCCGCCATGAGGCGCAGCCCCACCATAAGTGTCGACGATGATCTTGCGGCCGGTCAGGCCGGCGTCGCCATCAGGCCCGCCGATGACGAACTTGCCAGTCGGATTGATGTACCAGTTGCAATTGTCGGCAATCTTCAGGTCGCCCAGTGCTTCGCGAATATAGGGCTCGACGACGTTGCGCACCTTCTTCGAATCCCACGTCTCATCGAGATGCTGGGTCGACAGCACGATCTGCGTCACTTCCGCCGCTTTGCCGTCGACATAGCGGACGGTGACCTGGCTCTTGGCATCCGGCCCGAGCCTGCCGGCATCACCGCTGCCTTCATGGCGCGCAGCCGCCAGCAATTCGAGGATCTTGTGGCTGTAATAGATCGGCGCCGGCATCAGGTCGGGGGTTTCGCGGCAGGCATAGCCAAACATGATGCCCTGGTCGCCGGCTCCCTCCTCGCCTTGCCGGTCGGAGGCGTTGTCGACGCCTTGGCCGATATCCGGCGACTGGCCGTGCAGCAGGACCTCGATCTTGGCTGTCTTCCAGTGGAAGCCGGCCTGCTCGTAGCCGATTTCGCGGATCGCCTTGCGAGCGACCGACTTGAACTTGGCCGGGTTGACAATCGGATGGCCGGCCGCATCCTTCAGGACGTTGCCCTCCTTGTCCTTCTTGAGCAGCGTCTCGGGGACGCGCACCTCGCCGGCGATGACAACGCGATTGGTCGTCGCAAGCGTCTCGCAGGCAACGCGGACCTTCCACGGGTCCATGCCGGTCTTTCTGGCTTCGCGATAGACGAGATCGACAATCTCGTCGGAGATGCGGTCGCAGACCTTGTCGGGATGGCCCTCGGCAACGGATTCCGAGGTGAAGAAGTAATTGTGCCGCGTCACGGGTGTCCCCTCTTGAAAAAAATATCGGCAGGCCGCCGATTTTGGCGCGCCAGTTGTTAACGGTGCCGGGCGTCGCTCGTCAAGCCATGCAGCCGTTCTGGCATGAATTTTGACGTTATTATCTTTGTATCCCGAGACGGCGGCAGGGCGCACTGCGATCAGCCCTTGCACCAACAGACTGAGGAAAACGACTTCGAGGAAGCGTGTCGAGCGAAATCGATCTGCGCTTTAGCGCATCTGCGGAATGAACATCCCTCAATGCGCGCAGCCGCGAGAAATTGCATGCCCAGCTACGACGACCCCTTCCTTGTTGAACTCTTCACGGGCCATCAATCGACTTCGTCGGTGGAAAGCGACTTCACCAGCTCGATGATCTTGCGGCGCACTTTCACGTCGGCGATCTTGACGAAGGCGCGATTCAGCTGGAGGCCTTCCGGGCTGCCGCAGAATTCGACGGCGGAGGTCATCGAAGCATCCTCGGCAAATCCACGGCTGCCCACGGGCTCCTGACCGGGCGCATCCTCGAAAAAGAAGGCGACGGGGACGCCGAGTATGGAGGCGATTGCCTGCAAACGGCTGGCGCCGACGCGATTGGTGCCCTTTTCGTACTTTTGGATCTGCTGGAACGTTATGCCGAGGTTTTCACCCAGTTTTTCCTGGCTCATTCCCAGCATATTGCGGCGAAGCCGGATGCGGCTTCCGACGTGGATGTCGATCGGATTCGGCTTTTTCTTGTTTTCTTCTGTCATTTTTTCCTCGCCGAATTTTTCCGGCTTTTTCTATTTTGCTGCCCAAACGACGCCGCGGCCCGTGCCCCAACAGAACGACCTTATCGACTTCGAAAATTTTCAGGCGCTTACAGTATGAGTTTCTAATGTGTCGGCTGTCAATTCGCCCGTAGCCTTTGCCTTACGTTCAAAATGCATGCCGCAACGGCAAGCAAAAACATGATCAGCATTCCGTTAATGCGTCGTTGGCCGGAGGAAACGATGGCTTGGTCGGAGATCGGCACACGCACATCGATCGCGCCGCGTGCATCGATTGCCAGCGCGTCGACGATGCGACCGCGCGGGTCGACAACGGCCGAAATGCCGTTATTAGCCGCGCGCAACAGGGGCACCCCATTCTCCACCGCCCGGATCTGCGCCTGCCTGAAGTGCTGGTACGGCCCCGGCGTGTCGCCGAACCAGGCGTCATTGGTGACGTTCACAATAAGCTCGGCTGACGTTGCGTCAACTGCGACCAGATCGGGAAAGATGACCTCATAGCAAATAAACGGCAGCGCCCGGATACCGCCGGGCAGCGCGATCGGATGCCGCTCATTGCCCGCCGCGAAGGTCATTGGACCGGCAACAAGCTGCTCAAGCCCGAAGCGGCCGAGCAGATCGGCGAAAGGCAGGTATTCGCCGAAGGGTACCAGGTGGACCTTGTCGACGGCATCGACGATTTCGCCCCTTTCGTCGATCGCCACCACAGAGTTGTAGTAACGGCTGCCGGCCACCGAGCCGCCTTCCTCGCGAACGACGCCGGCGACCAGCATCTGGCCATCGCCAAGCATCTCTCCGATCGCAGGCAGGGCATCCGGACGTTCGGTGAACAGAAACGGCACGGACGTCTCCGGCCACAGGATCAATTGCGGCCTGTCATGGCCGGGTTCCGGCGCCTTAGCCGAAAGCCCCATCATGGTGGCGAAGATACGGTCACGCACCGAGGTATCCCATTTTTCCGTAAGGTCGACGGCAGGCTGCACGATACGGACGTCAAGGCTGCGGGCGGCCGGCTTTTCGGGGGCGGCGAGCCGGATATAGCCGAAGCCGGCATGGGCGGCGACGAGAACGACAAGCAACGCCGCGCCGAGGCGAAGATGCTGGCGCGCCGCAAGCAGCGCCGGCAGCGCGAAGACGAAGACCGCAAGCGCGTTCATGCCGACCATGCCGGTCACCGAGACGCTCTGCATCAGCAAAGGCACCGGCATCGCCGCATAGCCGACGGCATTCCACGGAAAGCCGGTGAACAGGAAGCCGCGCAGCCATTCCGCCAGCGCAAAGCCGAAGGCGAGCGCGGCGATGCGCCCGATGTCGTTGCTCCACAACAGCCGGGCAACCACGGCAGCGAAACCGTAAAAGAGGGCCAGCGCGAGGGGGATGCCGACCACCGCGAACGGCAAGGCCCAGGCAAAGCTGTCGGCCTCGACCAGCAGCGCCGAGCCGACCCACCAGAGACCGGCAAGAAAGTAGCCGAAACCGAACCACCAGCCGGTGGCGAAAGCCGGCCGCAAGCGCCGCAGAAAACCGTCCGAGGCTTCGCCGGTCGCGCCGTCGAGGAGCCACACCAGCAGCGGGAACGAAACGAAACAGACGGCGAAGAAATCGTAAGGCGCCTGGGCAAGAACCGTCAGCGCCCCGGCAAGAAACGCCACTAGCGCGCGCCGCCAGCCCCAAAGCAGAATTATCCGGCCGGCCTGGCGCTCCATCTATGCTTCCGAGTCGTGCGAATCAGGAAGCAAGATTTATCAGGCTGCGGGCTTGGCTCCAAACCGGGCGACCTAGTCCGCTCATAGCTATCGATGCCAGCCTTGTATCTTCAGCCCGCCCAGCCGCTCAGCCTCTACGCGTGGGACAGAGCCGACAGTCTGGGAAAAGGTCCAGACATGGCCTTCAGGATCGCGCGCGTGTTCTTGCCTGCAACTGAAGCCGGGCTGGCTATATGGTCGGCCCATTCGGAATCGACGATGATATAACCATCGCCGAACCGCATCTCGGAATGGACGAGCCTGCCATCGGCATCGCTGACAACCATGCTCGGCTCGAAGCCGAACGCCTTTTCAAGCCAGGTCAATGCCGCCTGCGGATCCTGGTAGAAGACGCCGGAGCCTAAGTCGAGTGCTTGAACGGGTCCTCAACCGGCATCGGGCAAGTCGCGTCTTTCAAGCCTGCTCGGTGCGGACGGCGCGGCGGCGGCGCTCGCCCTTCAGTGTCTCGACGATGCGCACGCGCTTGACGCGGCGTGGGTCGGCGTCGAGCACATGAAACTCGAAGCCGGGTATGGCCTGCACCACTTCGCCGCGCGCTGGCACCCGGCCAAGCGTGTTGAAGATCATGCCGCCGATCGTGTCGACATATTCGCCGTGCTCGCCGGCGGCGAAATCCTCGCCGATCATTTTGGCGACGTCGTCGATCTCGGCCTTGCCGTCGACGATGAAGACGCCTTCGCCGGCCTGGGTAATCATCGGCTCGTCCTCGTCATGCTCGTCCTCGATGTCGCCGACCACCATCTCGACGATATCCTCGAGCGAGACGAGACCGTCAGTGCCGCCATATTCGTCGATGACCAGCGCCATCTGGGTCCGCGTCGTCTGCATCCGCCCCATCAGGTCGGAGGCGAGCATCGACGGCGGCACGAACAGCACCGGTCGGATCAGGTTGAGATCGCCGATGGTGCGCGCCAGATCGACCTGGGCGAGATCGAGAACCGTCGCGACCGGAGTTTTCCTGGTCGTCCTGCCCTTTCTGACGCGGGCGACCTTGGTGATGTGCGCCAGCACGTCGCGGATATGAACCATGCCGCGCGGATCGTCGAGCGTCTCCGAATAGACCGGCATGCGGGAATGGCCGGACTGCTCGAACAGCCCCAGAAGATCACCCAGCTTCGTGGTGATCTCGACCGCCTCGATGTCGGCGCGCGGCACCATGACGTCCTCGACGCGCACTTCGCGCAGGCGCAGGATGTTGTTGAGCATGGCGCGTTCGCCGGGCGAGAAGGATTCTGCATCGCTCGCCGTTTCGGCAAGCGCACCGGCAATCTCCTCGCGCAGGCTGGTGCCGTTGCGGTGCCTGAAAAGCCCGAGCACGCGATCGAACAGGGAGGGACCGGCAGGCGATGCCTCGCTGGCGAAGCTGCCGGTCGTGGTACTCGGACTCAAGCCCTCTTCCGTCGTTTCGGAAGGCTTGATCACACTGCCGGCGTCGGAGCGGGCGGCAGTCTCTGGTTTGTCGTTCATCATCGTCCGGTCAATTGGTCTTTTGTAATTACGTGTAGGGATCGGGAATGGCAAGCCTCGCAAGTGCTGCGCGCTCTGTCGCTTCCATCAGTTCCGCTTCGGCATCCGTTTCGTGATCATAGCCCAGCAAATGCAGCAGGCCATGGATGACGAGATGGGAGATATGGTCCTCGATGGGCTTGTCTTCCAGTGCCGCCTCGCGCGCGACAGTCTCGGCGGCCAGCACGATGTCGCCGAGCATCGGCGGCAGAGCCCCGCCCCTGGCGAACGGAAAAGCTGGAAAAGACAGGACGTTGGTCGGCTTGTCCTTGCCGCGCCAGCCGGCATTGAGCGTACGGATATGGGCATCGTCGGAAAAGACGATGCTGAGCTCGGAACGCCCGTTCGCACCGGTTTCGGCAAAGCCGGCCGAGACGGCACGGTCGACAAGCCGCATCAGCGCCGCCTCGTCGGGCCAGTCGCCCGCCTCGATCGCGATATCGATTTCGACGGGAAGCGGTCCCCCCGCCTTTTGCTCCTCAGCCATGCGGCCGCATAATCGTATCAGCTTTCGACACCTAGGCCCCTGGCCAGCTTGCCGTCGCGGTCATAGGCCTTGACGATCTCGGCGACCAGCGGATGCCTGACGACGTCGCCTTCGTTGAAGCGGACCGTCACCATGCCGGTGACGCCGTCGAGGATTCTCAGCGCCTCGACCAGGCCGGACTTGGTGTTTGGCGGCAGATCGATCTGGGTCGGATCACCGGTGACGATCATGCGCGAGTTCTCGCCGAGCCGGGTCAGGAACATCTTCATCTGCATCGGCGTGGTGTTCTGCGCCTCGTCGAGGATGACGGCAGCGTGCGCCAGCGTACGGCCGCGCATGAATGCCAGCGGCGCGATCTCGATGACCTCAGCAGCAATCGCCCGCTCGACCTTGTCGGCCGGCATCATGTCGTAGAGCGCGTCATAGAGCGGCCGCAGATAGGGATCGACCTTCTCCTTCATGTCACCCGGCAGAAAGCCAAGCCGTTCACCGGCCTCGACCGCGGGGCGCGACAGCACGATGCGTTCGACCATGCCGCGTTCGAGCAGCATTGCCGCATGCGCCACCGCCAGATAGGTCTTTCCGGTGCCGGCCGGGCCGATGCCGAAGACGAGTTCCGACCGCTCCAGCGCGCGCATATAGGCGTCCTGGTTGAGCGAGCGGGCATAGATGGTCTTCTTGCGCGTCGATATCTGGGCGGCGGACATCTTGCCCTTGCGCTCCAGCGTCGGCAGCGTCAGCTGGTCGTCGGTGGCGATCGCCATGCGCACGGCGCCGTCGACATCGGACTGGCCGATGTCGGTGCCTTTCTGCAGAATGCCGTAAAGATTGTCCAAGGCGCGGCGTGCCTGCTCGGCGGCCGAGGAAGAGCCCTTGATGGTCAATTGATTGCCGCGCGAGCGGATATCGACGCCGAGCTTCTGCTCGAGTCGGGCCAGATTCTCGTCGAACTGGCCGTAAAGGGCGCTGGCAAGCTTGTTGTTGTCGAAAGTCAGTACGATGTGCGCGATATCCGAGGCCCCCGAGGGTAGGTTCTGGGGCAGGTTCTTCACTTCAGCAGCGCTCAACCGTCTCTCCTCATCTGCCGAGACCTTCAGGCCAATTCGGCGAACAGGCTGTTGTAGCCCGTCTTCGTGATTCGTACCTGGATAATGTCACCGATTTCGCCGGCCTTTTCATCAACAATAACCGGCTGCAGCCAGGGCGAGCGGCCAACCTTCTGGCCGGCCTGGCGGCCCGGCTTTTCGATCAGCGTGTCGATGGTCCTCCCGATCAGGCTGGTGCCGAAATCCTGCTGCTGTTTCAGAAGCAGCGCCTGCAGCCGCTGCAGGCGCTCGTCCTTGACGGCCTCCGGCACGTGATCGCCCATCTCCGCGCCCGGCGTGCCGGGGCGCGAAGAATATTTGAACGAGAAGGCCGAGGCATAGTTGACGTCTTCGACCAACTGCATGGTCGCCTCGAAATCGGCTTCCGTCTCGCCGGGAAAGCCGACAATAAAATCGCCGGACAGTGCGATATCGTTCCGTGCGACACGGATGCGGTCGATCAACGTCAGATAGTCTTTGGCCATATGCCTGCGGTTCATCGCCTTGAGTATGCGGTCGGAGCCGGACTGCACCGGTAGATGTAGATAGGGCATCAGCGTCGGCAAATCACGATGGGCGGCGATCAATTCATCCTCCATGTCGCGCGGATGACTGGTTGTGTAGCGCAGCCGCGCCAGGCCCGGAATCTCGGCCAGCCTGAACAGCAGCCGGCCAAGGCCCCATTCCTCGCCGTTTTCGCCTCTTCCATGCCAGGCATTGACGTTCTGGCCGAGCAGCGTCACCTCGCGCACGCCGGCATCCGCCAGACGCTCGGCCTCGGCGACGATCTGTGCCACCGGCCGCGAGACTTCCGAGCCGCGCGTATAGGGCACGACACAGAAGGTGCAGAACTTGTCGCAGCCTTCCTGAACGGTCAAGAACGCCGTCACGCCGCGCCTGATCAGTTCGGCGCGCTTTGGCTGCGGCAGATGCTCGAACTTGTCCTCGACGGCATAGTCGGTCTCGACGATCTTTTCGCCGCCACGCGCCCTCGCCAGCACACCGGGCAGCCGGTGGTAGGTCTGCGGGCCGATGACCAGGTCGACGGCCGGCGAGCGGCGGATGATCTCGGCACCCTCGGCCTGCGCCACGCAGCCGGCGACGCCGACCAGCATTTCGCGCCCGGCCTTTGCACGCTCGGCCTTCAACTCACGGATGCGCCCAAGTTCGGAATAGACCTTTTCCGCCGCTTTCTCGCGGATGTGGCAGGTGTTGAGCAGCACCAGATCGGCCTCGCCGATGGCGTCTGTCGCGGCATAGCCGTCGGCCGCCAGCGCATCGGTCATGCGCTGCGAATCGTAAACGTTCATCTGGCAGCCATAGGTCTTGACGAAGACCTTTCTGGTCGCGGCAGGCGGAACGACCAGGTTTTCGGCGGCAGCGCCGATGTCGTCGCGTTCTATCGTGTTCAATTCCATTTCGCGGCTTCTAGCGCCTTTCCCCGACAAAAAACAGACGAATCTGGCCGGAACCTGCGCAGCCTACCGGCTCGGGAGCGGTTCGGCGAGCGCCGCCTGCACCATCTCGCGCACCTGACGTTCCATCTGCTTTGCTGTCTCCTTGCGGCTGGAGCCCTTGGAGAAAGCAATCGCCTCGCCAAAATGCACCTCGACGTCGAGGGCGCCCTCGGCCATCAGCACCTTAAGGTGCGGCATCAGCTCCTCGTCGCCGATCCAGGCGGCAACCGGCCGATGCCGGCGGCCGAGCGGCACGCCATGCAGGCGCGTATAGACGATCGCCACCGGCTGAATGAAGACCTGTTCGGCCGCCCCTTCCGCAATCGCCATTGTGGCGGCGCCGAACAGCGTGCTCTTGAACGGCAGGATCATGTTGCCATCGCCGGTCGAGCCTTCGGCGAACAGCACCATGGCGTCGCCCTTGGCCATGCGGCCGGCGATCTCGCTCGCCTGGTCGCCCGACGAACGCTTGCGCTCACGTTCGATGAAGACCGTGCGCTGCAGCTTCGACAGCATGCCGATCAACGGCCAGCCGGCCATATCGGCCCTGGCGATGAACGTCACGTCGACCATCGACCCCAGCACCATGATGTCGGTCCAGGAGATGTGGTTGGACGCAACCAGCAATGGGCGTTGTTCGGAGAGAGTCCCCTTGACATGGATGCGCAGCCCCAGCGTCCTGACAATCATCCTGTGCCAGATTTTCAGGATGAAGGTCTCGCGCCAGAGTCCGGTCCTCATCGACAGTATCTGCAAAGGAACAAGCACCAATGAGCCGACGACAACCAGCCCCAGCGCCAGGAAAATCCTGATTTTTCCTATCATCCGCACCACCCCGGCGTTTGGCTAGCGAAGATCGCGGCGCATGACAAACGCGCCGGTCGGGCCGTGCTCCGGCGACTTGTAATAGTTGGCGCGCTTGCCGACCTCGCGGAAGCCGAACCGCCGGTAGAGCGCGATCGCGGCGACATTGGTCTCGTCGACCTCGAGGAAAAGCGCCTCGGCGCGCTGTGCGTGCAGTTCACGCAGCACCGCATCCATCAATTGCCAGCCGAGCCCCCGGCGCCGATGCGAGCGTGCCACCGCGACCGTCAGGATCTCCCCCTCGCCGGCCGCCAGCCGCGCCAGCACGAAGCCGACCGGCGGCTTGGCACCCTGTCCGGTCTCGCGCGCGGCATAGCCGAACACCGTGTCCTGCTCGAGCAGGGCGGCGAATTCGTCGTCGGTCCACGGCCGCGCGAAATCCTCGCGATGCAGCACCGACATGGCCGCGCTGTCGGCAACCGTCAGCGGCTCGATCGCATAGTCCCTGCGACGCGGCTGGAGGAATGGAATGCGCATCAGGACTTGTTTCCGTTTGGACCATGATCTTTTCCCAAAACCGGTTTCCACTTTTTGGGATCATGGTCTTGCCTAGATAGAATAAAGCCGGCCTGCGGCTTTGCGTCGGCGCCGCGCAGATAGAGCGGTTTCGGTTTTTCGCTCTCGCCGTGTTTACCGGCACCTTGGGCCCCGGCCAGCCGGGCATAGACGGCGATGTCGGCGGTGGCCGCCGTCCCGCCGAGATCGAAGCTGCGCCCGGCCGAGGCGGCAATTTGCGTTGCCGCCGTACCGGCCAGAACCGCGGAGCTGTCAACCGCGATGGCGGCGGCTTGCGAGAGCGTGGTCACCGAGGGACCGTAAATCAAAACGGATGCTTCATCGTAGAGTGCCGCATGGATTTCCTCGCGCCCTGCATCGAGCGCGGCGAGCACGGCGCGACCGGGAAATGCCGCTCTCGCTTGCGCCGCCAGGGCCTCCAAAGTCGTCACGCCGATCGCCGGTATTTTCAGCGCCAGCGCAAGGCCGCGCGCCGCCGAGACGCCGACGCGCAGACCGGTGAAGGAGCCCGGACCGGTGGAAACGGCAATGGCGCCGAGGCTGGCATAATCGGTTCTGCTGGTCCCCAACGCCTTTTCGATGACACCCATCAGATGCTCGGCATGACCCTTACCGAGATCGAGCACCGAACGGCCGAGTTCTTTCCCGGCCGCCGCGTCGTAGACGCAGGCGGCGCAGAGATTGGCGGCACAGTCGATGGCAAGCAATTTCATGAAGCGGCCGGTTGAGACAGTTTCGAAAACAGCTTCCCTCTGCCCGCCAGGGCTGATCCTCGCAAGGGAATAATGGATAAATCGTCAGGCGACTTGGCTTCGGCGCGGGTCCAAGAATGTAAGTTCCAACGCACGCAATCGCCACAATAGGTATCGGGACTAGCCAACCTGCTCGATACGCAGCACGTGATTGTCCCAGACATAGTCCGGCTCGGAACGTATCGAGCCACCGGACTCGACGATATCGCCGGCGCCGGTCGTCGCCATGAAGCTTTCCCCATCGGCTGCAACGCCGCAGACCTCGACCAGAGCCTTGGTGGCGACGACGCGGCTGCTGGCCGTGTCGATCACGGCAAGCGAATTCCCCTCAGGCGAAGACACGGCGATGGTGCCGGCGGCAGGATTGGCGGCGACCGAGCCGATATAGTTCCTGAAGCCGGAGAGCACATCCTGCGACATGTCGAGCAATTGCAAGTCCTTGCCGCGCGGCGCGCGGCCAACCAGCGGGGGACGGTCGATGCCCGGCCCCCTGTATTGGCAGCCGAACCAGACGGTGCCGGAGCGGTCGGCATCCATATGGCGGATCGACAGTTGGTGCAGCGCCGGCGGCAATTCGTGCTTTTCGGTGAGATCGCCCGTGAGACGGTCGACCAGCACGTAGGATGGCCGCATCGTGGCAATGTTGAGCTCGGCGCGGCCATAATCCGGATGCGTCTCGATGCCGCCATTGGCCACAGCAATCGTCCTGCCGTCGGAAAGCAGCAAAAGCTCGTGTGGGCCCATGCCGTAGGTCGGGAACTCGCCGATGCGCTTGAATTTCGCATGCGCGTCATAGACGCCGACGACGCCGGCGGCATTGTCGAAATCGTTCTCGGTTGCGTAGAGCAGCGTGCCATCGGCCGAGAACACGCCGTGGCCGAAGAAATGCCGGCCGGCAACGCTGGCAACGGTCTGCGGTTCATCGCGGCCGGTGTGGTCAAAGACGACAGCAAAAGTGCCCGGCTGCCTGGCAAACACCACCGAACGCTTGGACACCGGGTCGAAGGTAACGTCGTGGCCCCGATCGGGCAGATCGATCGTGTGCAACAACTTGCCGGCCTCGGACAGGACGGCCGCGCCATAGCTGCCGTCGCGCTTGACGAAAGCGGTGGCGAAGACCGCGTCGGCGTCGAGTGTCTTTGCCCAGGCCGACGGCGCCATCGCCGCTGCGAAACCAGCGCCTGCGGCCCTCAGGAAATCGCGCCGATCGATCAGCGGCGTCCTCATGATCAGTCGCCATCCAATGACGAGAACCCGGCGGTCAGGCCGAATTCGGCGGTTAGCCTGGTGCCGATCAGGGTCGTCAGGCTGGATGTCACCAGCGAGAAATAGTCGAGCTTGCGGCGCTGCGCCGGATCCGCAAGTGCCTTGTCGATCGGACCCCTGATTGCCTTGGCCGCCTCAATCCCGTTGGTGAGCTGGATGTGGACCGATTCGACCATCCAGCGCGCATCGGGCGGCAGCGCCTCGCCGAGCTGCGAGGCCTGGAACAGCGCGTCCATGCCCGCCAGATTCCCGGTCAGCGAGCGGGCGGTGTTTTGCGAGCGCCAATAGATCGCCTGTTTCGGTTTGTCGGCCTCCGGCTTGGCGCCCAGGAAGCCTTTCAGGCGTACGTCGCGGACCATTTCCAGCTCGTTGATGAAGACGCCGACCAGTTCGGTCACCGCTTCAGTTCCGTCGTGGTAGAGCGCGTTCTGCGGACCCGGATTGGCCCAGAGCGCGGCAAAGCCGTTGGGCTCGTTCCAGGCATCGCCAACCTCGCCGGCGATCGTCTCGACATTGCCGGCAATGGCCGCACCGTAGGCGCAGCGATAGGCGTCGTCCCTGCCGACCAATTGACTGGCTCCGTCGCCGTAGAGGACGAATTCCAGTGCGCCGAGCCCTTGCACGGCGACGCTCTTTGTAGCCAGCTGGGCCGGATCGGCGGCTGTCGGATCCTTGCCGGCAAGTGCCGCCTGCACCTGCTTCAGGCCGATGCTCTTGCGGTCCGGCCAAAACAGCATGCGCTCAAGCCGGTTGTTTTCCGCGATCGGCCCGAAACGGATGATTTCCACCACCGACCAGGCATCCACGACACCCGAGAATTCGGCGCGTGCCGCATCGAGATTGTCTCGCGAGGGCGCTTGGCAAAGCGCGTGCATGGTCTTGGCCAAGCTGTCCGCATGGTCATGCAGTCTGGCATAGGCCGGGCGGACGAAGCCGTCGATCGCCCGCTGGATCACATCCGAAGCCTTCACCGCCGCGGATGCCGGCAGCGCACCGCCGAGGACCAGCATCAGAGCGAATGCAAAACGCTTCCGCATCAGAGCGACTCCAGAAACTTGATCAGCGCAGCGCGGTCGGCCGCATCGGCAGCGGCAAAGCGGTCATGCGCCTTCTGGCCCTCGCCGCCATGCCACAGAATCGCCTCGGCCAGGCTTCGTGCGCGCCCGTCATGCAGGAAGAAGGTGTTGCCGCTGACGGTCTGGGTGAGCCCGATGCCCCACAGTGGCGGCGTGCGCCATTCGCTTCCCGTGGCCTCGCCCACCGCCTGTCCGTCGGCAAGGCTGGGTCCCATGTCATGCAGCAGGAAATCGGAATAAGGCCAGATCAGCTGGAAGGCCTGCGCCTTGTTCGGAGTGCCGCGACGGGTGACGAATTTCGGCGTATGGCAGGAGATGCAGCCCATATCGTAGAACAGTTTTTTGCCGGCGAGCACGTCCGGTCTGTCGAGATCGCGCCGGGCCGGCACGGCAAGGTTTTGCGAATAGAAGGTCACGAGGTCCATGACCGGCGGCGGCGCTTCGACCGGACCGAGGCGCTCCTGTACACCGTTAGGTAGGGCAAGGCAGGTCTTTTCCGCGGCGCTGCAATCGCCCCAGTGCTTCGGCACCTCAGGCGTCGAAATGCCGATATCGCCGGCAAAAGCGTCCGCCGATTGCTGGCGGATCGATGCCGCCTGCGCCTTCCAGCCGAAACGGCCGAGCGTCAGTTCACCGCTGCTGGCGTCGCGTATTATGTTTGGCCTGCCGGAAATCCCGTCACCATCGCGGTCGGCCGCATCGGCACGCGTAAGGATGTCGGCAGGAGCGATCTGCTCGACCAGGCCAAGGCCGATCATCGGCGGCGTCATGCGCGGCGACAGCGTGGTGTGTGGATCGAGCGCCCCGTAGGCGAGACCGTCGACCGAATAGCTCGGCTTGCGCAGCGACACCGTGCTGCCGTCCGCCAATTTCACCTTCTCGTCCTGGTAGTCGACATGCATCCTGCCTTCGCCCTGCAGACCGGGAACGGCCAATTCCTGCAGCTGCGTGCCATAGACCGGGTCGGGAAAGTTGAGCACCTTGTGATCGGCGAGCGCGGCTTTCTCCTCCTCGGTACTGGCATCCCTTGCCAGGCGCAGGAACATCGAGGTGCTGCCGCTGTCGCCTTCGGGCGGATGCCCGCGGCCGTCCTTCAGATGACAGTTCTGGCAGGCGCGCTCGTTGAACAACGGACCGAGCCCATCCGAGGCTTGTGTCGAGGATGGCGAGGACACCCAGTTCTTGCGGAAAATGGCGTTGCCGAGCTTGAAGGTACCCTCTTCCTCGAAGCTGATGTTGGCAGAGGATTGCGAGAAGGCGTCCTTGTTGACGTCCTTCTTCGAGGTGCCGGCGCCGCCCTGCATCAGCTCGAATTGCTCGGGCTTGGAGAAATCGCTGGTCGGCCTGGTGATGGCGATGACGCGCGCCAGATCCTTCGGCGTCAGATCCGTGCGGCTGGTGGCAAGCCCCGCCGGTTGCGGCGCCCCGGCCAGCGCCGAGGCTGTGAGCGTCGCCACCACGGCAAGAAAGGCGCCGCGAAGGATACCGTATCGCGGCTTCTTCTGAGGCGGCAGGCCACAATGCTCGGCCGGCCGCAAGCGGCGCATGAAATCTAGGGGGCGCCGCATTCCGGCATGTCCTTATTCCGCCTCGTCGGCCGACGCTGCGTTGAGTTGGCCGTACTTTTCTTCGCCGATCGAGGCGAGCAGGTCGAGTTGCGTCTCGAGGAAGTCGATGTGACCTTCCTCGTCAGCCAGCAATTCCTCGAACAGCTTCATCGTCACGTAGTCGCCTGCTTCGTTACAAACCTCGCGCGAACGCTTGTAGGCGGTGCGCGCGTCATATTCGCCGGCAAGATCGGATTCGAGCACTTCCTTGACATTCTGCCCGATGCGCAGCGGCGCCACGGACTGCAGGTTCGGATGGCCCTCGAGGAAGATGATGCGCGCCACGAGCCGGTCGGCATGGTGCATTTCCTCGATCGATTCAGCGCGTTCCTTCTTCGCCAGCTTGGCGTATCCCCAGTCTTCCAGCAGCCGGAAATGCACCCAGTATTGATTGACCGCCCCAAGTTCCAGAAACAGAGCCTCGTTAAGCCGCTCTATGATCTGCTGTTCGCCTTTCATGGGTTCTGCTCCCGTATTGGACGCGTAGGCCTCTGACGCGATCCAGGTGTGAAACGATGTCCACGCCACTCGCCGCCGAGCGGGCATGGTAATTTTCGGTGACCCGAATGATCGTTTCGACCACATTTGGGAAGCAGCCGCAACAGCGACCGCGCTTGTGCATGGCGTGATAGACCTTCGCCGGCACGATCAGCTGCCAGGGGTCCTCATCCAGCAGTCCGACGATCGTCTGCTCTATCTCCTTTTCGGTGATGATGTTGCAATGGCAGATCAGCATTTGTCGCTCTGGCTAACGGCGCTTCGTTGCGTCGCGTGGCTGGTGGTTTCGATAGTCTATTGGAACACCTTGTCCGGTGAATCGAGGCTGTCCGAGCCCTCGAAGGCTATCGCATTGAGCTTCAGGGTACCGACGGCGCGTTCGATCGACTTGGTCTGATCGACCAGCGCGTCGATCGCCGCCTGCACAGTGGCATTGCCTTCCGTGTTGCCTTCTCCGATCTGCTGGTCATAGGCCTCGCCGGCAAGCGCCCGCGCCTTGATGGCCTCCATCTTGGCGACGGTGACGTCCAGTTTGTCCGACAATTCCTTGTCAACCGCCGGGTCGGCCGCCTTGACCATGTCGGCCACCGACGGCCCCTCGACGACAGTGCCGTCGAGCCGCTTGTAGCTGCCGTGATAGGCGGCACGGATGCCTATCGCATCGTAAAGATGGGAGTTGTAGGTATTGTCGGAGAAGCAATCGTGCTCCTCTTCCGGGTCGTGCAACAAGAGGCCGAGCTTCATCCGCTCTCCGGCGAGCTCGCCATAGGACAGCGAGCCCATGCCGGTGAAGATGGTCGAAATGGCGGCGTTCAGCTCGCCATCGACAAGGTTCTTGCGGGCGGCGCCGCCTTCCTTCCAGTCGTCGACCATATCCTTTAGATCGGAAACCAGAAGGTCGCTCGCCGATTTCAGATACTGTCCGCGACGGTCGCAATTGCCGCCGGTGCAATTGGCGAGGTCGTAATCGGTGTAGGGCCGTTCGCCGGCGCCCGGACCGGTGCCGTGTAAGTCCTGACCCCAAAGCAGGAATTCGATGGCGTGATAGCCGGTCGCCACATTGGCCTCGATACCGCCGGCCTCCTGCAGTGTGCCGGAGAGGAACTCCGGCGTCAGGTCGGTGGCGTCGACCTTCTTGCCGTTGATCTCGATCGACTTGTTGGCGATCACATTGGCGGTGTAGAGCACGTTGGCGTCCGACTCGGTGCCGTAGCTCTTGGCGACATAGTCGATCAAGCCTTCGTCGAGCGGCCAGGAGTTCACCTTGCCTTCCCAGTCGTCGACGATGGCATTACCGAAGCGATAGACCTCGGTCTGCTGATAGGGAACGCGCGATGCCTTCCAGGCCTCGCGGGCGGCGTTCAGCGTTTCGGCAGATGGCTTGGCGAGCAGCGCATCGACAGCCTTGTCGAGCGCCTCGGCCGTGATCAGCGAATCCTCGTATTTGGCGAGCGCAATGTCGGAATAGGTCTTGATGACCGCCTTGGCATCGGTTTGCGCCTTGGCCGGCAGCACGAACACGGCCGCCGTCAGCATCGCGGTGGCGCCGATCGCCGCAAGCCTGCCGCCATACCGCGCGGTCATCATCGTTCTCATGATTGTCTCTCCTCGGGAATCAATGAAATGCTGGCGCCGCGGCGGGCAGTTGCCAGCGGGCAAAGAAGGGTCGCGCCATCGCGCGGTTCGCGGAAGAAAGACACCGAAATGCCTCCAATCGAAAGGGTTCAAGGCCCAGACATCAAAGGGATGCGCTGACGCGCGAGCTTCCATAAAACGGCGAAGACGCCGGATGTCAACTGGTGGCATAGAAAAAATTCAATTGAAACAACAGTTTAGAATTATTCTAAACTAGAACTGTCAACTTTAACACCGACTATGAGGAATGCCGGCACATGACGCAGTTGACAGGCGGCCGTTCCGGGTGCGACCCGGATCGGCGCTCTTGCGGCGGCGCCGGACAATCGCCACCTGGCGAGACGTCCTAGATTTGGAAGAGGAATCGGGCTGTTATGAAGAACGGGGTCGTCATTGTCGGTGCGGGTCATGCGGGCGTGCAAGCGGCCGCCAGCCTGCGCGAAGAAGGCTATGACGGCCCGGTGATCCTGGTCGGCGACGAAAACGAATTGCCCTACCACAAGCCGCCGCTGTCGAAGACCTTCATCAAGGATCAGAAAGCAAAGCCGCAGCCGTTGCGCGGCGAGGCTTTTTATACCGGCAGCGCCATCGACTTCCGGCCAGGCATCCGGGTCGAGCGGATCGACGTAGGCGGCCGCAGGCTGGAGATATCGGGCGGCGGTGTGTTGCCGTTTGACCGGCTGATCCTCGCCACCGGCGCGCGGCCGCGCCTGCTGCCGCTGCCGGGTTCGGAGCTTTCCGGCGTTGTGTCGCTGCGCTCGCTCGGTGATGCCCGCCTGATCCGCGAATTGAGCGTGCAAAGCGAGGAGGTCGTCATCCTGGGCGGCGGCTTCATCGGCCTGGAGATTGCCGCGACGCTCACCGCGGCAGGCCGCAAGGTTACGGTGGTCGAGGCGGTCGACCGGCTGCTCGGCCGCGCCGTGGCACCGGTCATCGCCGGCCATGTGCGCCAGCGGCTGGAGGCCACCGGTGTGCGCATCCTTACCGGCACCACCATCGAACGGCTGGAGGACGAGAACGGCCGTGTTTCGGCTGCAATCACCTCATCCGGCGAAAGATTGCCGGCGCAGATGGTCGTCATCGGTATCGGCGTCGTGCCGAATGTCGAATTGGCCGAAGCCGCCGGCATTGCCATCGCCAACGGCATCCGCATCGACCAGCAGATGCGCACGTCGGTGCCGGAAATCCTCGCCATCGGCGACGCGGCGTCTTACCGGCACTGGTTCACCGGCGGCGACGTGCGGCTGGAATCGGTGCAGAACGCCACTGACCAGGCGCGGCTCGCCGCACGCACCATCGCCGGCCACACCGACAATTACTCGGCGGTGCCGTGGTTCTGGTCCGATATCGGTGACATGAAGCTGCAGATGGTCGGCCTGATTGCGGGTGGCGACAGCCATGTCGTGCTGGGCGACGTGGCCGAGAACAAATTCTCCATCTACCACTATGCCGGAAGCCGCCTGCTCGGCATCGAATCGGTCAACCGGCCCGGCGACCACATGCTTGGCCGCAAGATGCTCGGCGCCGGCTTTTCGCCGCCGCCGCAGATTGTCGCGACCGGGCCCGACGGGCTGAAGGCGGCGCTCGCTGCCTTCCAGCAGGCAGAGCCTACCCGCGCGGCAGGATAATCGTATCGCTCAGGCGGCGCGGGCCTCGCGGATCGAACTTTCCAGGATGTCGAGCGCCTCGTTCATGACTCCATCCTGGATGGTGATCGGCGCGAGGAAGCGGATGACGTTGCCGTAGACGCCGCAGGTGAGCAGGATCAGGCCCTTGTCGAGCGCCTTCAGCCGGACCGCATTGGCGAGTTCCGGCGACGGCAGCCCCTTCGTCACATCGTTGAACTCGACCGCGTTCATGAAGCCGGGGCCTCTGATATCGACGATCTCCGGGGCTTCGTCGCGGATCGATTGCAGGCGCTGCTTTAGCCGGTTGCCCAGCGTGTTGGCGCGGTCGCAGAGCTTCTCCTCGTCGATGACGTCGAGCACGGCATGCGCCGCGGCGACGCCGATCGGGCTGCCGCCATAGGTGCCGCCGAGTCCGCCGGGGTTCGGCGCATCCATGATCTCGGCACGCCCGGTGACCGCCGCCAACGGGAAGCCGCCGGCCAGGCTCTTGGCCATGGTGGTGATGTCGGCCGCCACCTCGTGGTGGTCCATGGCGAACATCTTGCCGGTGCGGGCAAAGCCGGTCTGCACCTCGTCGGCGATCAGCAGCATGCCGTGCTGATCGCAGATCTTGCGCAATGCGGTCATGAAATCGCGCGGCGCCTCGTAGAAGCCGCCCTCGCCCTGCACCGGCTCGACGATGATCGCGGCGACGCGGGCCGGATCGACATCGGCCTTGAACAGCCGGTCGAGCGCAGCCAGCGAATCGGCGACCGACACGCCGTGCAGCGGAACCGGGAACGGCGCATGGAAGACATCCGCCGGCATGGCGCCGAAGCCGACCTTGTAAGGCACGACCTTGCCGGTCAGCGCCATGCCCATGAAGGTGCGTCCGTGGAAGCCGCCGGAAAAAGCGATGACCGCCGGCCGGCCGGTGGCGTTGCGCGCAATCTTGATCGCGTTCTCGACCGCTTCGGCGCCGGTGGTGACAAAAATCGTCTTCTTGTCGAACTTGCCGGGCAGCATGCCGTTCAGCCGTTCGGCCAGCCTGATATAGCTCTCATAGGGCACGACCTGATAGCAGGTGTGGGTGAAGCGGTCGAGCTGCGCCTTGACCGCTTCGATCACCCTGGGGTGACGGTGGCCGGTGTTGACGACGGCGATGCCGGACGAGAAATCGATGTAGCGGCGGCCTTCCACATCCCAGATCTCCGAGTTTTCGGCGCGATCGGCATAGATCTGAGTGGTCATGCCGACGCCGCGCGAAATCGACTGGCTCTTGCGTTCGGAAATGGCTGAATTTGTCATCGTATCCCTCACCGGGCCGGCGCCCGCTCTCGTTTGATGGCTGTTGAGACTCTTCTGGGCTTATTTCAGGTTTTCCTCAAGTTGGCACTGGCGGCGGGTGATTGGGCCTGTCGCCGATGCGTTAACTGGCCAGCTTACCCAACCGCCTATACGCGTACGAGAAGAGGTTTCCTTTTTGCGGGGATCAATTATCCTCGCCATTGTCCGCGCCGTCTTGCTACAGGGGGCGGTCCGCGCGGTTGAGGGAGCTATGAGCAGGAACGCGACATCGTCCGTCTCGCCGCCGCCGGTCAAAACCCATTTGTCTTTTCCTGCCTCCACAATTCTAGCCTGCGCAATGGCAATGCTGCCTTTGCTTTTGGCCGGTTGCCAGAAGCAGGAGGCCGCCGCGAAGAAACTGCCTGTGATGGTCCTCACCGAGACCGTGGCGATCGCCAACTATGCGCCAAGGACTTCGCTCACCGGTGTGATCGCGGCGCGCACGCTAAACAATCTTTCGTTCCGGGTCGGCGGCCGCGTCGCCGAACGGCTTGTCGACGTCGGGCAGCATGTCGATCAAGGTACCGTGCTCGCCCGCATCGATCCGCAGGAACAGGAATTCGACTTGCGCTCGGCGCAGGCTGATCTCGACGCCGCGCAGGCGCAATTGACCCAGGCCGCCGCCGCCTTCGAACGGCAAAAGACACTGCTTGCCCAGGGCTACACCACGAGGCGCGACTATGATGCGGCCGAACAGGCGTCGAAGGTGGCGCGAGGCAGCGTCGATGCCGCTCAGAGCTCGCTCGCCAATGCTAAAGAGGACCTTTCCTTCACCGAACTCAAGGCGGGTGCGGCAGGCGTGATCACAGTGCGCCAGGTCGAAGCCGGGCAGGTGGTGCAGGCGGCGCAGACCGTCTTCACCCTTGCCGAGGATGGCGACCGCGATGCGGTCTTCAACGTAGAGGAAACGATGGTAGCAAAGACGCCGGCAGCACCCGCGGTGACAATCACGCTGTTGTCGGATCCGCAGATCAAGGCGATGGGCAAGGTGCGTGAAATCTCGCCGGCGGTCGATCCGGCTTCAGGCTCGATCCGGGTCAAGGTCGCCATTCCCGACACGCCCGCGGGCATGCCGCTCGGCGCGGCCATCATCGGCTCGGTCAGCGCCCAGCCGTCGAAGGCCGTCATCGTGCCGTGGCAGGCATTGACCTCGAGCGCGGGCAAGCCGGCCGTCTGGGTCGTCGATCAAGCGACCAAGGCGGTGGCAGCGAGACAGGTGGAGGTGCTGGCCTTCGGATCCGGCTCGGTCATCATCGACAAGGGGCTCGAGGCAGGCCAAACGATCGTCACCGCCGGCGGCCAGTTGCTCAGCCCCGGCCAGACCGTCGAGATAGCGGGAGCGGAGCAATGAACCGGCTCCTGCGCAGCCCTGCCCCGCTTGTTCCTGCGCTGTTTGGGCTCGTGCTCGGCGCCTGCTCGCAATCGGAAGAGAAGCCGCCCGAGATCATCCGGCCTGTGCTGTCGGTGGTGGTCGAGCCCCGCACCGTAGAGACCTTCGGATTCGCCGGATCTGTCGAACCGCAGTTCAGCGCCGACCTTGCCTTCCGCCTGCTTGGCCGGGTCGTCGTCCGCGATGTCAAGGTCGGCGATATCGTCACCAAGGGCACGACGATCGCGGCGCTCGATCCGACGGCGCTGGAGCTTGCCGTGCAGGCGGCGAAGGCAGAACTCTCCAACGCGCAGGCGCAATTTGCCAATGCCGCCGCCAGCGAGGAGCGCCAGCGCCAGTTGCTTGTCGCCGCTAACACCTCGCAGGCCGTCTTCGACGCCGCGCGGCAAGCCAGGCAGGCCGCCGCGGCCGGTGTCGAGCGGGCCAATGCGGCGCTGGCCAAATCGCAGGAACAGCTTGGCTATACCAGGTTGTTCTCGGACTTCGATGGCGTTGTCACCGCCGTCGGCGCCGAGGTCGGCCAGACGGTCTCGCCCGGCCAGACCGTCGTCACGGTGGCGCGCTCTGATCCGCGCGAAGCAGTCGTCGACATTCCCGACCAGTTGACCGGCGATCTCGCCTTCGGCACGCCCTTCCAGATCATCCTGCAATCGCTGCCGACGATACGCAGCGACGCCAAGCTGCGCGAGATCGCCCCGCAGGCCGAAGGTTCGACCCGCACGCGCCGCGTCCGGCTGACGCTCATCGATCCGCCGCCGGCATTCAGGCTTGGTTCGACGGTGACGGCGACCCGCATTGCCAAGATCACGCCGACGATCGAGTTGCCGCTGTCGGCGCTACTGGAGAAGAACGGCAGAGAAAAGGTCTGGATCGTCGACCAGCAGACGTCGAGCGTGAGTGCCCGCGACATCAAAATTGCCGCCAAGGGTGCCGCCACTTTCACCGTCGCCGAGGGCCTCAATGCAGGCATGCGCGTCGTCACCGCCGGCGTCCACAGCCTGACCGAGGGACAGAAGGTCAAGATCTCTGAGGGAGAGGCCATATGAAAGGCTTCAACCTCTCCGACTGGGCGCTGAGCCATCGCTCGTTGGTGTGGTATTTCATGCTGGTCTTCGTCGTGGCCGGCGTCTTTGCCTATCTCAATCTCGGCCGCGAGGAAGACCCCGCCTTCACCATCAAGACCATGGTCATCCAGGCCAACTGGCCGGGCGCATCGGTCAACGAGACGGTGCGGCAAGTGACCGATCGCATCGAGAAGAAGCTCGAAGAGCTCGACAGCCTCGACTATACCAAATCCGTCACCTCTGCCGGCAAGACCGTCATCTTCGTCAACCTGAAGCCGACGACCAAGGCGCGCGACGTCGTGCCGACCTGGCTGCAGGTGCGCAACATGGTCAACGACATCTGGGCGCAGTTTCCGCAAGGCGTGCAGGGACCATTCTTCAACGACCGCTTCGGCGACGTCTACGGCAACATCTATGCCTTCACCGCCGACGGGCTGACGCCGCGTCAGTTGCGCGACTATGTCGAGGATGTCAGGACGAAGATCCTGACCGTGCCGAACGCCGGCAAGGTCGATCTGGTCGGTGCCCAGGACGAAGCGATCTACCTCGAATTCTCGACCCGCCAGATCGCGGCACTAGGCCTCAACCAGCAAGCGATCGTGGCCAGCCTGCAGGCCCAGAACGCAATCACGCCTTCCGGCGTCATTCAGTCCGGGCCGGAGCGCATCAGCGTGCGCGTCGGCGGCCAGTTCACCTCGGAAGAGAGCCTTCGCGCCATCAATTTGCGCGTCAACGATCGCTTCTTCCGGCTGAGCGACGTGGCGACGATTTCGCGCGGCTATGTCGACCCGCCGACGGCCTTGTTCCGCTTCAACGCGCAGGACGCGATCGGCCTTGCCATCGGCATGAAGCCCAATGCCAATCTGCTGGAGTTCGGCGAGGCCCTGCACGAGGAGATGAACAAGGTGCTGGCCGACCTGCCGGTCGGCGTCGGCGTGCATCTGGTCGCCGACCAGCCTGTCATCGTCGAGGAGGCGGTTTCCGGTTTCACGCGCGCCCTGTTCGAGGCGGTCGCCATCGTGCTTGCCGTGTCCTTCATCAGCCTCGGCATGCGCGCCGGCTTCGTGGTGGCGCTGTCGATCCCGCTGGTGCTGGCCATCACCTTCACGGTCATGGCCTATCTCGGCATATCGCTGCAGCGCATTTCGCTCGGCGCGCTGATCATCTCGCTCGGCCTTCTGGTCGATGACGCCATGATCGCGGTGGAGATGATGGTGGCTCGGCTGGAGGTCGGTGACAATCTGCGCAAGGCGGCGACCTATGTCTACACCTCGACCGCCTTTCCGATGCTGACCGGCACGCTGGTGACGGTCGCGGGCTTCATCCCGATCGGCCTCAACAACAGCGCCGCCGGCGAATACACTTTCACGCTGTTCGTCGTCATCGCCGTTTCGCTCCTGGTGTCATGGATCGTCGCGGTGCTGTTTGCGCCGCTGCTCGGCGTCACCATCCTGCCGGCGACGATGAAACAGCACCATGAAAATCCCGGCCGCTTCACCGCGCTGTTCCGGCGCGTCCTCATCGGATCGGTGCGCCATCACTGGCTGACCATCATCGCCACGGTGCTGTTGTTCGCGGCGTCGCTGGGCGGCTTTGGCCTCGTCCAGCAGCAGTTCTTTCCACCATCCGACCGTCCCGAACTGATCGTCGACTGGAATCTGCCGCAGAACTCCTCAATTGCCGAGACCCGGGACCAGATGGAGCGGTTCGAACAGCGGGCGCTGGTCGGCAATCCCGATATCGACCACTTCAGCTCCTATATCGGCCAGGGCGCGGTTCGCTTCGTGCTGGCCTATGACGTGCAACCGGCCAATCCCTATTTCGGCCAGACCGTCATCGTCACCAAGAGCATCGAGGCGCGCAATCGGGTCAAGCCGGCGCTCGAAAAGCTGCTGCGCGACGAGTTCGTCGGCACCGACGCCTTCGTCAAGCCGCTCGAACTCGGGCCGCCGGTCGGGCGGCCGGTGCAGTACCGCGTCGGCGGTCCTGACGTCCAGACGGTACGGACACTGGCGCAAGAATTCGCCGGCATCATTTCCGCCAATCCGCAGCTGACCGCACCCACTTTCGACTGGAACGAGCCCGAGCGCGTGCTGAGGGTCGACGTGCTGCAGGACAAGGCACGGCAACTCGGCATCACTTCTTCGGACATCGCCAGCGCGCTGAACAGCACGGTCGGCGGCTCCACCATCACCCAGGTGCGAGACGCGACCTATCTGATCAATGTGGTGGCCCGTTCGCGCGAGGCCGAACGGGGTTCGATCGGCACACTGCAGAACATGCAATTGCCAACCGGAACCGGCGAGGCGATCCCGCTGGCCGCTGTGGCGAACTTCCGCTACGAGCTCGAACAGCCGACAGTGTGGCGCCGCGACCGCATCCCGACCATCACCGTGCGCGCCGGGCTGGTCGGCGACGTGCTGCCCGCCACCGTGGTCAACGAGTTGAAGCCGTCGGTCGACGCCTTCATCGCCAAATTGCCACCGGGCTATTCGATCGCCACCGCCGGCTCGGTCGAGGAAAGCGCCAACAGCCAGGGGCCGATAGCCGCCGTGGTGCCGCTGATGCTGTTCATCATGGCGACCATCCTGATGGTGCAGTTGCAGAGCTTCCAGCGCCTGTTCCTGGTCGTGGCGGTGGCGCCGCTCGGCCTGATCGGCGTGGTGGCCGCACTGGTGCCGAGCGGGGCACCGCTCGGCTTCGTTGCCATCCTCGGCGTGCTGGCGCTGATCGGCATCCTGATCCGCAATTCTGTCATCCTGATCGTCCAGATCGAGGATCTTGTGAACGAGGGCAAGGACCGCTGGGCCGCCGTCATCGAGGCGACCGAGCATCGCATGCGGCCGATCGCGCTGACGGCGGCGGCCGCGAGCCTGGCGCTGATCCCGATCGCACGCGAAGTGTTCTGGGGGCCGATGGCCTATGCCATGATGGGCGGCATCATCGCCGGCACGGCGATCACACTGCTGTTCCTGCCAGCGCTCTATGTGACGTGGTTTCGGATCAAGGAGCCGAAGCAGCGGCAGGAGGGTGAGGCGGGAGATAGCAGTGCCATTGTGGAGGGTAGCGGGGCCTAAGGCGGAAGTTGAGTTCCTTCGCGCGCCCCTCTGTCCTGCAGGACAGAGGGGGGCGCGACAGAGCGCGACCTGGAATGTTAAGCTACGTCCTCACAAACCCCTCGCTGGCCCTCAGCAAATTGCGCGTATAATCCTTGGTGACGCGGCGCTCGACGAGGTCGCCCGCGCTGAGGTGCTCCATCGCCTCGCCGTTCTGCATCACCATCAGCCGTTCGCACATGTGGGTGATGATGGCTAGGTCGTGGCTGACCATCAGGAAGGTCAGCTTGCGGCGGCGCCTGATCTCTTCCAGCAGGTTCAGCACCTCCGCCTGCACCGAAGCGTCGAGCGCCGAGGTCGGCTCGTCGAGCAGCAGGATCGACGGTTCCAGAATCAGGGCGCGGGCGATCGCCACGCGCTGGCGCTGACCGCCGGACAATTGATGCGAATAGCGAAAACGGAACCCGGTGCCGAGGCCGACCTCGTCGAGTGCCCGCTGGATGCGCTTTTCGCCGTCGGCGAAGCCGTGAATGGCGAGCGGCTCCTGCAGCAGGCGGTCGACGGTCTGGCGCGGGTGCAGCGAACCGTACGGGTCCTGGAAGACCATCTGCACCTCGCGGTAGAACGCCTTGTCGCGACGTGCGCCGAGCGTTTTGCCGTTGACCGCGATGGTGCCTGATGCGGCCGGCGCCAGGCCGGCGATTGCCCTGAGCAACGTCGACTTGCCGGAGCCGGACTCGCCGACCAGGCCGAAGGATTCACCGGATTCGACCTCGAGGCTGACGCCTTTCAACGCGCGGAAGCGGTCGAAGACCACCTCCAGCCTGTCGACGGAAAGGGCTGCCGTCATGCTGCCCACTCCGGCTTGCGGTCGAGCACCGGCAGCGGGTGACGGTCGGCGCCGATCTTGGGCATGCAGTTGAGCAGGCCGCGCGTATAGGGATGCTGGGCGCGGCCGAGCTCCGAGGCTTTGAGCTGTTCGACCACCTTGCCGGCATACATGACGATGACACGATCACAGAAGGACGAGACCAGGCGCAGATCGTGCGAGATGAAGATCAGCCCCATGCCGCGCTCGCTGACCAGCCGGTCGAGGATGCCGAGCACGTCGAGCTGGACAGTGACGTCGAGTGCCGAGGTCGGCTCGTCGGCGATCATCATTTCCGGCCCGGCGATCAGCATCATGGCGATCATGGCGCGCTGGCCCATGCCGCCGGAAACCTCGTGCGGATGCAGGTCGAAGACACGGGCCGGATCGCGGATCTGCACAGCCTCCAGCATGGCCAGCGCGCGGTCGCGGGCTTCGGCCTTGGAGACCTTCTCATGCGTGCGCAGCGTCTCGACGATCTGGCGGCCGATGCTCATCACCGGGTCGAGCGAATATTTCGGATCCTGCAGGATCATGGCGATACGCTTGCCGCGCAGCGCGCGGCGCTCGCGCGGCGAGGCGGCCAGCAGGTCGATGCCGTCAAAAGCGAGCGTCTTCGCGGTCACCTCGGCCTGCGGCGGGGTGACGCCCATGATGGCGCGGCCGGTCTGCGACTTGCCCGAACCGCTCTCGCCAACAATGCCGAGCCGCTCGCGGCCGAGCGAGAAGGAGACGCCGCGCACCGCCTCGATCAGGCCGGTGCGCGTCGGGAAGGTAACGCGCAGGTCGTTGACTTCGAGAAGCGTGCTCATTGGTCGCCACTCATTGGTCGCCACTTCGGGGATCGAGCGCGTCGCGCAGTCCGTCGCCGAGCAGGTTGAAGCCGAGGCTGACGATGAGGATGGCAAAGCCCGGAGCACCCGCCACCCACCACTGGTCGAGCACGAAGCGGCGGCCCGACGCGATCATCGCGCCCCATTCGGGCAGCGGCGGCTGCGCGCCGAGGCCGAGGAAGCCGAGGCCGGCCGCGGTCAGGATGATGCCGGCCATGTCGAGCGTCACCCTGATGATCAGCGAGGAGATGCAGAGCGGCATGATGTGGCGAAGCACGATGCGGAACGGCGAAGCGCCCATCAGCTGCACCGCCTTGATGTAATCCGAATTGCGCACCGTCAGCGTTTCGGCGCGGGCAATGCGGGCATAGGGCGGCCACGAGGTGATGGCGATGGCAAGCACGGCATTTTCGATGCCGGGGCCGAGCGCCGCGACAAAGGCCAGCGCCAGGATCAGCTTCGGAAAGGCGAGAAAGATGTCGGTGATGCGCATCAGGATCGCATCGATCCAGCCGCCGGCATAGCCGGCGACGGTGCCGACCAGCAAGCCGATGGGCGCGGCGATAATGGCAACCAGAATGACGACGTAGAGTGTCCAGCGCGAGCCGAAGATGATGCGCGAATAGATATCGCGGCCGAGATCGTCGGTGCCGAACCAGTGCGCCGCACTCGGCGCCAGCAGCCGCGAACCCTTGAGGTCGCCGATTGTCGGCGAATAGGGCGCCAGCATATCGGCAAGGGCCGCGACCACCAGCAAAGCTATGATGATCAGCAGACCGAGGAACGCCAGCCGGTTGGCGGAAAAGCGCCGCCACGCCACATAGGCGCGGCCGAGTCTCGCCTGCACGCGCGACGCCGGCCGCTCGCTGAGCAGCCAGTCGCGACGGCTTTGTATCGCTTCTGCGCTCATTTCACTTTGGTCCTGGGATCGAGCACCCGGTAGAGCAGGTCTGACAGAAGATTGATGCCGATGAAGACCGAGCCGATGACGATGGTGCCGCCGAGCACCGCGTTCATGTCGGCGTTCTGCAGGGAATTGGTGATGTAGAGGCCAATGCCCGGCCAGGAGAACACGGTCTCGGTCAGCACCGAGCCTTCGAGCAGGCCGGCATAGGAAAGCGCAATCACGGTGACCATCGGCACCGCGGCGTTGCGCAGCGCGTGACCCCAAATGATGCGCGTTTCCGACAGGCCCTTGGCGCGCGCTGCGACGATGTATTCCTGGGTGAGTTCGTTTAGCATGAACGAGCGCGTCATGCGGCTGATGTAGGCGAGCGAGAAATAGCCAAGCAGCGAGGCCGGCAGGATGATGTGGCGGAAGGCATCGCGAAACACATCCCACTGCCGCTGCCACAGCGCATCCAGAAGGTAGAAGCCGGTGATCGGCGTGAAGGTGTATTCGTAGACGACGTCGAGCCGGCCGGGAAAGGCGACCCATTGCAGCTTGGCGTAGAACAGCACCAGCGCCAGCAGCCCCAGCCAGAAGATCGGCACGGAATAGCCGACAAGGCCGATGATGCGCACGATCTGGTCGATGACGCTGCCGCGCCGCACGGCGGCCAGCACGCCAAGCGGCACGCCGATCACCGAACCGATCAATGTTCCCAACGTCGCCAGTTCGAGCGTCGCCGGAAAGGCGCGGCGGATATCGGTCATCACTGGATTGGTGGTCAGCACCGAGGTGCCGAAATCACCGTTCAGGGCATGTTTGACATAGATGTAGAACTGCTCGACCAGCGGCAGGTCGAGGCCCATCTCGCGGCGCGTTCGTTCGACGACGTTGGCCGGCGCCCGGTCGCCGAGCACCGCCAGCACCGGGTCGATCGGGATCACGCGGCCGATGAAGAAGGTCACCGCGAGCAGACCGAGATAGGTCGTTATCGCGATGACCAGGAACCGGGCGATAGATGAGGCCACGGCAACGGCGCGGGCGCCGCCGCGCCCTGCCGTCACCTCGCTTTCAGCCACACTCATACGGCGCGTCCGCCGGCGTCACTCCCCGGCATCACTCTTTCGAGACGGGGCCGACGAAGTTGGTGTCGAAGCTCGGGCCGAGCGCAAAACCCTTGAGGTTCTTGCGCAGGCCGGCCACTTCCAGCTGCTGGTGGATGATGACGAAGGGGCTGGTATCGAGGATCTTCTTCTCGAGATCCTGGTACATTGCGGCGCGCTTGGCCGCGTCCTTCTCGAGCAAGGCGGCTTCGGTCTGCTTGGTCAGGTCCGGAATGTCCCAGGCGTTGCGCCAGGCCAGCGTCTTGGTCTTGCCTTCATCCGAATTGTCGGGGTTGCTGGCGAAGGTCTGGGCGTTGGAGTTCGGATCGAAATAATCCTGGCCCCACTGGCCGATATAGATGTCGTGGTTGCGGGCGCGGTATTTGGTCAGCGTCTGCTTGCCGTCGCCGGGGATGATCTCCAGCTTGATGCCGGCCTGTCCCAGCGTCTGCTGGATCGATTCCGCCATGCCCGTCGTCGGCTGCCCGGTACGCACGTCCATGGTGACGCTGAAGCCGTCGGCGAGGCCGGCCTTGGCGAGCAGTTCCTTGGCCTTGGCGACGTCGAGCTTGAACGGATTCTCGTCCAGCTCGCCAAGCACGCCTTTCGGCAGGAAGGTCTGATGGATCTCGCCGATGCCCTTGAGGATGGTCGAGCTCAAGGCGTCGTAGTCGACCAGATATTTGAAAGCCTGGCGAACCTCGGGCTTGGCGAGGTTCGGGTTCTTCTGGTTGAGGCTGATGTAATAGACCGTGCCCTTCGGCGCGCTGGTGGTGGCGAGGTCGGCATTCTTGGCAATGGCATCAAGGTCGTTCGGCTCAAGATTGCGGGCAACGTCGATGTCGCCGGCTTCCAGCGCCAGGCGCTGGCCCGAACTTTCCTTCATGTTGCGATAGATGACGCGGGCAAGCTTGGCCTTGTCGCCGTAGTAATTGTCGTTGCGCTCCAGCACGACGGCCTCGTTGGCCCGCCATTCGCGCAGCTTGAAGGCACCGGAGCCGGCATAGCCGGTCTTCAGCCAGGCATTGCCGAAATCATTGTCCCATTTGTAGTCGGCGCTCGGCGTGACCGCCGCGACATGCTCCTTGACCAGCTTGGCGTCGACGACCGAGGCGACCGTCGCCGACAGGCAGTTCAGCACGAAGCTCGGCGCATAGGCCTTGTCGACGGTGAACTGGAACGTCGTGTCATCAACGGCCTTGGCCTTCTCGGTGACGTTGCCGCCATCGATACCGAACTGGCCGATAATAAAGGCCGGGCTCTTGTCGAGCTTGATGGCGCGCTCGAACGAATAGGCGACGTCCGCCGCTGTGATCGGATTGCCGGATGCGAATTTGAGGCCGGGCTTGAGCTTGAATGTGTAGGTCAGGCCGTCGTCGGAGACGCTCCAGCTTTCGGCGAGCTCGCCCTTGACCTTGGACGTATCGCTGAGGTCGAGGCGTACAAGAAGGTCATAAGTGTTGCCGGTCACCTCGGCGGTCGACAATTCGAACGCCTCGCCCGGATCCATGGTGATGATGTCGTCGATGGCGAAACCCTCGACCAGCGTGTCAGCGGGCGTGACCGCGAAGGCAGGCGCACCGGCCAGAAGCAGCGCGGACATGGCTGCGCCCGCCAGCAAGAAGCGGGAGCGTAGAGCAAACTTTTCCATCATCATTTTGACTGTTCCCTGTTGTTGACCCGAGTTCCCGGCCCAGGCTTGTGGCATCTTCTTGCCGCGTCGAACGGTGATCCCCGGACCGTTGTCTTGGCAATTTTTGTTCAGTTCCGCCGCACCATATCCGGCGGTTTCGAGCGCGGCAACGAGCATTTGCAGAACGGTCGATTGGGCCAGACCGGCGGTGCGAAAATCCGGCTATTTCAGCGCGGTAACCAGGTCGGCGTCGGGAAAGCAGGTAGCGGAACGGCCGTTGCTGGCCTGCCATTTGCCGATCGAGCGGCGCGTCTTGAAGCCAGGCAGGCCGTCGGCGCTGCCGACATCGTAGCCCTTAGCTTCCAGCGCCCGCTGCAGGGCGGCGATGTCGGAGCGGTAGAGCCCGCCGACCGCGCCCCAATTGCCCGAGAAATTGCTGTCGCCATGGGCGATGCGATCGGCGCCATGGCCGATGAACAGGGCATAGAGATCGCTGGTGTTATACTGCTTCAGCACATAGAAATTGGGGGTGACGATGAAGGCCGGGCCGCTACGCCCGGCCGGCATCAAAAGAAAGCCCTCGGCTTTCAGTTCGCTCGCCGGGAACGGTTTACCCGACACACGCCTGATGCCCATATCAGCCCATTGGGAAATCTTCTTGCCCTGGTCCGGACCTTCGAGCGAGCACGAGACGCTGTCCGGCACAGTCACCTCGAAGCCCCAGCCGCGGCCCCTGACCCAGCCATAATGGACGAGATAATTGGCGATCGATGCCAGTATATCGGGCGTCGAATTCCAGATGTCGGTGCGGCCGTCGCCGTCGAAATCGACGGCATGCTTGAGGAACGATGTCGGCATGAACTGCGGCTGGCCAAGCGCGCCTGCCCATGACGATTTCATCGCGCCGACCGGGGCAAGCCCGCGCTCGACGATCTCGAGCGCAGCCAAGAGCTCGGTGCGGAAGAATTCCTTCTTGGTCGACATGAAGGCCTTGGTGCCCAGCACCTCGAAGGCGTCATAAGGCATCTTCGCCGCGCCGAAGCCGCTCTCGCGGCCCCAGATCGCCAGCAGCACTTCGCCAAGCACGCCGTAGCGTTTCTCGATCGCGGCAAGAGTCCTAGCGTTGGTCGCCTCGCGGGTGCGGCCGCCGGTGGTCACCGCTCGGACTATCTTTTCAGCGAAATAGGCGCCCGGCGAACCGAACTCGGCCTGATGCTGCTTCTGCGGCGTCGTCGCCTTCTCGCCCGGCTTCACCAGGTCGGGCAGCTTCAGGTTCGGCTTGACGCCCCCGAAGGCGGCATCGAAGGTTTCCTTGGAGATGCCTTTGGCCTTGGCTTCGGGCCAGAGGTCGTTGCCAAGCCAGGCGCGGAACTGGTCGTCGATCTTTGCGGCGGAGACCGGGGTGGCGAGGATGAGGGCGAGAAAAAACGCGAGGGCCAGCCTGCGAAGTCGGCGTCCTGTCGCGCCCCCCTCTGTCCTGCCGGACATCTCCCCCTCCAGGGGGGAGATTGGCTGTCGCGTCTGTTTTCGCCAATCTTCAACGTCGCAAGCTTGGCGGGGATGTAGAGGCTGCCGATCTCCCCCCTGGAGGGGGAGATGTCCGGCAGGACAGAGGGGGGCGCGACAGAATGCAATCATCACAGAAGCACCCTTCCCGCCGCTCGCCTCAAAACACCGTCCGCGAGCGCAGTGCGGCGGCCAGCGTGCCTTCGTCGAGATAATCGAGTTCGCCGCCGACCGGAACACCGTGCGCCAGGCGCGTCACCTTGATGTCGAAGCCGGAAAGCTGGTCGGTGAGGTAGTGCGCGGTGGTCTGGCCCTCGACCGTGGCGTTGACGGCGAGGATCACTTCCTTGACTTCGCCGCCGGCGACGCGATCGACCAGCGAACGGATGTTTAGCTCATCAGGACCAATGCCGTCGAGCGGCGACAGCGTACCGCCGAGCACATGGTAGCGCACGTTCATGGCTGTCGCCCGCTCCAGCGCCCAAAGGTCGGCCACGTCCTCGACGACGATGAGCGTAGTGGGGTCGCGGCGGGGGTCGGTGCAGATCATGCATGGATCTGAGGTATCGACATTGCCGCAGGTCGAGCAGATGCGCACCTTGTCGACCGCCTCGCCCATGGCGGCGGCGAGCGGCGCCAGCAGCTGCTCCTTCTTCTTGATGAGGTGGAGCGCGGCGCGGCGTGCCGAACGCGGACCGAGCCCCGGCACCTTGGCCAGCAGCTGGATCAGGCGTTCGATCTCGGGACCGGCGATTCGCTTCGACATCGCACCGGTTTAGGATTTTTCCGCACGCTTTGGAACAGTTGAGCGGCCAGGGGCTCCGCTCTTCCCTTCTCCCCTTGTTGTGGGAGAAGGGAAGGCCGACGTCGCCGCCAGTGCTGCCGCCCTCAGTTTTCTTCCAGCGGCCGGGTCTGGCCGGCGATCATCGCGCCGATGGCGTCGGTGTTCTCGGGCGTCGCCTCGAACGACATTGTCGGCTCTGCCGGCGCGGCCTGGAAGGAGGTGACGGGCCGCTCGCTCACGGTTCCGCCAAAACGGGCCGCATCCGGCTCCTGCATTGGTTCCTGCAGCGCCACAAGCATCGGCTTCTCCGCCGTCGCCTTCTCCGGGGTCGCCATTCCGGCGGTCACCCTTGTCTGCTTTGCCGGCAGCGATGCAGCGGCGGTCACATAGGTTGCCCTGGCGAATGTCGGCTTGACCTCGCGAGCCGGCTCCGCGGAGGCGACAAGTATGGCCTGAGCGGCAGGCGCTTGCGGCTTGGCCTGGGCCATGGCGACCACCGGTTCGTCCGGCAGCGGCTGCCAGTTGCGGCCGCGCTTTTCATAGAAGGCATTGCCGCCGGCGACCATGGTGTAGTGCATGTTCTTGTAGGGGAAGCGCAGGCCGGCGGTGTGGAAGAACATGGTGTTCTTCAGCTTGGCTTTGCGCTCGCCCTTGAGCACCGCCTCGGCGGCTTCCTCGACGTCGGGCATCGCCTTCGAATTCATCGGCCGTGTCATGACGCCCGGCGCGAACTGTCCGCGCTCGCCGACGACCTGGCAGATGGTGTTGCCGTGATTGCCGGACCGCAGCCGGTTCATCACCACCGTGCCGACCGCAATCATGCCGTCACGGCTCGACCGGTTGGACTCGAAGAACATTGCCCGCTCCAGGCACTCCTTTTCCTTCGGCGTGGAATTGTAGGAGTGCGAGCTCAGGAAACTCGGCGTAATAGCATCGGTCAGGCTGGACATGCCGTGCGAGGCGGTCTGACTGCAAGCGGCCAAAAACAGCGGCGAGATAACGACGCCGAGCCGCAACGGCGTCTTCCATCGGGTAGAGATCAACAGGTGTCCCCTCAATTCTGCTGCCAGCCCGCCCCTGGTTGCGGCAAGAATGAGACACTTTCAGGCAAAAAGATGGCTAAAGCGTTATTAAGTGTGGGGAGTTGCCTACTAGACACAGCTGGCGGTAGAGCGAGCACTGGGCCGCTGCACTCTTCGGCCACTGTAACGGCATACCGATTGACTAGCGCGTCGCGTTCGACCGGCCTCATGCGACGCGCTTTAGGTTCTTGTTTTGATGCATGTCGTTATCGCAAAACCGCTGCACACTTTTGCGCGACATGCACTAGCCTTAGAACGGCAGTTTCATTCCTGGCGGGATCGGTAGGCCCGCGGTCAGCGCCCTGGTCTTCTCCTGCATAATCTGCTCGACCTTGGTCCTGGCGTCGTTGTGGGCAGCGAGAAGCAGGTCCTCGAGAATCTCGACCTCGTCTTCCTTGAACAGCGACGGGTCGATCTTCAGCGACTTCATCTCGAATTTGCCGGTCAGCGTGACGCTGACCAGGCCGCCGCCGGCCTGCCCGGTGGCTTCCAGCGTGGCGATCTCATCCTGCATGGCCTGGAACTTGGCCTGCATTTCCTTTGCCTTGCCCATCATGCCGAGAAGGTCTTTCATCGCACGGTCCTTTGCAGTTGGTGCTGGTTGTTTCAGGTTTCGTCGTCGTCGGCCGGCGGCTCGACCGGCACTTCGGCCTCGTCGGCTTCCGGCGCGTCGGGAATGCGCACGTCGATGATCTTGGCGCCGGGAAAGCGCGCCAGGATGGCGGCGACCGTCGGGTCGCTCTTGGCATCGAGGAAGGCGTTTTCGCGCTTTGTCGATTCCATCTCGGCCAAGGTCTGGCCGCCCTCGTCCTTCGACAGCGACACCAGCCAGTTGCGGCCGGTCCAGGCGCGCAGCTTGGCGGTCAAATCATTGAGCAACATCTTCGGCGCATCGTCGGTCAGGCTGACGTCGATACGGCCGGGTTCGATGCGCACCAGGCGCACGCAACGCTTCACCAGCACCTTGAAGGCCATGTCGCGCTGGGCGTCGGCAAGGGCGACAATGTCGGCCAGCGATTTCACCGGCACCGGCGGCGCCTCGACCGCCGGCTCCGGCGGAGCAACGGAGTTGGTCGGCACGGGCTCGGCCTCGACCAGGCGCATCGTCTCGACCAGGCGCATTGTCTGGGCGCCGCCATTGGCGGTCGGCATTCGCGCCTGCGCCACGGCACCGGCACCACCGCTTGCAGGCGCATGGTTTGCGGGGCCGGGGCTTGCCGGCGCGCCATTCACGCGCGGCGCGGCGCCTGGCAGCGAAACGCCGTTCTCCAGCGATTTCAGCGCCTCGTCCAGCGTCGGCAGGTCGGCGGCATGGGCCAGCCGGATCAGCACCATCTCGGCGGCGCTGACCGGGCGGTTGGAAGTCTGCACCTCGGGAATGCCTTTCAAGAGCATCTGCCACGTCCGCGACAGCACCTTAACCGACAGCGTGCTGGCGAAATCGGCGCCGCGCCGGCGCTCGTCCTCGGACAGCGAGGCGTCGTCGATGGCAGCCGGCACGAAACGCAGACGAGTGACCAGATGGTTGAACTCGGCAAGGTCGGTCAGCACCGCGGCAGGATCGGCGCCGGTATCGTACTGGGCACGGAATTCGGCAAGTGCGGCGGCGACGTCGCCCTTCATGACATGTTCGAACAGGTCGACGATGCGGGCACGGTCGGCAAGGCCGAGCATGGCGCGCACCGCTTCGGCGCTGACCGCGCCGCCGCCATGGGCGATCGCCTGGTCGAGGATCGACTGCGCATCGCGCATCGAGCCTTCGGCCGCGCGCGCGATCATCGCCAGCGCATCGTCTTCGACTTCGATGCCCTCCAGACCGGCTATCCTGGCAAGGTCGGCCTTGATCATTGCCGCATCGATGCGCCTGAGGTCGAAACGCTGGCAGCGCGACAGGACGGTGATCGGCACCTTGCGGATTTCGGTGGTGGCGAAGATGAACTTGACGTGCGGCGGCGGCTCTTCCAGCGTCTTGAGCAGGCCGTTGAAGGCCTGGTTGGAAAGCATGTGCACTTCGTCGATGATGTAGACCTTGTAGCGCGCCGATACCGGGGCGTAGCGCACACGCTCGATGATGTCCCTGATGTCGTCGATGCCGGTATGCGAGGCGGCGTCCATCTCGATGACGTCGACATGGCGGCCTTCCATGATCGCCTGGCAATGCTCGCCGAGCACGGCAAGGTCGACGGACGGCTGGTCGACGGTCGATGTTTTGTAGTTCAGGGCCCGCGCGAGTATGCGCGCGGTCGTCGTCTTGCCGACGCCACGCACGCCGGTCAGCATCCAGGCCTGGGCGATGCGGCCGGTGGCAAAGGCATTGGTCAACGTGCGGACCATCGGTTCCTGGCCGATCAGTTCGGAGAAATTCGACGGTCGGTATTTGCGCGCCAGCACGCGGTAGGCGGCAGGCTTGTCCAATTTCCCGGCCTCGTTTCCGGCTTCGCTCATTCGCCCGTTAAGCTCCAAGGCTGCCGCTGGAGGCGGCCGATTCCTGCGCATAGTTTCGCCCGCACGGCTTGGCGCCGTCAATGTCGGGGCAAAAGGCGAAGAGGCGGGAGGCTGGAACAATGACCCGTTCCGGGCTCGTTAGGGCTGCTTCCTTCCGGACCTGACCCGGTTGGCGAGTGGACCGTCCACCACCAACCTCCCAGCCTCCATATCGGCAATCCGGCGATGAAATGCAAGTGCGGATGATAGGGACCTTGAGCGACGGCGAAAGCTGAAACCAAAAACCCGCCTCGGCGGGCGGGTCGTTGGTGCGAATAATCACCATAGCGAGATTAGTAGCATAGCTGCCGGCACAAAGCAAGAACAAAATGTGGCCGCGATCAAAATCGTTGACCTCGGCGGGGCAGCGCCAACCTGATGCAATTTGCCCGGGCCCTCACTTCTTCGCGCACAATCAGCGCCGCGACGGCCAATGTTGCTTGCTGCCCCTTGCGGCCCTTCGGAAGCCGCTCTAGCGTCGATGGAGTTCAAAAAACGTCAAAAAGTGTGGGAAACGCCAATGCTGCCGGGCCTCAAGGCCGGATTCACGCTTGACGCCCAGCTGGAAGCCGACAGCGAACAGCTGATGTGGCTCGGCCTGTGCGAATTGCGCGTCATGAACGACCGCCGGTGGCCATGGCTGCTGCTGGTGCCGCAGCGGCCGGGCATCGAGGAAATCCACGACATGACGCCGCTGGACCAGGCGATGCTGACCTTCGAGACCAACATGGTGGCGCTGGCGCTGAAGCGGGTGACCGGCTGCACCAAGATCAACACCGGCGCACTCGGCAACATCGTGCGCCAGCTGCATGTACACGTCGTTGCGCGCTCGGAAGGCGATCCCGGCTGGCCCGGCCCGGTGTGGGGGCACGGCCTGCGCGAGCCCTATCAGCGCTCCGACCTTCGCAAGTTTGCGGAAAAGATCAAGGCAGCGCTATAAGCCTCTCCCGTGTCCACCTTGAACCTTCCCGAGTCTGCATGAGCTTTCGCCTGTTTGACGCGCCCTTGCGCGAGCCGAGCCAGTTCGTCGGCTTCGCCGGCAACATTATCGACCGGCAGTCCGAAAACCGCGCCGACGATTCCGTCGAAAACGCACTCGCCGATCCCTCGGCGCGGCTTTTGCTGATGCGTGGCGGCCGGCTCTATTTGAAGCTAGCGCAAGGCGCATTCGACCCCTGGTTCGGCGTGGCCGAATGCCGGCCGCTCGAAGCATCGCTCGAAAACGGCGTCCTGCTCGGTTTTTCCGAAAGCGGCCCGGTGCTGGCGGTGCCGGCCGGGGTCGAGCCCGAGCAGCTTCCCGAGACGATCAAGGCGATCGACTATCGCTCGGTCTATATGCAGGGGCTGATCGACGAAGCGGCCGCCGGCGCGCTGGCGCAAGGGGCGGCGCTGCTCGCCTGGCATGCCAGCCACCGCTTCTGCAGCAAATGCGGCACCGAAGCCGAGATGCGGGCGGGCGGTTACAAGCGGCATTGCCCGGCCTGCGGTACGGAGCACTTTCCGCGCACCGACCCGGTGGCGATCATGCTGACGGCGACACGCGAAAAATGCCTGCTCGGCCGCGGCCGGCATTTCGGGCCCGGCATGTATTCGGCGCTCGCCGGTTTCATCGAGCCGGGCGAGACGATCGAGGCGGCGGTGCGCCGCGAAACGCTGGAGGAAGCCGGCATCAGGCTCGGCCGCGTCGTCTACCACGCCAGCCAGCCCTGGCCGTTTCCCTATTCGCTGATGATCGGCTGCTTCGGCGAACCGCTCAACGACGATATCCACCCCGACCTCAACGAGCTGGAAGATTGCCGCTGGTTCTTTCGCGACGAGGTGCTGTCGATGCTGGCCCGCGAGCATCCGGGCGGCCTGGTGACACCGCCGAAGGGGGCGATCGCCTATAACCTGATCCGCGCCTGGGCCGACAGCGCGTGACACGAAGACATCGCAGGAGCAAAAAATGATCCGTCACACCGTCGTGTTCACGCTAAAGCACCCGCCGCATTCGCTCGAGGAAAAACGGTTCCTCGCCGACGCCAAGAGGATCCTCACGGCGATAAAGGGCGTCACGCAGTTCGAGCAGTTGCGGCAGGTCAGTCCCAAGAACGACTACCGCTTCGGCTTCTCGATGGAGTTCGCCGATCAGCGGGCCTATTCCGGCTACAACGACCATCCCGACCACGTCGCCTTCGTCCGCGACCGCTGGATCCCGGAAGTCGAGGCGTTTATGGAGATCGACTACGTGCCGCTCGGCTGGGGCTGAGACTGGAAAGCGGCGCTCCAACAAATTAATACCCGGCGTCGCGATCCACCACATTTTCCAGCGCTTCGCCGCGCTCGAAAGCATCCATCTGACGCAGCATGATCGGCGCCAGGTGGACCGGATCGGAGGTTGCCGCCGCGTGCGGCGTCACGAACACTTTGGGGTGGCTCCATAGCGGGCTGGTCTTCGGCAGCGGCTCGACCTCGAAAACGTCGAGGCTGGCTTCCTTCAGCGTGCCGTCGTCCAGCGCGCGCAAAATGTCGGCGTCCTTCTGCAGCCTGCCGCGCCCGGCATTGATCAGCACCGAGCCGCCGAGGCCGTTGCGCTTCCGCAGCTCCTTCAGCACGCCGTGGTTGATGATACCGTGCGTCTGTGGCGTCAGCGGCAGCAGCACCACCAGGATGTCGGTGGCGTTTAGGAACGGGATCAGGCCGGCCTCGCCCGCGTAAGTCGAGACACCTTGCATCGGCCGGTCGCTGCGCGACCAGCCATTGACGGGAAAGCCGAGCGACAACAGCACCGATGCCGCCGCGCGGCCAAGCGTGCCGAGCCCCATAATGCCGACCGAGATGTCGCTGGCCGGCCGCTGCTGCGGTTCATGCCAGATCTTCTTCTGCTGCTGGGCGCGGTAGAGCATGCCTTGGCGATGGTGGTCGAGCACCCGCCAGACGACGTATTCGGTCATGTACTGGGTCAGGTTGTCGGCCACCACCTTGACGACCGGTACGTCGGGCAAGGTTGGATCGGCGAAGATGTGGTCGACGCCGGCGCCGATCGAGAAGATGGCGCGCAGATTGGGCAGCGACGACAACAGGTTCGGCCGCTGTTTCCACACCACAGCATAGGTAATCGAGGGATCGCCGGCGCCATTCGGCTCGAGCACCACCTCGCGCTCTGCCGACAGCAGTTCGCGCCAGCGCAGCGGATGAATACCGGTGAGGGCAAGCAGGATGCGGCCTTTTTCCATTGCGGATTGTTTTTCCCTTTTTACCAACAGCGTTCGCGTCCCGACGCGCAAGGCGCGGCAGCGTTTTGATTTTGTGCATGATCTCTGGCGAAAATCTACTCGCTGACGATGCCGACCGGCGCCGTTTCGATCTTGAAGGCGGCCGAGATCAACGCCTTTGTATAGTCGGTCCGCGGGCTGCCGAAAATCTGTTCGGAAGGACCGGCCTCGACGATCCTGCCGTTGCGCATGACGATGACTTCGTTGGCGAGCGCGCGGATGACCCTCAGATCGTGGCTGATGAAGAGGTAGGCGAGGTCGTGCTTGGCCTGCAGGCTGCGCAAGAGGTCGACGACCTGCGCCTGCACGCTCATGTCGAGCGCCGAGGTCGGCTCGTCCAGCATGACGAAACGCGGGTTGAGCACCATGGCGCGCGCGATGGCGACGCGCTGGCGCTGGCCGCCGGAGAATTCGTGCGGATAGCGGTTGCGCGTCGCCGGATCGAGGCCGACTTCCCCGAGCACGTCGACGACTCTGCTGTCGCGCGCATCAGGAGACAGCTTCGGCTCATGGATCTTCAACCCTTCCTCGATGATCTCGGCGACCGACATGCGCGGACTGAGCGAACCGAACGGATCCTGGAAGACGATCTGCAACTCGCGCCGCAACGGCCGCATTTCGTTGAAGGACAGCTGATCGATGCCGCGTCCGTTGAACTGGATGATCCCGGTCGACGAGATCATCCTGGCCAGCGCCAGGCCGAGCGTCGTCTTGCCTGAGCCGGATTCGCCGACGACGCCAAGCGTCTGGCCGGCCCGCACGGCGACGTCGATGCCGTCGACCGCCTTCACATTGTCGACGGTGCGCCGGAAGAAGCCCTTCTTGATCGGAAACCAGACCTTGACGTCCTTGCCGACCATCACCGGCTTGGCGGCCTGGTTGGCCGCCGGCGGCTTGCCTTTCGGCTCGGCGGCAAGCAGATGCCGTGTATAGGCGTGCTGCGGATTGGCGAATATCTCCTTGGTCGGCCCTGTCTCGACGATCTTGCCCTTGGTCATCACGCAGACCCGGTCGGCGATCTTCCTGACGATGCCGAGATCGTGGGTGATGAACAGCATCGACATGTTCTTGCGGCTTTTCAGGCCGGCGAGCAGCTCGAGGATCTGCGCCTGGACGGTGACGTCGAGCGCCGTCGTCGGCTCGTCGGCGATCAAAAGTTCAGGCTCGTTGGCCAGCGCCATGGCGATCATGACGCGCTGGCGCTGGCCGCCGGAAAGCTGGTGCGGATAGGCGTCGAGCCGTTTTTCCGGTTCGCGGATGCCGACCTCGTGCAGAAGTTCCAGCGTGCGCGCCTTGGCTTTGCGATCCCCCAGGCCCTGATGCAGCTTCAATACCTCGACGATCTGCTGCTCTATCGTGTGCAGCGGGTTGAGCGAGGTCATCGGCTCCTGGAAGATCATGGTGATCTTGTTGCCGCGCACGCGGCGCAAGTCTCTCTCGTCGGTGGCAAGCAGGTCGGCGCCGAGGAACAGTATCTTTCCCGACGGGTGGCTGGCGGTCGGATAGGGCAGCAGCTTCAGCACCGACAGCGCGGTGACCGACTTGCCGGAGCCGGATTCGCCGACCAGCGCCACCGTCTCGCCCTTGGCGAGGTCGAAGGAAATATGATCGACGGCGATCGACTGGTCGCCGCCTTGCGTGAAAGCGACGCTGAGATCCTGGACCGAAAGGAGAGGGGCGGTCATAGCTCAACTTCCGCGACAACCCTGTCCAAGGCGGAAATTTCCGGTCGTATGATCGAAATTTTGGCTGCCATTTGAGGTGGGACGAGACGATTTGGCGCGATGGAATAGGTCTCTTTCAATCTCGTATCCGCGGTCAGAAATTGTGTGCAGCCGAAGTGCATCGCTGTGGAAAGATGGATCGCGTCTGGTAATCTCAAGGAAAGGAATTCCGAACGTAACTGTGCTGCGTGCCAGAGAACGTCGCGAGTTATCGTCCCAATTGAGATGAAGGCATTGCCGATTGAAATATTGTCGTAGAGCTCGATCAGTCGCTCATTGTTCTTTCTCAAGGGATCGACCATCAACTCCGCGAGCACGATCTCACTCGTCGCCAGGAAAGGCTGCTTTCTGCCCTCGTTCAGTGAAATGAGCTGAAGCAGTTTTTTTGCAAGCGCATCATTGTTTTCAAAGGCATAGATGAAAATGTTGGTGTCGACGTAAAGCCGGACTGCAGCCATCAATCCTCCCACTCATCGCGGAGGGCACGAACACGCGCGACAGCCTCGTCGAGGCTTGTTCCCGGCGCGTTGGCCTGAGCATCCCGCATGAGTTCAAGCAATTGTTCGCGGCCAAGGGGCCTGTTGGCCTCCTCCTCCACTGTCACTTTGACCGAGGCGCTCGGAGCTATGCCTTTTCGCAGTTCATCCGGAAGCTTCGATGCCGGGTAGTGTTCAAGGATGATCCTATTCATAACCCTTCCTTCCCCAACGTGCGGATTGACGGACTGCACGGACGCCAACACACCGTCATGGCTTCGGGTTCGCTCATATCGGCCAAGTTGCTCTCCAGCGATCGAGCGATGGCTGCCACTGGTGTTTCACCGATCAAAGCCGCCGGTTGCTTGAGGGTGCGTCCGCTTTTGTCCGGATTGCCATTTCCGGAATATAACATGCCGAATGCCAGCCTGCATCGCCCTCATCTGAACGTCTTGCGCGGATCGAAGGCGTCGCGGGTGGCCTCGCCGACGAAGACCAGCAGCGACAGCATCAGCGAGATGACGACGAAGCCGGAAATGCCGAGCCAGGGCGCGTTGAGATTGCGCTGTGCCTGCTTCAGCAACTCACCCAGCGAGGCGGCGCCGGGCGGCAGACCAAAGCCGAGATAGTCGAGCGAGGTCAGCGTCGAGATCGAGCCGCTGAGCAGGAAGGGCAGGAAGGTCAGCGTCGCCACCATGGCATTGGGCAGCAGATGCCGGAACATGATGGTGATGTTGGAGACGCCGAGCGCGCGCGCCGCGTTGACATATTCGAAATTGCGGGCGCGCAGGAACTCGGCCCGCACCACGCCGACCAGTGCCACCCAGGAGAACAGCAGCATCAGCCCGAGCAGGATGAAGAAGCCGGGCGGCAGGATGGCGGCGACGATCAGGAGCAGATACAGCACCGGGATCGCCGACCAGATCTCGATGAAGCGCTGGAACAGAAGGTCGGTCCAGCCGCCGAAATAGCCCTGCAGAGCGCCGGCCGCCACGCCGATCAGCGCTGAGCCGGCAGTCAGGATCAGGCCAAACAGCACCGAGACCCTGAAGCCGTAGATAACGCGCGCCAGCACGTCGCGGGCCTGGTCGTCGGTGCCCAGCCAGTTCCAGTTGCCGACGTTGCAATTGGGGTCTGCCTCGCCTTTCGGATACTGGTTGCAGCGTGTCTTCTTGTCGTAGAGCCAGGACGGCTTGGTCGGTGCTGCTTCGGGAATGGCGTTGTTGACGGTCTGGTAGGAGTAGCGCACCGGCGGCCAGATCATCCAGCCATTGGCGTTGATCTCGTCCTGGATCACCGGATCGCGGTAGTCGGTGACCGCATAGAAGCCGCCGAACTTCTCCTCGGGATAAGCGACCAGGACCGGAAACAGGATCTCGCCCTTGTAGGAGGCGATGATCGGCCTGTCGTTGGCGACCAGTTCCGAAACCAGCGACAGCACGAACAGGAACAGGAATATCCACAACGACCAGTAGCCGCGCCGGTTGGACTTGAAGTTCTGCAGGCGCCGCTGGTTGAGCGGCGACAGAAAGGGCCGCGCGATCCGAGCCGGCGCCGTTTCGGCCGTGGTCCGCGCCATCAGACGTCTCTCCGCTCGAAATCGATGCGCGGGTCGACCCAGGTGTAGATCAGGTCGGACAAAAGCCCGACGAACAGGCCAAGCAGCGAGAAGATGAAGAGATTGGCGAACACCACCGGATAGTCGCGCTGCACCACCGAGTTGAAGCCGAGCAGGCCGAGGCCGTCGAGCGAAAATATGTTCTCGATCAGCAGCGAGCCGGTGAAGAAGGCCGAGATGAAAGCACCGGGAAAACCGGCGATGACGATCAGCATGGCGTTGCGGAAGACGTGGCCATAGAGCACCTGCCGCTCCGACAGGCCCTTGGCGCGGGCGGTGACCACATATTGCTTGCGGATTTCCTCGAGGAAGGAATTCTTGGTCAAAAGCGTCGTCGTGGCGAAGGCCGACAATACCAGCGCGGTCAGCGGCAAGGTCATATGCCAGAAATAGTCGACGATCCGCGCCGGCCACGACAGCTGGTCCCAATTGTCGGAGGTGATGCCGCGCAGCGGAAACCAGTCCCAGAACGAGCCGCCGGCAAACAGCACCATCAGCAAGATGCCGAACAGGAAGCCCGGAATGGCGTAGCCGACGATGACGACGCCGCTGGTCCAGACGTCGAAAGTGGAGCCGTCCTTGACCGCCTTGCGGATGCCGAGCGGGATCGAGATCAGGTAGGATAAAAGCGTGATCCACAGCCCGATCGAGATCGACACCGGCATCTTTTCCAGGATCAGGTCGAGCACCGATATGTCGCGGAAATAGCTGTCGCCGAAATCGAAGCGGAGATAGTTCCACAGCATCATGCCGAAGCGCTCGAGCGGCGGCTTGTCGAAACCGAACTGCTTCTCAAGCTTCTTGATGAATTCCGGATCGAGCCCTTGCGCGCCGCGGTATTTCGAGCCGACGTCGCCGGCGACGTCGAAATTGGCGCCGCCCGCATCACCGCCGCCGCCGCCGAGGCGATCGCTGCCGCCCTGGTTGGTCAGCCTGGCGATGACCTGCTCGACCGGCCCGCCCGGCGCGAACTGGATGACGGCGAAGGACACCGCCATGATGCCGAACAGGGTCGGGATCATCAGCAGGATACGGCGCAGTATATAGGCGCCCATCAGGCTCTCTGCCTCGCTTGTGCGAAAATCTCAGGCTTTGCCAATTTTTGCCGCCTTGTCTTTGTCGAACCACCACAGCGTCTCGACCGGAAAGTCGTAATCCGGCTTTTGAGCGGGAAAGCCGAACATATCCCAGAAGGCTGCCCGGTGATTCGCCAGATGATACGTTGGAATCCAGTCTAGCCGCGCGCGCAAGACCCGATCGAGCGCGTTGAGCGCTGTGACGAGTTCGATCCGGCTCTGCGCCTTGCCGGCTGCCTCGATCAGCGCGTCGATGGCTTTGCTTTCCGTACCCGGATAGTTGCGCATCCCCGGCGTTTTCGCCATCTGGGAATTGTAGAGGATTTCCAGGCCGTCGGCAGTAGGCGTCGCCCCGATCAACCAATGTAGCATGTTGAAATCGAAATCGTAGTTGCTTTGCCGCGCTTCAAATTGCGTCGAATCGACCTGCCGGATCGAAGCGTCGATGCCAATCGCCTTCATATTCTCGGACCACGGCGCGAAAATGCGAACGAGACCTTCGTCCTCGGCCAGCATTTCCACCCGCAGTCGCTCGCCCTTCTCATTGACGACGAAATTGCCCGCTCGCTTCCAGCCGGCTTCGGCAAGCAGTCTCGAAGCTTCGCGCAGCAGCTTACGGTCGTGACCGGAACCGTCCGAGATGGGTTGCACCACCGGTTCGCCGAAGGTTTCCGGCGGCAACTCGGCTCGAAACGGCTCCAGCAGTTTCAATTCCTGGGCCGAGGGCAGGCCCTCGGCCTTGTAGTCCGATCGTTCGAAGTTCGATTGCGAGCGCTCGTAGGAGCCGAAAAACAGTACCCGCTTGGTCCATTCGAAATCGAAGCAATAGGCGATCGCCTGTCTCACGCGCACATCGCGGAATTGCGGCCGGCGCTGGTTCAGCGCGACAGCCTGCATGTCGGGCGATTTCTCGCCGGGAAATTCCCGTTTGACGACCCTGCCGTCCTTCAGGGCCGGAAAGTCGTAACCGGTCGCCCATACCCGCGCGGTGAATTCCTCGCGAAAATGCGTATCGCCTTTCTTGAACGCTTCAAACGCTGCCTGGCGATCAAGATAGAAATCGATACGGATACGGTCGAAATTATTAAGCCCGCGGTTCACGGCGAGATCGCGCCCCCAATAATCGGCGACACGTTCATATTCGATAGTCTGCCCGGCCACGACCCGTCCCATCTTGTACGGCCCGGAGCTGAGCGGCGGGGTCATCGTCGAGGCGTCGAAATCATTGGCCGTATAGAAGGCTTTGGACACGATCGGCATTACGGCGATCGCGAGGATATTCTGCGCCGACTGTTTGCCGTTGAAGGTAAGGCTGACAGTAAGCGGATCGATTGCGACCGCATCCGTCATATGCCGCAGCGCTTGGGAAAGGTTCGGGTGTCCCCGGTCTTTGTAGAGGTTCAAGGCGAAGGCAACGTCCTCAGCCGTCAGCGGCGAGCCGTCATGGAAGCGCGCTTGTGGCCGCAGGCTGAAGCGGAAGCCGTTGCGGTCCTGCGACAAGGTAACGGATTCGGCAAGCACGCCGTAGACCGCATCCGGCTCATCGAGCGCCCTTGCCATCAGCGAATCGAAACAGAGCTCGGTGCGCGGCGGCGAATCCCCCTTCAACACCAGCGAGTTCAACGTGTTGAAAGTCAGAAAGCTCTGATTGAGGGTGGAGTTCGGCGGGCCGAAATTCATCCGGCCGCCCTTGGGAGCGTCTGGATTGACATAGTCGAAATGCGTGAAATCCGGAGGATATTTGAGATCGCCGAACGCCGACAGCCCGTGCAGTTTCACGCCGGTCGGGATGCCGGCGAAAGCGCGGCCGGGCAGCAGCGCCGCGGCGGCGGCGGCACCGCCCAGGGCGAGGAAGTCGCGACGAGGCAGCGCCGCCATCAATTGCCACTCTTGTACTTGGCCGCCAGCGCTTTTTCCTTGTCCGGTTCGATCCACCAGGAATTCTGGTCGATGCCTAGGTAGCTTGGCTGCTTTGCCGGAATGCCGAACTTGTTCCAGTAGGCGACACGAATTTTTCCCAGGTGCCATTGTGGGATCATGTAATAATTCCAGAGCAACACCCGATCCAGCGCATGGGTGGCCGCCATAAGATCATCCCGATCGGTGGCGAAGATCACTCGGTCGATAAGCGCATCGACGACCGGGTTCTTGATCCCCGCCAAATTGCGCGATCCGGAGGTATCGGCTGCAGTGGTGCTGAAAAAATCCCGCTGTTCGTTGCCCGGCGAGTTGGATTGCTGGAAGCCTGCAAGCGCCAGCATATCGAAATCGAAGGCGCGGGTCCGGTTTGTGTACTGGCTGTCGTCAACAATACGCAGCGTCGCGTCGATGCCGAGGCGTTTGAGATTATCGATCAAAGGCGCGGCAACGCGTTCGTCCACGGGATCGTTGCCCAGAAACTCGATCCTGAACGGTTCGCCGGTCTTTTCATTGACCAGCTTGTCGCCTCGGTTGATCCACCCCGCTTGCTTCAAAAGCTCATAGGCTTTCCGAAGATTTTCACGCCCCGACTGCGGCGTGTTGTAGACGGGCAGCTTGAACTCCTGGGTGAATAGTTCGGGCGGCAGCTTGTCGCGATATTGTTGCAGGATTTCCAATTCCTTCCCCTGCGGCAGGCCGCTTGAGGCCAAATCACCACCTTCGAAGTAACTGTCCGTGCGCGTATAGGCGCCGAAGAAGATGGTGCGGTTCATGCTCTCGAAATCGTAGGCGTGGGTCAGAGCCTCGCGCACGCGCACGTCCTGAAAAAGCGGCCGGCGCGTATTCATGACATAGGCCTGCATGGGTTCCGGCGACGTCGTAGGATATTCCGCTTTTATGACGTCCCCCGCCTTGATGGCCGGGAAATTATACTCGACTGCCCATCGCTGGGCACGTGACTCAGGGCGAAGATCCTGGAATCCGCCCTTGGTGAAGGCCTGCCAGGAGGCATTGTCGTCGAGAAAATAGGTAAAACGCTGCCTGTCGAAATTCTCGCGGCCGATCTTCACCGGCAGTTTGGCCGCCCAGTAATCCGGCACGCGCTGCCAGACGATTTCCGAGCCCGGCTTGAAGCTGGCGATCTTGTAAGCTGCGGAGCCGAGCGGCGGCTCCTGCGTCGGCCTTGTGATGTCGCGCTTCTTGCCTTTGGCATCGGTGCCTTCCCACCAATGCTTGGGTAGCACGACGAGATCGCCGAGGATCTTCGGCAGTTCGCGGTTGCCCTTCTGGCTGAAATGGAACTCGACCTCGCGATCGGAGATCGCGACCGCGTCGGTGACGTTCTCGAAATAGCGGCTGTACATCGGGCTGTTGGCCTTCAGCACCTGGAACGACCAGATCACGTCCTCGGTGGTGATCGGCTGGCCGTCATGCCATTTGGCCCGCGGATCGAGCCGGTAGGTCGCCGAGGAATAGTCGGCCGGATATTTGTAGGCGTCGGCGATCAGCGTATGGCTGGTGCTGCCCTCGTCGGTCGCCTGCTCCATCAGCGTGTCGTAGAGCAGGCCGCCGCCGAATTGGGCGAAGCCGGCGGCGAACGAACCCTGCACAATATAGGGATTGAAGCTGTCGAACGTGCCGAGCACCACCGAATTCAGCGTGCCGCCCTTGGGTGCATCCGGATTGACGTAGTCGTAGTGCTGGAAGTTGTCGCCGTATTTGGATTCGCCGATCAGCGAGGAGGTCGTACGCCATTCGTCCGCGAAGGCCGCCTGCAGGCCGCCGGCAAAAGCAGCCAGCATCAGCACCGATTTCAGAAGCGTCCGCGCTCGGCCAACCGTCATGCGTTCTCCTCTTCGCGATATAGCGCCGTCACCATAGCGTCTGGGCCCAATCTAGATCATTTGGCGGCGCTGAAAACCGCAACCGAGCGGCTTTGTCGTCGCTTATGCATTTTTCCTAACGAAAAAGCCGGGCTGAACCCGGCTTTTTCAAGGATAATGTCATTACAGTTTTGTTATTTTGCGGGTGCGGCCGGAGCGGCTGGCGCCGCGCCTTCTGCCGGCTTGGCAGGGGCCGCACCTTCGGCCGGCTTGGCGGGCTCATTTTCGGCCGAGGCGCCGGGCGCCGGCAGCGGCTTCGGATTGTCCGACAGCGTGCGCAGATAGGCGATGACGTTGGCGCGGTCCTCATCCTTCGGCAGGCCGGCGAAGCCCATCGCGGTGCCCTTCACGAACTTCTTCGGCGAGGTGATGAAGTGGTTGAGATTGTCGTAGGTCCACTTCTCGCTGCCGCCCTTGGAGAACTCCTTCATGCCGGCAGAATAGGCAAAGCCCTCATGCTCGGCGACCGGACGGTCGATGATGTCCCAGAGATCGGGGCCGACCTTGTTGGGGCCACCCTTTTCGCCGGAGTGGCAAGCCTGGCATTTCTTGAAGATGGCGGCGCCCGCTTCGGCGTTGGCAGCGGTCAGCAGCTCGGCAATCGGCTTCACGGCCGCGGCGGGAGCGGCCGGGCCACCTTCGGCGGGCTCGGTCGCCTCGATGGCGAAGCCGGGCTTTTCCGGCGCCGGCGAGGCAAACAGCGCGTCGGACACGATGCCAACGGAAAAGACGATGAACACGGTTCCGAGGAGACCGGCGAGCAGCTTGTTGACTTCGTTGGAATCCATACGCCCCAGGCTCCCTTTCCGGCGGACCGATCCGTCCACTCCGTCCGTCGGTATCGTGATCCACCCGGTGGAACCGGCCAAATCGCGCGGAAACTAGGTCTTTTGCTCCGGCGTTGCAACACCTATAAGGGCGCTGCCAGTGAGACCTTTTGCCACTTTGTCCTCCTCTTTTTCGAGCCCTTTGCCCGCCTCATGTCCACGCTCATCCTGATCCCGGCCCGCATGGCCTCGACCCGCCTGCCGGGCAAGCCGCTGGCCGACATTGCCGGCACTCCGATGATCGTCCACGTCGCTCGCCGTGCTGCCGAGGCCGGGCTCGGCCGGATCGTCGTCGCCACCGATACGCAAGGCGTTGCGGAGGCGGTGCGCGCGCATGGTTTCGAGGCGGTGATGACGCGGGCGGACCACGAAACCGGCTCCGACCGCATCTTCGAAGCGCTGGCCATTCTCGACCCTGGCAACAGCGTCGAGACCATCGTCAATGTGCAGGGCGATCTGCCGACCATCGACCCCCTTGTTATCGGCGCCGCGCTGAAGCCTTTCGAGAACGCAGCGGTCGACATCGCCACGCTCTGCGTCGAGATCGTACGCGACGAGGAAAAGACCAATCCGAACGTCGTCAAGCTGGTCGGCTCGCCACTCTCGGCGACGCGACTCAGGGCGCTCTATTTCACCCGCGCCACCGCCCCTTGGGGCGAAGGCCCGCTCTACCATCATATCGGCCTCTATGCCTATCGGCGCGCCGCACTCGAGCGCTTCGTTGCGCTGAGGCCGTCGCCGCTGGAGCGCCGCGAGCGGCTGGAGCAGTTGCGGGCGCTTGAGGCCGGCATGCGCATCGATGCGGAGATCGTCCAGTCGGTGCCGCTTGGCGTCGATACGCCGGACGATCTCGAACGCGCCAGGGCGCTCCTTTCCAACTAACAAATTCTTTCCCAATCCCGAGACACTGCGCATGCCTGAAAAGACCAACAAAATATCCTTCCAGGGCGAGCCGGGTGCCAATTCCGACACCGCCTGCCGCAACATGTTCCCGTCAATGGAGCCGTTGCCGTGCCCGACCTTCGAGGACGCCTTCAACGCGGTCGAGACCGGCAAGGCCGATCTGGCCATGATCCCGATCGAGAACACCATTGCCGGCCGCGTCGCCGACATCCATCACCTCTTGCCGGAATCGAAGCTGCACATCATCGGCGAATACTTTCTGCCGATCCACTTCCAGCTGATGGTGCTGCGCGGCGTCAGGCGCGACGAGATCAGGACCGTGCACAGCCACATCCACGCGCTCGGCCAATGCCGCAAATACATCCGCAAGAACGGCTGGAAGGCGACGGTTGCCGGCGACACCGCGGGCGCCGCCAAGATGGTCGCCGCGATGAAGGACCGCACCATGGCCGCGCTGGCGCCGGCGCTGGCCTCGACGCTCTACGGACTCGACATCATCGAGGAGAATGTCGAGGACACCGACAGCAACGTCACCCGCTTCGTCGTGCTGACCAAGAACAAGCAATGGGCCGAACGTCCCTCTGCCGACGCCAGGATGATGACGACCTTCATCTTCCGCGTCCGCAACGTGCCGGCGGCGCTCTACAAGGCGATGGGCGGCTTTGCCACCAACGGCATCAACATGACCAAGCTTGAAAGCTACCAGCTCGGCGCGTTTACGGCGACGCTGTTCTACGCCGACATAGAGGGCCATCCCGACGATCCGCTGGTGAAGCTGGCACTCGACGAGTTGCGCTTTTTCTCGCGCGAAATGCGCATTCTCGGCGTCTATCCCGCCAGCGCCTCGCGCGAGCAGTGGAAGGTGGCGGATTAGGATCCGGTCAGGTCAGGCCGAGCTTGTTCTGCTTGGCCGGCTTGCCGCATTCGCGCCGGCTGATCGACCGGTTCATGGCGTCGATCTTGCCGCTTGCCTGGTCGGCGTCGCGCTTGGCTTTCGAGCGCATATCCGGCGTGAACGGGCCAAAGCCCGTCGCCGGGTTGGAGAAGGACGGCTTGGCGTCCACCGGCAGGTGATATTGCTGCGCCAGGCCGTTTCGTTGCGCCAGCAATTGATCGCAAGGCACCTTGTCATATAGCAGCGAGGACTGGACGTTTTCGTCCTGCCGTTCGGACATCGAATTGCCGATGCAGCCGGCCATTGCCAGGCAAGACGCCAAGACCATCATGTTCCAGCGCATGAACGTGCTCCTTGTCGTTCGCAGCTGCGGCTTCTCATGCGCAGCGGCAGAAGTCTTAGCCAGATTTTACGCTGCCGGAAAGCAAGCTTGCCACTACGGCCAGCCCTTCGACCGGTTCGCGGCGATCCTGCCGGATGATCGTTGCCTGCAGCGACAGGATCGAAAAGCCGTCGGCATCCAGAACCCGCTCTACATAGCCTTGCGAATGCGCGTAGCGGCGCGACGGCTGCAGGGCGAAGCCGGCGCTGTCAGACGATTCTCCGCCCGGGAGCGTCTCGACGGAGAACGCAAACAGACCGCCGCCGGCAAGCATTCCGGCAATCTTGTTCACCACCTTGTCGAGTGCGCCGACATAGATGAACACATCGGCCGCCGTCACCAGATCGGCTTTCGGGCCAGAATAGCAAAAATCCTGCAGGTCCGTCTTGACGAGCAGATCGTAGACGCCTTTGGCGTGCGCCTGCCTCAGCATGCCGGCCGAGATGTCGTAACCCTCCAGCCGATCGGCGATCGGCCGCAGCTTCTGGCCCATGAGGCCGGTGCCGCAGCCGAGATCGAGCGCCAGCGAAAACCGGCCCGGCCGTGCTGCCTGGATGGCGCGGTCGAGGCATTCGGGCAGACGGTAGCCGAGCCTGTCGACCAGCTCACCCTCGAAGCTCCCGGCATAGTGGTCGTAAAGCGTCTCGACAAAGGCGCTGGGCGGCGCCTGGGCCGCCGCTGCCCTGCCGATCAATTGCAGCTTGAGCACCGCGCCGAGCCTGTCCGCCGGGTCGAGCCGCAGCGCCGTCGTCCAGGCCTGCGCGGCACGATCGGGCGAGCCCGCCGCTTCCTGCATCTCGCCGAGGCGGAACCAGCCGGCTGGCCATTGCGGCGCCAGTTCGAGCGCGCCGAGCAGCAATTCCGCGGCTGCCGCATGATCGCCGGATGCATAGAGCATTTCGGCATAGTCGGCGCGGCGGTCGGCGCTCAAATCGCCGGACGAGGTCTGGAGCGGTTTCATCGTGGTCGAGTTCCGCCGGGTGTTTGCAGCCGGCTTGCGCTCTATGCTGGAGTCAGCAGTGACTTACAACAGGCTTCCCGCGCCGGAATTAGCGCCTATCTTGGGGCCATGCGCGCCAGCGACCTGCTTCATCCCCGGCCGGAAGGGCTGTATTGCCCGCCCGGCGATTTCTTCATCGACCCGGTGCGGCCGGTCAACCGGGCGCTGATCACACATGGCCATTCCGACCATGCCCGCTCCGGCCACCGCTCGGTGATGGCGACGCAGCAGACGCTCGACATCATGGGGCTGCGCTACGGCGACAGTTTTGCCGGAACGACGCAAGCCGCCGTGCTCGGCGAGACGATTGCGCTTGGCGGTGTGGCCGTCAGCTTTCACCCGGCTGGTCATGTGCTTGGCTCGGCCCAGATCAAGGTCGCGCATCAGGGCACATGCATCGTCGCGTCCGGCGACTATAAACGCCAGAAGGACGCGACCTGCGAGCCGTTCGAGCCGCTCAAATGCGACGTCTTCATCACCGAGGCGACGTTCGGCCTGCCGGTGTTTCGGCATCCGCCCGATACCGAAGAGATCGCCCGGCTGCTGAAATCGACCGAGCAGTTTCCCGAGCGAACGCATCTGGTCAGCGCCTATGCGCTGGGCAAGGCGCAGCGCGTCATGCGGCTGCTGCGCGATGCCGGCTACGAAAAGCCGATCTACATCCACGGCGCGCTGGCCAAGCTCAGCGAGTATTACCAGAGCCAGAATATCGATCTCGGCACATTGGAACCGGCGACCGTCGAGACCGGCCAAAAAAGCGACTTTGCCGGCGCCATCGTCGTCGGCCCGCCATCCGCCTTCGCCGATCGCTGGGCGCGGCGTTTTCCCGATCCGATGTCGTGCTTCGCCTCAGGCTGGATGCGCATCCGCCAGCGCGCCAAGCAGGGCGGCGTCGAGCTGCCGCTGATCATCTCCGACCACTCCGACTGGGACGAGCTGACAGCAACGATCAAGGAGACCGGCGCGGAAGAAATCTGGGTGACGCATGGCCGCGAGGAGGCACTGGTGCGCTGGTGCGAACTCGAAGGCATTGCCGCCAGGCCGCTGCATCTGGTTGGTTATGAGGACGAGGGCGATTGAGAATGCGAGGTTCGATGGTCACCTGCGCAGAGCTCTACGGCGCCCCTCTCTGTCCTACCGGACATCTCCCCCACGAGGGGGGAGATTGGATGTCGCGCCGGCTTTCGCCAACCACCAACGTTGCTGGACGGGTGGCAAGGACGAAACTGCCAATCTCCCCCCTCGTGGGGGAGATGTCCGGCAGGACAGAGGGGGGCGCGACAGAACGCGACGCCCGCCCATGGTTCTCACCGTCATGAACCGCTTCGCCGAGCTTCTCGACCGCCTCGTCCTGACGCCGTCGCGCAACGGCAAGCTGACGCTTTTGACCGACTATTTCCGCAGCGTCGAGGATCCGGACCGCGGGCTGGCGCTGGCGGCCATCACCGGCGATCTGTCCATCGCCGCGGTCAAGCCGGCGATGCTGCGCACACTGGTGATCGAGCGCATGGATCCGGTGCTGTTCGGCTATTCCTACGACTATGTCGGCGACCTGGCCGAGACCGTGTCGCTGGTCTGGCCGCAGGCGCCGGTCGACATTGCGAGCCACGAGCCGACGCTGGCCGATGTGGTGGCGAAGCTGCAGGCGGCGAGCCGTTCCGACGGGCCGCAGGTGCTGGCCCGGCTGCTCGACAGCGCCAGCACGTCTGCGCGCTTTGCCATCATAAAGCTGGTCACCGGCGGCCTGCGCATCGGTGTCTCGGCGCGGCTCGCCAAGCAGGCGCTGGCCGATTTCGGCAAGGTCGAAATCGCCGAGATCGAGGAACTCTGGCACGGGCTGACGCCGCCCTATCTCGCGCTGTTCGCCTGGCTCGAAGGCAAGGCCGAAAAACCCCGGAAGACGGCGCTGGCGCTGTTCAGGCCGGTAATGCTGTCGAATGCCGTCGGCGACGGCGACCTCGAAAAGCTCGACCCGGCCGACTACGCGGCCGAATGGAAATGGGACGGCATCCGCGTCCAGGCGGTTTGCGAAGGCGGCATTCGCCGGCTCTATTCGCGCACCGGTGACGACGTCTCCGGCGCCTTTCCGGATCTTGCCGAGGCGATGGATTTTTCAGGCGCCCTCGACGGAGAGCTTCTGGTCGGAGACCCCAGGCAGGCGACGGGCACGTTCTCGGACCTGCAGCAGCGGCTGAACCGCAAGAGCGTGTCACCCAAGATGCAGCAGCAATACCCCGCCTTCATGCGCTGCTACGATGCGCTGCAGATTGGTGACGAGGATTTGCGCGGACTTCCCTTCCGCGAACGGCGCGGCCGGCTCGAGGCCTTCGTCAGGACACTCGATCCGAGCCGCTTCGATCTGTCGCCGCTGGTCGAATTCACCAACTGGCAGGCGCTGGAGGAATTGCGCCGCAAGCCGCTGCATCCGGTCATCGAAGGCGTCATGCTGAAGCGCTGGGATTCACCCTATGTGGCCGGGCGGCCGAAGGGTCCGTGGTTCAAATGGAAGCGCGATCCGCACACGGTCGACGCGGTGCTGATGTATGCCCAGCGCGGCCACGGCAAGCGTTCGAGCTTCTATTCCGACTACACATTCGGCGTCTGGTCCGGGCCGGAAGGATCGGAGGAGCTGGTGCCGGTGGGAAAGGCCTATTTCGGCTTCACCGACGAGGAACTGAGGCAGATCGACAAATATGTCCGCGACAACACGATCGAGCGCTTTGGCCCGGTCCGCTCGGTGCGTGCCGACCGCAGGAACGGGCTGGTGCTTGAGGTAGCCTTCGAAGGGCTCAACCGCTCGACGCGGCACAAATCCGGCGTTGCCATGCGCTTTCCGCGCATTTCGCGGCTGCGCTGGGACAAGCCGGCGGCCGAAGCCGACCGCATCGAGACGCTGCAGGCGCTGCTCGATAGTTGATGCATGTCGCGCAAAAAGTGTGCAGCGATTTTGCGGTAACGACATGCATCAAAACAAGAACCTAAAGTGCGTCGTATGAGGCCGGTCCGAACGCGACGTGCTTTAGGGAACGACTGAAACGCGGATCTCGTAGATGTCGACCGACTTGCCCTGCTTGTCGAAGTCGGAATTGATGGCGATGGTGCCGGCAGCACCCGGACGCTTGTCGGGAAAGCGCACGTCGAACAGATATTCATTGCGCTCGCGACCGACCGCATAGCGCTTGCGGCCGCAGTCGCCGAGTTCGCCGAAATTGCAATCGACGGAAATCTGCGTCTCCTGCCCCTCCTCGGAGCGCGCGATGATGTCGAATGTGGCATGCTTGCCGGCTAGTTTTTCCAACACGCCTTGTCCGACGTCGAAGCTGATGGCCGAGCCGGATGCCCCCGAGCGGATGCGCAGGAAGGAACCGCTTTCGTCCTGGATGACGTCGGCCTTGGCGTCCGACGGTGCATTGACCTGCGTCGGGTCACCCGGCGAAAAAACGTTGATCCAGTCGCGCGCCTGGTCCTGCTCGCCCTGCTTCGGCGGCGAAGCGGTGTCGTCCGGGGTGAAATCTTCGCCATCGACCGTTGGCGGCGCTTCCGGTGGCGCTGTGTCGAGCTCGGTCGCCGATTTGAAGACGCCGGTCTGGTTGGCGAAATAAAGGCCGATGCCGGCGGCTGCGAGCAGCGTCACACCGAAGAAGATCGCGGTCAAGGGCAGGCGCCGCCGCCTGGCCCGCCGGTCGTCGCGGTCGGGCGTCACTTCCGCGTCGTCGGTTTCGGCGTCGGCTTCGGTCGGAGCCGACGCCCCCATGTCGATCACCGGCGCCTCGGGAACAGGCGCATCGGGCATGATGTCGGGGACGACCGGCAGGACGCGCGACCGGGGCGCATCGGATTCGGGCGGCTGCGCCGGACCGTCAACGACGACATCGGGCGACGGCGCAGGCTCGGCTTCGGCTTCGGCCGGAGGCTCCACCTCCGGTGCTGCCTCCAAACTGTCGGTCGGCGCGGCGACGTCGGCAACCGCCGGCAGGAATTCCGATTCGATTTCGGTGATCTTCGCCTGGACCGCCTTGCGGCGCTTGATGGCGACCTCCACGGTGACGTTTGGATTGGCCTGCAGGGCACGGTCGAGTGCCGCGAAAGCCGATCGATAGACCCGCTCGCGAAACGCCCGGTCGTCGGCATTGCCTTTCTCGAAGGCATTGCGGATCGCTTTTTCGATCGCGTCCAAGCGATTCCCTCTGCAATTTCATTCACATTGCCATGATCGTTAGCCGCAGGCGACCAATCAATCAACAAGCGAGCGGCCGCATTCTGCCTTGCCGAGGGGCACAAAGCTCATTTCGGCGGTTTTCGGTAAAGGAATCAACATTTTTCGCTGATTTTCCGGTCACGGCCAACGTGGCGGTCGCGCGGCGTGCCGATGCGGCATCACGCGGCCAATGGTAGATCCGCGCGGCGGCGGCCCTTGCGCCCGGCCGGAGGCGGCACGAATTGCCTCGTCCTGAAATCGCGACTGCCATCTTGAATTCGCGGCCGGTTGCGTCTATCACCCAGCCCATCCTGGAAGCTCGGCTTCCCGGGCCGCTTTAGCTCAGTTGGTAGAGCACATCATTCGTAATGATGGGGTCAGGTGTTCGAGTCACCTAAGCGGCACCAAAATTCTCGATGAATTAAACGGGACCATTTCACAGATCAACTTGATGGAACGTCGCCGTCGCCCAGCGACGCCACCGTCTTCAACGCGCCGTCCAGCATGTCGCCCTTTTCGTCCTTCAGTGCCGCTTCGCGCAGGCGCCGGATCCAGTCGGCGGCGTCCGGGCGGCCCTTAAGCAGGTCGAGCGCCGACAGCACCCGGTCGAATTTCGACTGCGCGCGGGCGTGGGTGTCGCTGTAACCCTTGATCAGCCGGCGGCAGTTGAGGATCTCCGTACCAAGCGCGTAGTCCTGGCCGACTTGGCCGAGCGCCAGCGCATACCAGCGCTCGATATGCGCGGTCTCGACCTTGTGGCGCAGCAACCGGCGGCGCCAGCGGCGCAGGCCGCCGATGAACCACAATGCGGCAAAGCCGGCAAAGCTGTCGGTGCGGATGTGACGGCCGCGATTGATGCGGCGGTCGAGGAAGGCGGCGAGCTTCGGCCGGCTTTCGATGTAGCTGCCGAGCCCGGCCGGCAGCGTGCCGCAGAATTCCTCGATGCGCGGATGGAAATATTCGGTCACCTGCAGGACCGAGCCGTCCTTGACGCCAACCTCACGGCGTACGCGTCGGTCGCGGCTAGAGCGCGTCTTCAGGTCGGCGACGCGGATCATGTCGTCGTAGCACATCGCGTTGGCCAGATGCTTGGCGGCGGCGATCGACAGCGCGTAGGCGTGTTCGGCATCGTCCAGAGCGACGGCCCGGTCGAGCCTATCGAGATACTCGCCGCCATAAGCAACGTCCTGATAGTCGACGACTTTTTTCAGGCCGCGAAGCGCCATGTCGCGGACAGGAGCCGGCAAAGCATCGACCCGGGCGGCCAGCGATTGCCAGCCTTTTAACAGGCTTTCCGGACCGCTGACTTTTGTCGTCGCGCCCGAGCCGGTTTCAGCGGCCGCCGGCCCTGCAGTCTTGTCGCCCGAAGGCACACTCGCGATGCCGCGCGCCCGATCGTAGGCGGCGCCGAAGGCGGCGAGACTGGCTTTGACGCCGCGGCCGCCGGCACTGACCGCCTGCTCATAGCTTTCGCGACTGAACGGCAAGGCGTCGGAGCCGGCCAGCGCGCCGAGCAGGCTGGCCGAGATCATCGAGCCATTGTCGGCGGCGATCTTCTCCATATCGAAGGCGATGAAGCGCTTGGCCGCGGCTTCCGCCGTGGCATGCACCTTCGAGGACGAAGCGAGGCCATCGCCGGGCTCGATCTTCTCCGAGACCGCGGCGATGCGGTGCGACGAGGCGATCAGCGTGGTGCGCTCGGGCGTGACGAAGCCGCGGATGACGGCGCGGCCGGCCTCCATCAGTTCGGCGGCGATCAATATATCGACGTCGCCTTGCGACGGCGACAGCGCGAAGACCGGCAGGCGGCCGGTGTCGCGGCACATTTCGACATAATAGATGGTGGCGCCGGTGCGCTGGGCGACGCCGGCGACCGAGGTCGATTGCGCGACGTAGCCGTTGCGCTCGGCGACGTCGGTGATCCAGTCGGCCAGCACGCCACCGCCCTGGCCGCCGACCGCCAGCACGGCGAGCTTGATGACGCGCTCGTCTTCGGGGGCGCCGGCTTTCGAGCGCGATGAGGGCACGGCGTCAAGCATCGGCGAATATCAGGCGCCGGCTTTCACGGCGCCGCTGCAAGAGACTGATCGTGGCGCGACGCGCGGCTTCAAGGAAACGGTCCCAGCGGCTCGGATTGTGCACGACATCGGCGCGGTAGAAGGACGGGCAGAGCACCGCCGCATCGGCGACCTCGCCGCAATTGCCGCAACCGACGCAGCTTTGGTCGATATGCGCCACCGGATCGTCGCGCAACGGATCGTCGAGCGACTTCACCGAAAGCGACGGACAGCCGGACAGCCGCATGCAGGCATGGTCGCCGGTGCAGATATCTTCGTCGACACCGAATTTTGGCTTGACTATGCGCGTCCCGCCCTTGATCGCCTTGTCGACCAGCGGCTTTTCGCGGCGCTGCCGGTTGAGCATGCATTCGGACGAGGCGACAATGACTTTCGGGCCCTTCTCGTCCGTCGTCAGCGCCTCGCGCAGCGTGTCTTGCATCTTGGTTACGTCGTAGGTGCGGTCGATGTGGCGCAGCCATTTGACGCCCATGCCCTTCACCGCCTCGGTGATCGGGTGCTTGGTCGACTTGGTCTTGTTGCCGGCGCGGGACGACAGGATGTCCTGCCCTCCGGTGGCGGCCGAATAGAAATTGTCGACGATGACGATGATGCCGTCATTCTTGTTGAACACGGCATTGCCGACCGAGGAGGTCAGGCCGTTGTGCCAGAAGCCGCCGTCGCCGACGAAGGAGATTGAGCGGCGCTTGGCATCGGGCGAATTGAACGCCGAAGCCGAGGCCGGCCCCAGCCCGTAGCCCATGGTGGTGGCACCTAGCTCGAAAGGCGGCATGATCGAGAACAGATGGCAGCCAATGTCGGAGGCGATGTGGTGCTTGCCCAACTCCTGCTCGACCAGCTTGGTGGCGGCGAAGATCGGCCGCTCCGGGCAGCCGACGCAGAAGCCGGGCGGCCGGCCCGGGACGACGTTGATCAGGTCGGCGGTGTCGAGCCCGTCGCCGATCTTGTTCGGCGCGCGGACCTCGCTTGGCAGCAGATGCGGGATGGTGGCACGCAGGAACGATCCGATGCCGTCGAGCATCACCTGGCCGGTATATTCGCCGGCCATAGGCAGATGTTCCTTGCCGACGAGCTTGGTGCCGCGGCCGGCCTTGTGCAGCATCGCGGCAAAGGCCTGTTCGATGTAGTTGGGCTGGCCTTCCTCGACGACGAGGACGGCGTCCTTGCCTTCGCAGAAAGACAGGAACTCGTCGTCGACCAAGGGATAGACGGCGTTGAGCACATAGAGCGGCACGTCGGTGTCGCCATAAGTGTCGGCGAGGCCGAGCCGCTGCAGCGCCCGGATGACCGAATTGTACATGCCGCCCTGCATGACGATGCCGACCGAGCCGTGCTCCGGGCCGAAAAACTCGTTGATCTTGTTGGTGCGGATGAAATCCACCGCCGCCGGCCAGCGTTTCTGCACCTTTTCCTTCTCGTGCAGGAAGGACGCGGGCGGCAGCACGATGCGGCCGGTGTCGCGGCGCGGCGCCTCGAGCGCATCGGCCACAGTCATTGCCGGGCGCTTGTTGTTCTTGGCGATGAAATGGCCGTGGACATGGCAGCAGCGAATACGGACCTGCAGCATGACCGGCGTGTTGGAAACCTCGGACAGCTCGAAGCCGTCCTCCACCGCCTTGACGATCGACGGCAGGTTCGGTCGCGGGTCGAGCAGCCAGACCTGGCTCTTCATGGCAAAGGCGTGGCTGCGCTCCTGCATGATCGAGGAGCCTTCGCCGTAATCCTCGCCGACGATGATCAATGCACCGCCGGTGACGCCGCCGGAAGCGAGATTGGCGAGCGCGTCGGAGGCGACATTGGTGCCGACCGTCGACTTGAAGGTGGCCGCGCCACGGATCGGATAGTGCACCGATGCCGCCAGCATGGCGGTGGCGGTCGCTTCCGAGGCGCTCGCCTCGAAATGCACGCCGAGCTCGCCCAGGATATCCTGCGCGTCGGCCAGCACGTCCATCAAATGGCTGATCGGCGCGCCCTGATAGCCGCCGACATAGCCGACGCCGCATTGCAGCAGCGCCTTGGTGATGGCGAGAATGCCTTCGCCGGAAAACTCCTCGCCGGCGCCGAGCCTGAGCTTTTCGACTTCCTTGGCAAAAGACCGTTCGGCCATTTTGGGCTCCTTCCGTTACCGCCCCGATGGCGGCGCGTAAGATCAGATGTCGTGCTTGCGAATGTTCTTCAGCATCTTCTGCAATGTCGCGATCAGCGCCGCGTATTCGGCATCGTCGACATCGTCGAACATTGCCTCGAAAGCGTCGTGCATGGCCGGCCAGGCGCGCGCGAACTCGGCGCGGCCATCGTCGGTCAGGAACACATGGCGGATACGGCTGTCGGTGACCCCCTGCTCGCGCCGCACAAACCCTTGCCCCTCCAGCGTGTCGAGCGTCCGGCTCAAGGTCGACTGCTCGATGACGGTATAGACCGAGAGATCGTTGACGGTGACGCCATCGGTGACCGACAACACGGCCAGCGTGCGCACCTGCGGAATGGTCAGGCCCTGCTTGCGGAAATTGTCGCGCAAGGTGGCGTTGTAGCGGCCCATGATGCGGTTCATCAGATAGGGCGCGAATTGCTGCAGGCCGATCTGGCCCAAAGTCGAGATGTGCTGGCGCTTTTCAACCTTCTGTTCCATCACAGCCTCCCCGCCAGGAGAAAGCCGGAGCCGCCGCCTAAGCCAGCACCCGGATGGGTCGAGGCACCGATGTGGTAGAGACCCCTGACCCCGGTGGCGTGATTGCGGCTCGTCTTGAACGGCCGCCACAGGAACGACTGGTCGATAGCGGAGGAACCGCCATAGGGGTCGCCGCCGACCAGATTGATGTTCATCGCTTCCAGGTCGGCCGGCGAACAGGCGCGGCGTGCGATGACGCTGTCCTTGAACCCGTCGATATGGCTGGCGAGGATCGCTTCGGCACGGTCGGCATAGGCTTCGCGCAGCGCCTCGGTCCAGCGACCGTCTGCCGGTGTCTGCAGTTTGCCGGCGGCATCGCCCTTGATATGCCGTGGCGCCTCGGGCAGTTGCAACCACAGGACCGCCTTGCCGTCCGGGCAGCGCGATGGGTCGAGCGCGTGCGGCTGGCCGACGCACATGGTCGGCACCTCCGGCAGCATGCCGCGCACGGCTTCGTTGCAGGCCTTCGAGACGCCGTCGAGCCCCGGCGTCAGATGCAGCAGCGCGACTTTATCCAGGCCCTCGCCGCGCCATGCCGGCGGCTTGTCCAAGGCATAGTGGATCTGGAAATTGCCCTTGCCGTAGCGGTATTTTTGCGCTGCCTCGACGTCGGCTTTCGGCGCCGCGTCGCCGAGCAGCCGCTCGTAGAGCTGGCTTGGCGTGACCGAGCAGATGACGCTCTTGTTCACGTTGATCGTTTCGCCCGAAGCCAGCCGCACGCCGGCGGCGCGGCCTCCGCTTTGGACAATAGCCGCGACGTCGGCGCCGGTGCGGATTTCGCCGCCACGTTCCCTGATCAGGGCTTCGAAGGCGGCCAGCAGATTCCTGGCACCGCCCTTGACGATCGGCGCGCCGGCCGCCTCAAGCGCGAAGGCGATGACCTTGGCGATCTGGCCGGAGAACGCGTCCTCAGGCCCGAGGCCGGCATGCAGCACCCAGGGCGCCCACAGCGCGCGCATGGTTTCCGACTGGTAGGTGCTTTCCAGCCAACCGCGCGCCGGCACCAGCGCGCTGCCGAGAAAGGCGGCAAGGCCACGCGGGCCGCGCCGCCAGGCTTCACCCGCCAGCAGCCTGGCCGTCGGGTAGGACCACAGGCTGCCACCGAGCAGTCCGAACAGCAGACCGGCGTTGCGCTCGATCTCGCCGACATCGTTTGCGTGCCGGTCGCCGTCGCCCGCGGCAAGCGCATTGATCGCCGCTACATTGGCGATACGATCGGTGCGCAGGACGGCATGGCTGCCGTCCGGGCGCAGCACACCGGTCGGCGTGGAGGTGTTGCAAAACTCCAGGCCGTGCCGCGCCAGATCCTTGCCCAGTGCCGCATAGGCCGGCGAGGTGATGAACAGGACAAAGGTCGTCGCCATCACGTCGTGGATGAAGCCGGGCGCGGTGATTTCTTCGGTGCGCATGCAGCCGCCGATGCGGTCGTTGCGCTCGAGCACCAGCACCTTCGCCCCCTTGCCGCCAAGCATCGCCGCGCAGACCAGCGCGTTGATGCCGCTGCCGATGACGATGTGATCGGGAGCGCTCATCGAGGGTTGCTCCCCGTCCTCGGGAACTGAGTTTCAACCGTGCAGGATCGCGTTCCTTCGCGCCCCCCTCTGTCCTGCCGGACATCTCCCCCACAAGGGGAGAGATTGGCAGCTTCGGCGCCCCGCTCATTCCTGCATCGTTGAAGATTGGCGAAAGCCGCGGTGACGGCCGATCTCCCCCCAAGTGGGGGAGATGTCCGGCAGGACAGAGGGGGGCGCCGTAGAGCCGCAGCTTTGCAAGGCTGCCGCTCCCACTCCGTCACCACAGTGCCACTTCCGCACATGATCTTCTCCCGAAGACCGCAGCTACCCTATTGCCTTGGCACCAACGCCAACGCGCGGATCGGGCTGCCGGTGCCGTGCTCGATCTTGAGCGGCGCCGCGATCAGGATCGCGCCTTTCGGCGGCAGCCGGTCGAGGTTGCAGAGGCTGGCGAGGCCGTAGCGGTTGGCCTTGTGCATCAGGCTGTGCGCCGGGAACGGCGGCTCCATTCCCCCTGCTTTTCCAGCATCCGTGCCGATCGTCTCGCTGCCCCAGCCCTTGATGTCCTTGCTAATCAGATACTGGATGGCTTCGGCGGTCGGGCCAGGCGTGTGCGGTCCGGTCTCGTTGGCGTTAAGGAACTCGGCTTCCGAGCCGTTGCGCTTATACCAGTCGGTGCGCATCACCACCCACTCGCCGGGGTTGATAGCGCCATGTTCGGCTTCCCATGCCTTGATGTGATCGACGGTGAGCAGGAAATCGTGATCGGCTGCCGCTTGCTTCGAACAGTCGATGACGTTGACCGGGCCGACGAAGTTCTGCGCCGGAATGGTGTCGGTGGCGCCGTCCGGATAATCCTTGCCGGTGATCCAGTGGTTGGGTGCGTCGAAATGCGTGCCCGAATGCTCGCCGAGCTTGAGCCAGTTCCACGCCCACCACGGGCCATTCTTGTCATAGGCGGAGATGGCGTGGATCTCGACCTTCGGCGTGTCCACCGCCAGCTCCGGCGGCAGCTTGATCAGCGGCGTGTCGGGCCCGAGCGGCGCCGTCAGGTCGACCACCTGGATGGCGCCTGAAAGCAGCTGGCCGGCGACTTCGCCTAGAAGTTGTTGTGTGTCCATGGTCTCTGTTCCCTCTTTCTCGATGGTGCTGAAGGCTCTCGCGGCCCTTAATATCCTACTAGACGAAAACATATGCATCTGCAATTATCTTTAAGCATAAAGGAAATGGGACGGGGCGTGAGCGAGTTCGACGCCATATTTGTCGGAGCAGGCCACAACAGTCTGGCATGCGCCGCGCATCTGGCGCTCAAAGGCTGGAAAACGGCAGTTTTCGAGCGTAATGCAACGATCGGCGGCGCCGTCCAGACGCGCGAATTGACGCTTCCGGGCTTCCGGCACGATTTCGGCGCGATGAATCTCAGCCTGTTCGCCGGCTCGGCCTTTCACAAGAAATATGCAAATGAATTGAAAACCCACGGGCTGGAATTCGCGCCGGTGGCCGATTGCTTTGCCAGCGCCTTCCCGGACGGAAGCTGGTTCGGCGTCAGCAGCGACCTGGAAAAGACCGCCTCGCGCATGGCCGCTTTTTCCGACGCCGACGCACAGACATGGCGCCGTCTGGTTGCGGCATTCCCGGCGGAGGCCGAGCATCTGTTCCGGCTGCTGGGCTCGCCGATGAGCGGCCGTGCGCTCGCCGGCACCGCCTGGAACCTCTGGCGCAAGAAGGGTTTGGCCGGCGCGCTCGATACCGGTCGATTACTGCTTTCCTCACCCCGCGCGTGGCTCGAGGAGACTTTCCAGTCACCGCATGTCAGGGCGACGCTGGCCACCTGGGGCATGCATCTCGATTTCGCGCCCGATATCGCCGGCGGCGCGGTGTTCCCTTACCTCGAATCCATGGCCAACCAGTGCTTCGGCATGGTGCTCGGCAGAGGCGGCGCCGACACCATCATCCGCGCTTTGTCAGGCATGCTCACGGCCGCCAGCGGCAAGATCGTCACTGGGGCTGATGTCGCCGAGATCACGGTTTCGGCCGGCAAAGCGACCGGCGTGCGGCTCGCTTCCGGCGAGACCCACACAGCCACCAAGGCCGTCATCGCCGGTGTCGCGCCCAAGGCGCTGACCGGGAAACTGTTGCCTAACGGATCGGGCGACACCGGCTTCGACACGGCCGTGAAAAAATTCCGCCACGCGCCGGGGACGTTGATGATCCATCTGGCGCTCGACGACCTGCCGGACTGGCGCGCCGGCGCCGAGCTTCGGCAGTTCGCCTATGTGCATCTGTCGCCGTCGCTCGATGCCATGTCGCGGACCTATCAGCAGGCGATGTCAGGGGTGCTGCCGGACGAACCGGTGCTGGTCGTCGGCCAGCCGACGGCCGTCGATCCCTCGCGCGCGCCGGACGGCAAGCACGTACTTTGGGTGCAGGTGCGCATGCTGCCAGCCGAGATTGCAGGCGATGCGGCGGGCACGATCGCGGCGGCTCACTGGGACGAGGCTAGGGAGCACTACGCCGAGCGCGTCCTCGACATTATCGAGCGCTATGCGCCCGGCCTTCGTCGGAAGATCCTCGGCCGCGCCGTGTTCTCGCCCATCGACCTCGAACGCGAGAACCCGAACCTTGTCGGCGGCGACCAGATCTGCGGCAGCCATCATCTGGCGCAGAATTTCCTGTTCCGGCCGGCGCGCGGTTACGCTGGCTGGAACACGCCGGTCGGCAATCTGCACCTGACCGGGGCGGCAACATGGCCCGGCGCCGGCACCGGGGCAGCGTCGGGCTTCATGCTCGCGCAACAACTTGGCGGGAGGTAGGCTCCATTTTTCATCTAGGGTGAAGGAGGACAAGGCGCGGTTGCCCAAGGAGCCTGAACCCACCGATTGACAACGACACCGCGCATAAAAGCAACAGGGGAACGACCATGACAATCAACAGACGAGAATTGCTCGGATATGGCGCGGCCGCACTTGGCGCCACGGCGCTCGGCCTGCCGCAAATCGCCAAGGCTGCCGGCGAACTGACCATCGCCTACAATGTCAATTTGCCGTCCTGGGACCCGACCACCGGGCCTTCGGCGGTCAACCCGACCATCCAGGGTCTGTACCAGTCGGTGTTCGACCAGTTCATCCCGCAGAAGCCGGATCTTTCTTTCGCGCCCGGCCTGCTCACCGAATGGGGCTGGAACGAGGGTCGCAGCAAGATCATGATGACGGTGCGCGAGGGCGTCACCTGGCATGACGGCTCGCCATTCACGGCCGAAGACGTGGTCTGGTCTCTGCAGCGGGCGGGCGATGAAAAGACCGGCAACCCGATCCAGTTCGTCTGGAAGAACGTCAACAACTTCAAGATCGACGGCAACAAGATCACCGGCGACGTCGTGCAATTCGACCCGGTGTATTTCAAGTGGATGTCGTTCCTGACCGGCTACATCATGCCGAAGACCTATTACGGAAAGGTCGGCGCCGAGGGTTTTGAGAAAGCCCCGATCGGCACCGGGCCCTATATGGTCGACAAATTCGAGCGCAACGCCTTCCTGCGGCTCAAGGCCAACCCGAACTACTGGGGCGGCAAGCCGGCCTTCGAAAACGTAACCATCAAGTTCGTCACCGATGCGGCGAGCCGCGTCGCCGAGATCGAGTCCGGTTCCTCGCAGGTGACGCTGGAAATCCCCTATGAGGAATATGACCGCCTGATCGCCAAGGATGGACTTGCCGGCTCATGCAAGAACGTTTCCGACATCGGCATGATCTTCTTCAACGACATCGACGTGATGCTGGACAAGAACGTGCGCCAGGCGGCGGTGATGGCGGTCGACAAAAAGCTTTTGGTCGACCGGCTGCTGCGCGGTTACGGCCAGCCCATCGATACGCTGGAGACGCCGGAATACGCGGCCTACGATGCGTCGATCAAGGTGGAGCACAATCCGGACAAGGCCAAGGAACTGCTGGCCGCCTCCGGCTATTCGCCGGAAAAGCCGGTCAAGTTCACGATACAGACGACCAAGGGCTTCAAGCCCAAGGACTACGAGATGATCCAGGCGATCGTCGGCATGTGGCGCAAGGTCGGCATCGAGGCGACGATCGAGGTCTACGAGATCGCCAAGCACTACGAGCTGCGCGCCGCCGACAAGCTGGCGCCGGCGGCCTTCTACAATTGGGGCAACGCCATCGGCGACCCGACCACCTCGACCGGTTTTGCCATGTATGGCCCGAGCCCGCATTCGGTGTGGGACAGTCAGGATCTGATCGACATGATCAATCCACTATGGGGCGAGAAGGACGAGGCCAAGCGCATTGCCGGCTGGAAGGCCGTCGACAAATACATCGCCGAACAGGCCTATGTGCTGCCGCTGATCCAGTATGCGCAGCCGATCGTGCATGCCAAGGGCGTCAATGTCGTGCAGCATGTGTCGGGCGCACTTCTGCCGGCGCTGATGAGCCCGGCCTGAGACAGTCTTCGGCTTGTCGCGCGCCGTCCGGAATGACGGCGCGCATTTTCCGCCACGGGCGACCATGCTGCTGCAAAGATTCCTGATCCGTCTTCTGACGATGGCGATCACGCTGTTCGGCGTGGCCGTCGTCGTCTTTATCGTCATCCGTGTCGCGCCAGGCGATCCGATCGCGATGATGCTGCCGCCCGGTGCAACCGATGCCGACATCGCGCGTCTGCGCGCGCTTTACGGGCTGGACAAGACCATCGTCCAGCAATTTTTCATCTGGCTGGCAGGTGTCGTCAGGGGCGATTTCGGCACTTCGATTTCGCTCCGGCAGGATGTTCTGGGCCTGGTCTTCAACCGCCTGCCGGCGACGCTGGAACTCGCGATCGTCGCGCTTGTGATGGCGCTGGCGATCGGCGGCACGACGGCGATCCTCGGCGCGCGCGAACGCGGCACCGCGGTCGAAGCTGGCATCGACATCGCCAGCGGTGCGGCGCTCTCGATTCCCGATTTCCTGTGGGGTTTGGTGCTGATCCTTTTGTTCGGCGTGCTGGTGCCGGTTTTCGACATTTCCGGCCGGGTGTCGCCGCAACTCGATCTGCCCTTCGTCACGCAATTCTATCTGTTCGAAAGCATCGTACGGCTGCGCTTCGACCTGACCAGGGACCTGCTGGCACACATGCTGATGCCGGCGATTGCGCTGGCGCTGCCACTGGCCGCGATCATCTCGCAGCTGCTGAAACAGTCGCTGAAGGAAGTGCTCGACCTCGACTACGTCGTGCTGGCGCGGGTAAAGGGCTTTTCGGAAACGCAGGTCATCCTGCGCGAGGCGCTGAAGAACGCGGCCCTGCCGACGCTGACGCTGGTCGGCGTGCAGTTCACCTTCCTGATCGGCGGCACGGTCATCGTCGAACGGCTGTTTTCCTATGAAGGTCTCGGCAACATGGCGATCGATGCCGTCATCAACCGCGACCTGCCGCTGATCCAGGGCATCGTGCTGGTCTTCGCGCTGTTGTTCGTGCTGATCAACCTTGCCGTCGACATGATGTACGCCCTGCTTAATCCGAGGCTGCGCCATGGATGAGGCCCGCATTTCGAGACATGGCTCGCGGGCACGCCTGTGGCTGGCCGGCGGCTGGCTGGTGATTGCGCTGCTGGCCGCAATTCTTGCGCCGTTGGTCGCGCCGCAGGACCCGCTGGCGCAGGATTTGATGCTGGAGCGCCTGCCGCCGTTCTGGCTCGATGGTGCTGAGCCCGGCTACTGGCTCGGCACCGACAGCCTCGGCCGCGATCTTCTGTCACGGCTGATCTTCGGTGCCCGCATCGCCTTCATCGTCGCCTTCGCCGCCGCCATCGCGGCCTGCCTGGTCGGCTCGACGCTGGGGCTGATCGCCGGCTATTTCGGCGGCTGGGCCGACCGCATCATCTCGCGCATCGTCGATGTCTGGATGGCGTTTCCGCCGGTGCTGTTTGCCATCCTTTTGGTCGCAGTGCTCGGTACCGGCTTGAGCTCGGTTATCATTGCCATTGCCGTCATCGACTGGACGCGCTTCTGCCGGGTGATCCGCGCCGAGACGTTGGGCCAGTCGCGCATGGACTATGTCGAGAACGCCCGCATCGCCGGCTACGGCCGCATCGGCATCATGCTGCGCGAAGTGCTGCCCAATGTGGTGCCGTCGATCGTCGCGCTGCTGTCGCTGGAGATGGGCATTGCCGTCATCGTCGAGGCGATCCTGTCCTTCGTCAATCTGTCGATCTCGACCGACGACCCGACCTGGGGCGGCATCATCGCCGAGGGCCGCCTGTCGATCCATCAGGCCTGGTGGGTGCTGGTGTTCCCGCTGGTCACGCTGATCCTGACGGTGCTGTCGTTCAGCCAGTTCGGCGAAGGTCTCAGGGCACGTTTCGATCCGGTGCTGCGATGAACGCGCTGGCGAAACCCTGCCTCGACATACGCAGCCTTAGCGCGGTGCTGCCTAATGGCTTGCGCGTGCTGCGCTCGGTGTCGCTCGCCGTCGAGCCCGGCGAGGTGCGCGCGCTGGTCGGCGAGAGCGGCGCCGGCAAGACGATGATCGGCAAGGCGGTGCTCGGCGTGCTGCCTTCGAGCGTGCGCATCGTCGAAGGCGATATGTTGCTCGAGGGCGAGGACCTCGGCAAGCTTCAGCCAAAGGCAAGGCGCACGCTGATCGGCGCGCGCACGGCGCTGATCCCGCAAGACCCGCTGACCGCGCTCAACCCGTCACGCCGCATCGGCCCGCAGATGACCGACCGGCTGGTGCGCATCCTCGGCTGGAGCGGCGAGAAGGCCGATGCACACATCCGCCAATTGCTGGACGAGGTGCAAATCCGCGACCCCGAGCGTGTCCTCAAATGCTATCCGCACGAGCTGTCCGGCGGCATGCGCCAGCGCGTGCTGATCGCCGCGGCGTTTGCGGCCGAACCAAGGCTGATCGTCGCCGACGAGCCGACCACGGCGCTCGACGTGACTGTGCAGAAGCAGATCCTGCGGCTGATCGCGCAACTGCAGCGCGAGCACGGCACGGCGATCCTGTTCGTTACCCATGATCTCGGCGTCGTCGCCAAGATCAGCCAGAAGGTCTCGGTGCTCTATGCCGGCAAGGTGGTCGAGGAGGCCGAAACGGCCGCTCTCTTCGCCGCTCCGCAGCACCCCTACACGCGAGCTCTGATGGCCGCGACGCCACGCTACACCGACCCCTTCGCCTCGCTGAAGCCGGTGGACGAGGCGGTGCTGGCCGGGCTTGCTTCGGAGATCGCCGCCGCCGATCAGGCCTGGAGGCGACAGCATGGCTGAGCCGCTGTTTTCCGTGCGTGGGCTGAAGGTCGCGCTGCCCGACATGACGCGCAAGCCGCTGATCGGCCGCGCGCCCTTGGCCGAGATCCTGAAAGGGCTGGATTTCGACCTGCCAAAGGGATCGGTGACCGGCATCGTCGGCGAATCCGGCTCCGGCAAATCGACGCTTGGCCGCGCCTTAGTGCGGCTTCTGGAGCCGAGCGCCGGCAAGGTCATCTTCGACGGCCGCGACATCACGCATCTGGCTGAGGCCGAACTCCGGCCGCTGCGCCGCAATCTGCAGATGATCTTCCAGGACCCGATGTCGTCGCTTAACCCACGCCGCACCATCGCCAGCATCATCGCCGCACCACTCAAACAGAATGGCCTCGGCGACAATCTGAAAGCCCGAGTTGCTGAAGCGCTTCAGCGCGTCGGCCTGCCGCAAGGCTTCGCCAGCCGCTATCGTCATGAATTGTCGGGCGGCCAGCGCCAGCGCGTCGGCATTGCCCGAGCGCTGGCGCTGTCGCCGAAATTCGTGCTGGCCGACGAAATCGTCTCAGGCCTCGACGTGTCGACGCAGGCACAGATCCTGACGCTGCTGGAAAAGCTTGCAGCGGAGATGGGCCTGACCGTCGCCTTCATCAGCCATGACCTGTCGGTGATCCGGCGGCTCTGCCGGCAAGTGATCGTCATGCGCGAAGGCGCGATCGTCGAAGCCAGTGCGACGGATACTTTGTTCGAGAAGCCGCAGCAGGCTTACACGCGCGACCTCCTCGCCGCCATTCCGCTGCCCGAGATCGATGATGCCTGGCTACTTCCCGCCGCAAAGGCGCCGGCATGAAACACAATCCTATTCGCACGCTAAAGAGCGGGCCTCAGGCGTGCACCCGGCAAAATGTCCCGCGATGGAGGATGACTGACATGAAGAATGCAATCCGCTACGCAGTGCTCACCGCCACCGTGCTGGGAGGCATCGGCACGGCTTACGCCAGTTCCATTCCCGGCACGCGTGGCCACGACCACACCGGCGTCACCGTCCCCGACATGGAGCAGGCGGTCGATTTCTTCACCGAGGTGGTTGGCTGCAAGAAGGCGATGTCGTTCGGCCCGTTCGCCGACGACAAGGGCACATTCATGCAGGATCTGCTGGGCGTCGATCCCAAGGCGGTGATTGAGGAGATCACCCTGGTCCGCTGCGGACACGGGTCGAACATCGAGCTGTTCAAATACACCGCGCCGGACCAGAAGGACCTGACGCCTCGCAACAGCGACATAGGCGGCTTCCATATCGCCTTCTATGTCGACGACATCGCCGCCGCAAAAGCCTATCTTGACGGCAAGGGCGTCAAGACGCGGATGGGACCGCTGCCGGTTACCGAAGGCCCGGCGGCCGGCCAGACCATCCTCTACTTCCGGGCGCCCTGGGGCTTGCAGTTGGAAGCGATCAGCTATCCCAATGGCATGGCCTATGAAAAAGATGCGGAGACGGTGCTGTGGAGCCCGAAGAACCCGGAAAAATAGCCCGGGGCGTCCCTGGCCTGCGCAACTGCCGGCAAGCTGGGTTTCTGGGGCGGATTGTTTCAATCCTGAAACTTCAAGCTTGAATTAATTCGTCTCAGGCGTAAACTCGACAAACAGAAGCGAAGAGGAGATCGCACGATGAAAGTTGCGGTTCTCGGCGGCGGACCAGCCGGGCTCTACTTTGCAATCTCGCTGAAGCTCAGGAATGCCGCGCATGAGGTCACGGTGTTCGAGCGCAACCGTGCCGATGATACGTTTGGCTGGGGCGTCGTGCTGTCGGCGGAAACGCTGGAGAACCTGACCAAAAACGACCCGGTCAGCGCCGTCTGGATCCGCAAGCATTTCGCCTATTGGGACGATATCGCCGTCATCCATGACGGCGTGCGCACGGTCTCGACCGGTCACGGCTTTTGCGGCATTGGCCGCAAGCGGCTGCTCACGTTGCTGCAGCGGCGGGCGCGCGAACTCGGCGTCAAGCTGGTCTTCGAAACCGACATCGCCGATCCCAAGCCATATATGGAGACGCACGACCTGGTTGTCGCCGCCGACGGGTTGAACTCGAAAGCGCGGAGCGCCTTCGTCGACGTGTTCAAGCCCGATATCGACATTCGTAGATGCAAGTTCGTCTGGCTCGGCACCCACCAGAAATTCGACGACGCCTTCACCTTCATCTTCGAAAAGACCGAGCATGGCTGGGTGTGGGCGCATGCCTACCAGTTCGACAGCGATACCGCGACCTTCATCGTCGAATGCAGCGAGCAGACCTGGCGGCGCTTCGGCTTCGGCGCGATGTCGCAGCAGGAATCGATTGCCGTCTGCGAGCGCATCTTTGCCCGTCATCTCGGCGGCCACGCGCTGATGACCAACGCCAATCATATCCGCGGCTCGGCGTGGATCAATTTCCCGCGCGTCTTGTGCGAACGCTGGTCCTACAAGAACCTGGCGCTGATGGGCGACGCGGCGGCGAGCGCGCATTTCTCGATCGGTTCCGGCACCAAGCTGGCGCTGGAAAGCGCGGTGGCGCTGGCCGACTATGTCGAGTCCGAGCCAGACCTCGAGGCCGCCTTTAGCAAATATGAGGACGCCCGCCGCACCGAAGTGCTGAAGCTGCAGTCGGCGGCGCGCAATTCGCTCGAATGGTTCGAGGAGGTCGAGCGCTATCTCGGCCTCGATCCGGTGCAGTTCAACTATTCGCTGCTGACGCGTTCGCAACGCATCAGTCACGAGAATTTGCGGCTGCGCGATGCCGAATGGCTGGCCGGCGCCGAGGAGTGGTTCCAGCGCCAGGCCGGCGCCGGGGGCAACAATCTGCGTCGCGCGCCGATGTTCGCGCCGTTCCGGCTGCGCGGCATGGCGCTGCAGAACCGCGTCGTCGTCTCGCCGATGGCGCAGTACAAAGCGGTCGACGGCTGTCCGACCGATTGGCATTTCGCCCATTACGCCGAACGGGCCAAGGGCGGCGCCGGTCTCCTCTACATCGAGATGACGTGCGTCAGCGCGGAGGGCCGCATCACGCCTGGCTGCCCCGGTTTCTATGCGCCCGAGCATGAGGTCGCCTGGAAGCGGCTGGTCGAGTTCGTCCATGCCGAAACCGAGGCCAAGATCTGCGCCCAGATCGGCCATTCCGGTGCCAAGGGGTCGACCAGGCTCGGCTGGCAGGGAACCGACGTGCCGCTGCCCTTAGGCAATTGGCCCGTCATGGCAGCGTCTTCGGTGCCGTGGTCGCGGGAAAACCAGGTGCCTAAGGCGATGGACCGCGCCGACATGGATATGGTGCGCGACCAGTTTGTCGCTTCGGCCGAGATGGCGGCGCGCTGCGGCTTCGACATGCTCGAAATCCACGCCGCGCACGGCTATCTCCTGTCCTCCTTCATCACGCCCTTGACCAACCGGCGCACCGACTCCTTTGGCGGCTCGCTGGAAAACCGCATGCGCTACCCCTTGGAAATCTTTCATGCGGTGCGCGCCGCGTGGCCGGCCGAGAAGCCGATCTCGATGCGCATCTCCGCCAATGACTGGCTGGGCATCGAAGGCGTGACGCCGGCCGATGCCGTAGAGATCGCGCGGCTGCTGCATGAGGCCGGCGTAGACATCTGCGACGTATCGGCCGGCCAGACTTCGGCCGTGGCAAGACCGGTCTATGGCCGCATGTTCCAGACGCCGTTTTCCGATCGCATCCGCAACGAGGTCGGCATGGCGACGATGGCGGTCGGCAATATCTATGAGCCGGACCACGTCAACTCGATCCTGATGGCGGGCCGCGCCGATCTCGTCGCACTGGCTAGGCCGCATCTTGCCGATCCGTATTGGACGCTGCACGCGGCCGTCATGCTTGGCGATCGCGGCGTCAAATGGCCGGATCCCTATCTGCCCGGCCGCGACCAGCTCTACCGGCTGGCCGAACGCGAAGCGGCAGCGGGGTTGAAAGTATGAGTGCCGCGGCGACGATTTCGCGGCGTCATGCGCTGGTCACCGGCGGCGGCTCCGGCGTCGGCCGCGCGATCGCGCTGGCGCTGGCCGGCGCGGGCGTTGACGTGACCATCTGCGGCCGGCGCGTGGAGCCGCTTGCCGAGGTCGCCGCGGAGAACAAGTCCATCTTCGCCATTGCCGCCGACGTCACCGACGAGACGTCGATGGCGTCGCTCTACGAGGCCGCGGAAGCGGCACGCGGAGCGTTCGACATCGTCGTTGCCAATGCCGGCATGTCCGGCAGTGCCCCGGCGCAGCGGACCTCGCTGGCAGACTGGCAGCGCACGCTCGACGTCAACTTGACCGGTACGTTCCTGACGGTGAAGCCGGCGTTGGCCGGCATGGCAGTGCGCAAGACTGGCCGTATCATCTTCGTCGCTTCCACCGCCGGACTGAAAGGCTATCCCTATGTCGCAGCTTACGTTGCCGCCAAGCATGGCGTCGTCGGCCTGATGCGGGCACTCGCCGTCGAGACCGCCAAGTCCGGCATAACAGTGAATGCCGTGTGCCCAGGGTTTGTCGAAACCGAGATGCTGGAGAGCACCGTCCAGCGCATCGTCCAAACGACCGGCCGCTCGTCCGAGCAGGCACGGACAAGCCTAGCCGCGACCAACCCGCAAGGCCGCTTCATCCAGCCGGAAGAAATTGCGGCCGCGGTACTTTATCTGTGTGGCGACGCCGCCCGGTCGATTACCGGGCAGACGATTTCGATCTCCGGAGGTGAGACATGGTAGCCGGTCCCCTGCCCGCCCCGTCCGGACCCGGCAAGGACCGCCTGCGGCTGTGGATACGCCTGCTGCGCGCCTCGCGCACCATCGAGGCCGAGCTGCGCGAACGACTGCGGCAAGAGTTCAACACAACGCTGCCACGCTTCGACGTGATGGCCGCGCTCTACCGCGCGCCGGAGGGCATGCTGATGAGCGATCTTTCGCGCTTCCTGCTGGTGTCCAACGGCAATGTCACCGGCATCATCGACCGGCTGGTCTCGGAAGGGTTGGTGATGCGGGCCCGACGCAATGGCGACCGCCGCACCTCGATGGTGCGGCTGACGGAAGAGGGATCGAAGATTTTCGCCGTGATCGCCGCCGCGCATGAGAAATGGGTCGGCGAGTTGCTGGGCAATGTGAGCGAGGATGAGGCGCGCCGGCTGACCGGCATGCTGACCTCCTTCCGCAGCAATTGGGAGGGACGGGAATGACGAAGCTGGCCGGCCGCAAGCCGAAGCATTTCCTCTGGCAGGTCGAAGGCAAGATCGCAAAGATCCGGCTCGATCGACCGGAGCGCAAGAACCCGCTGACCTTCGACAGCTATGCCGAATTGCGCGACACTTTTCGCGATCTCGTCTATGCCGACGATGTCGATGCGGTGGTGTTCCTTCCCAACGGCGGCAATTTCTGCTCGGGCGGCGATGTCCACGAAATCATCGGCCCACTGGTCAAGATGGACATGAAGGCGCTGCTCGCCTTCACCCGCATGACGGGCGATTTCGTCAAGGCGATGCTGAATTGCGGCAAGCCGATTATTGCTGCGGTCGACGGCGTGGCGGTCGGCGCCGGCGCGATTATCGCCATGGCCTGCGATATCCGCATCGCCACGCCCCAGGCCAAGACAGCATTCCTGTTCACCCGCGTCGGCCTTGCCGGCTGCGACATGGGGGCCTGCGCGATCCTGCCGCGCATCATTGGCCAGGGCCGCGCCGCCGAGCTGCTCTATACCGGCCGCACGATGAGTGCCGAGGAAGGCGAGCGCTGGGGCTTCTACAACCGGCTGGTGGATGCCGCGGCGCTCGAGGCCGACGCGCTCGACATGGCCGCGCGCATCGTTTCCGGCCCGACCTTCGCCCATGGCATCACCAAGACGCAGCTGAACCAGGAATGGTCGATGGGTCTCGACCAGGCGATCGAAGCGGAAGCGCAGGCGCAGGCGATCTGCATGCAGACCCGCGATTTCGAGCGGGCGTACACGGCTTTCGTGGCTAAGGAGAAGCCGGTGTTCGAGGGAAATTAGGATGACCCATTCAATAGAGATGTTGGCGGGACAGCGCCCCCCTCTGTCCTGCCGGACATCTCCCCCTCTAGGGGGGAGATTGGCAGTTTCGCTCGCAGCGCCTTTCCTGCAACGCCGCCAATTGGCGAAAGCAGAGGCGACGTCCAATCTCCCCCCTAGAGGGGGAGATGTCCGGCAGGACAGAGGGGGGCGCCGTGGAGCGCCAGGGCCGGAGAATTGTGGAGGCAGCAATGCCTGACCGTTCCTTCCTCTCCTGGCCGTTCTTCGAGGATCGCCACCGCGATCTGGCGGAGCGGCTGGAGGCATGGTGCGCCAAGAACCTGCCGGTCGCGCATGACGATGTCGACGCCGCCTGTCGCGAGCTGGTGGCCAAGCTCGGTAAGGACGGCTGGCTAAAGCCGACGGCGTTCGATGTGGACAATCCGGGACCGCTCGACGTGCGCACCCTGTGCCTCACGCGCGAAACGCTGGCCCGGCATGACGGGCTGGCCGATTTCGCCTTCGCCATGCAAGGGCTCGGCACCGGCGCACTCAGCCTGTTCGGCACGCCCGACCAGCAGCACTGGCTGGCGAAGACACGGGCCGGCAAGGCGATTTCGGCTTTCGCGCTGTCGGAGCCGCGCTCGGGCTCGGACGTCGCCAATATGGAAATGACGGCCACGCGTGACCGCGACAGCTATCTCTTGTCCGGCGAAAAGACCTGGATCTCCAACGGCGGTATCGCTGACTTTTATGCTGTCTTTGCCCGCACCGGCGAAGCGCCCGGCGCCAAGGGGCTTTCCGCCTTTGTCGTGCCTTCCGAAACCGAGGGGCTGATCGTTGCCGAGCGGCTGGAGGTGATCGCGCCGCACCCGCTCGCCCGGCTGTCCTTCGACAATGCACGCATTCCAGCCTCGGCGCTGATCGGCAAACCCGGTGACGGTTTTCGCATCGCCATGTCCGTGCTCGACGTGTTCCGTTCGACCGTCGGCGCAGCGGCGCTCGGCTTTGCCCGGCGCGCGCTGGACGAAAGCATCACAAGAGTGGCCGAGCGCAGGCTGTTCGGTGCGCCAATGGCCGAGCTGCAGATGGTGCAGGGCCACATCGCCGACATGGCGCTGGATGTCGATGCCGCCGCGTTGCTGGTCTATCGTGCCGCCTGGACCAAGGACATTGGCGCGGCTCGGGTTACCCGCGAAGCCGCCATGGCCAAGCTGTTCGCTACCGACAAAGCGCAGGAGGTGATCGACAAGGCTGTGCAGCTGCATGGCGGCGACGGCGTCCGCAAGGGCCATATCGTCGAAAGCCTGTATCGCGAGATCCGGGCGCTGCGCATCTACGAGGGAGCGTCCGACGTGCAGAAGGTGGTGATTGCACGGCAAGTGATGGGAGCGGCCTGAGACAGGAGTTTGCGTGAAAATTATTGTCTTCGAGTTTTGAGCGACCGATTTTGAGCATTGGGAGGTTTTGACATGCACACCATCCTGCAGCCGGAAGGCTGGGCGAAACCCGTCGGCTACGCCAATGGCGTCGCCGCGCGTGGGCAGCTTGTCTTCGTCGGCGGGCAGGTCGGCTGGAACGGACAGGGCCGCTTCGAGACCGATGATCTTGTCGGCCAGGTGCGGCAGACGCTGGCCAATATTGTTGCTGTGCTCGCCGAGGCCGACGCCAAGCCGGAACATATCACCTCGATGACCTGGTACTTTACCGACAAGGCGGAATATTTGGCCAATCTCAAGGGGATCGGAGAGGTCTATCGCGAGGTGATCGGCCGGCATTTTCCGGCGATGGCCGCCATGCAGGTGATGGCGCTGGTCGAGGATCGCGCCAAGGTTGAGATCCAGGCCACGGCGGTTATTCCGGAGTGACGGCAACACGTGGCAATTTTTTAAGCTTAAAACTTTCGCCTTGAAAAGCGCGGTACTTTGGATAGCATCCAATGTCTTGCGACTGCCGTGCCGGGAGGGCTTTCCGGCAGTCCCGTCACTTGGCGCATCAAAACCGTGCGGGGCCAAACCCGTCCGATCACAACCAGAGGGAACGAAAATGAACTTCACCCGTCGCAACCTGCTGCTTCTTGCTGCTGCCATCGGTATCGCCGGCGGCCCGGCCTACGCCGAAGGCACGCTGAATGTCGGCGCCTATCCGACCAATCCGCCTTTTGAATACAAGAACGAGAGCGGCACGTTCGAGGGTTTCGAAGTCGACATCATCAATGAGGCGGCAAAGCGTATCGGCATGACCACTGATATCGCCGATCTCGGTTTCCAGGCGCTGTTCGCCGCCACCACCTCGAAGCGCATCGACGTCGCCATCTCGTCGATCACCATCACGCCGGAGCGGCTGAAGTCTCAGTCGTTCACGCAGCCCTACTATGATTCCGACATGGGCATCGCCGCGAAGGCCGACAGCCCGATCAACGCCGAGGCCGACCTCAAGGGCAAGATCGTCGGCGTGCTGTCCGGCTCGACCGGCGAAGCCTGGGTCAAGGCCCACCAGGAAGCGGACGGGTTCAGTGACGTCAAGGGCTACGACACGCAGCAGAATTTGCTGCTCGATCTCAGCTCCGGCCGCGTCGATGCGGCGGTCAGCGATATTCCGGGCCTGGAATATTCTTTCACCAGGATGAAGGATCTCGCCGTAAAAGAGCGCATCAAGACCGGCGAGCAGTACGGTCTGATGATGACCAAGGACCACCCGCTGCTCGGCAAGCTGAACGACGCGGTGACCGCGATGAAGAAGGACGGCACGCTGGCCGCGATCCACAAGAAGTGGTTCGGCAGCGACGCACCTGCCGATTCCTCGACCGTCAAGGAAATGCCTATGCCGAAGGCCTGAGCGGCAGTTCGCGCTTAAATGTCGTGCCGGCTTTCGATGCCGGCACGATTTCGGATTTCGGGCTCGGGCTCGAGCGTCGCGGGACGCCAAACGTTTCGGAAATGCTGCGATGTCGCTGCTGGACACCTTCTTCAACGCCGACGTCATGGTCTCCAGCCTGCCGGCGCTGCTGCGCGGTTTCCTGAACACCCTGCTGCTCGGAATCATGAGCATCGGCATCGGTATTCCCGTCGGCCTCGCGATCAGCCTGGTGCGGCTCTATGCGCCAAAGCCGCTTCGGCTGCTGGCTGTCGGCTACATTGACATTTTCCGGGCGATGCCGGTGCTGGTCGTGCTGATCCTGATCTACTATGCGCTGCCGTTCCTCGGTATTCGCCTGTCATCGTGGACGTCCGCGGTGATGGCCTTCGCCATCATCATGGCGGCCTATTCGGCCGAGGTGTTCCGCTCCGGTATAGAGAGCATTCCGCGCGGCCAGTTCGAGGCGGCGCAGGCGCTCGGCCTGCCGTTCTTGCTGACCTTGCGCAAGGTAGTGCTGCCGCAGGCGATCCGCGTCGTCATTCCGCCAATGACCAGCAATTGCGTTTCGATGTTCAAGGATACTTCGCTCGCTTCCACCGTGGCGCTGCCCGAACTGCTGAAGGAAGCGACCAACGCGCAATCGCTCTATGCCAATCCTTCACCGCTGATCGGCGCGGCGCTGGTCTATCTCATCTTTCTCTGGCCGATGGTCCGTCTCGTCAGCCTCCTTGAACGCCGCTTTCAAACCGAAAAGACCCGCTGAATCTGTCAGCGCACTTCGCAGGAGACGACCTTGAACCAGCATCAGATTTCGAAAACCGGCGATGCCGCAGCTTTCCCGGTCGAGACGATCCGCGCCATGTTTCCCGCCTTGCAGCAAGCCGGGGACTTCGTCTTCATGGACAATGCCGCCGGCGCGCAGATCCCGCAAAGCGTGCTCGATGCGGTCACCAACCATTTGGTCGCGCATAATGTGCAGCGCGGCGGCCGCTATGGCCGCAGCGTCACCGTCGACCAAGCCGTCGCCGGCGCTCGCGAAAGCGTGGCCTTGCTGATCAACGCCACCAACCCGGCGGAGATCTGTTTCGGCATGAACGCCACTTCGTTCATCCGCCTGGTCAGCCTCGGCATCGGCCAGATGCTTTCCGAGCGCCCAAACGGGGAGCGTGACGAGATCGTCATCACCGACATGGATCACGACGCCAATATCGCGACGTGGCTGGCGCTGGCGCCCGCCGGCGCCAAGTTCAAATGGTGGCGGATGCGCGAGGACGGCAATCTGCATGTCGACGATTTGCGCCCGCTGGTCTCAGAGCGCACCCGGCTCGTCGCCTGCACGGTAACGGCGCATTCGATCGGCTCAATTGTCGACGTTGCCTCCGTGGCTGGGATTGCGCATGCGGCAGGCGCCGAAGTGTTCCTCGACTGCGTGCATTACGGGCCGCACGGGCTGATCGATGTGCAGGCCTGGGATTGCGATTATCTGGTCTGCTCCGGCTACAAGAATTTCTCGCCGCATATGGGCTTCCTGTGGGGCCGTTTCGAAACTCTGAAGCGCCTGCCGACCTTCCGCGAAGATTTCATCCCCGACGAGCCGCCCTACAAGATCGAGGCCGGTACCTTCATTTACGAGAACGTCTCCGGCATGGATGCCGCGGTGCGCTACCTCGAATCGATCGGCCGCAATTTCTTGTCAGAGAATAACCGGTCGCGCCGCGACAACATCGTCGCCGGCATGAATGCCATCCGCGACTACGAACAGGTGCTGGCGCGCGAAATGCTGGCGGTGCTCAAAGATTGCGGCGCGACGATCTACGGCGTGGCCGAAGAGGCACGCCTCAGCGAGCGCGTGCCGACCTTCTGCTTCAATGTCGGCACGCTGTCGCCGCAGAGGATCGTCGAGGAAATGGCCGAGATGCAGATCGGCATTCGCGACGGCCACATGTATGCGCCGCGTCTGATGAAGCGGCTCAACCTCAGCATGGACAGCGGCGCCGTGCGCGCCTCGCTGGTGCATTACAATACGATCGAGGAAGTCCGGCGCTTCGGCGAGGCGCTGCGCACCATCATCGCCCGGCTGTCCTGATCGGACTGGGCGGCGGCGCCGGCGCGATCCTCGTGAAGCGCAAAGGCGGTCGCACCCGGGTTCTCCAAGCCGGGGCGCAATTGCATGCTTGGGATCAAGTAATCGCCGCCATTCTGCTGCCGATAACGAATGGGCCGCATTGTCTCGAGCGTTCGCATCCTTTCGCGCAGTCGCTCCGCAACAGGCTCGAAATCCGCCTCCCCGAAACGGTCCACCCTGTAAACCACGAACGGCGGAAGCACGTCGTAGCCCGGATAGTATAGAATCCCGTGATTGATCGGGAACAGCAGGTCGTCGATCGGGCCGTTGACGCCGCGGGCGGAATAATGCTCCTCCCAGCCGCCGGTGGTCACGATCAGCATTGCGCGCTTGCCGGCGAGCGTTCCCTCACCAAAGCGGTCACCCCACCGCTTGTCGCTGTGCTCGCCAACGCCATAGGCGAAGCCGTAGGCGTACACGCGATCGACCCAGCCCTTGAGGATCGCCGGCATGGCGTACCACCACAGCGGGAACTGGAGGATCAGGGTGTCGGCCCATAGCAGCTTGTCGATCTCGGCTTTGACGTCATCGGTCAGAGTGTTGGTCGCAAAAGCCTTTTTGGAGGCGCCGGCCGGCAGGAAGCGTGCTTCGGGCGGCCACGACGGAAAGTCGGCACGGTCCACCTCGGCTTTCCACCCATCGGCGTAGAGGTCAGACACCCGCACCTCGTGGCCCTGGGCCTCGAGTTCCCTGATGGCGACGTCACGCAGCGCGCCGTTGAGCGAACGCGGTTCAGGATGAGCAAAAACAAGCAGGACTTTCATGGGTCTACTCCGAAGAAGGACGATAGACACCAAAGGTAGCCAGCCGTGGGCTGATCCACTATATGTAGGAAATGTATAAGATAATGCCGAATAATGGATAGATCGGACGTCACCCTTGAGCGCATGCGCACCTTCGTTCGCGTCGCCGAGCGCGGCAGCCTCTCGGCGGTGGCGCGCGAGCTCGGAGTTGGGCAGTCGACGGTCACACGGCATTTGCGAGAACTCGAGGAGGCCGTCGGAGTGCCCTTGCTCAGCAGGACCACCCGGCGCGTCACGATGACCGATGAAGGCAGCCGTTACTATGCCGACAGCGTCCAGATCCTGCGCCTCGTCGAGCAGGCCGGCGATGAGGCGCGGGGCACGCGCGGCGCGTCGGCCGGCACGATCCGGATATCCTGCACGGCGGCGCTCGGGGTCTTACATGTCAGCCGGCTGATCTTCGCCTTTCAGGACCGCTATCCCTACATCGGCATCGATCTCAGCCTTACCGACGAGCGCATCAACCTTGTGCGGGAGGGCGTCGACATCGCGCTTCGCCTCGGCCCGCTCACCGACAGCTCAATGAAACTGCGGGCGCTCGGGCAATCCCGGCGTCTGCTGGTGGCGGCGCCGGCCTATCTGGCGGCGCGGGGCAGACCGGCTGTCCCGCAGGATCTGCCTGGCCATGAAGGCATCCGGATGTCGAACATCGCGGGAAGCGACACGCTCACCTTGCAGGGGCCGGGCGGCGAGACCTTTGCGGTGCCCTTTGGCGGCAGATTTCTGGTCGACCATGGGCTTGCTGCGCGCGAAGCCCTTGTCGCCGGACGCGGCATCGCACCCGCCCACCACTGGCTTGTCGACGATCTTCTGGCGGCCGACCGGCTGGAAGTGGTCCTGCCGGGCTATTTTCCGCCTCCCGTCCCGCTGAGCATGCTGATCGTTCCGGAGCGTGCGGGCATTGCCCGGGTGCGGCTGCTGGTCGACTTTCTCGCCGAGCAGATCTCCGGCATTCCGGGGATCGAGAAGCGGTAGCCGGCCGGCAAACCTCGCCGGATCAGGCGGCCTTCTTCTTGGCCAACCGTGCCTTGATGCTGGCAACGTCGGCACGCGGCGTCGCCGCGAACAGCGTCCTGGTGTAGCTGTGCTTGGGGTCGGCGAAGACCTCGTCGCGCGAGCCGTATTCGACCGCTTCGCCGAAGTACATTACCATCACGTCGTCGGCGATGTAGCGCACCACCGACAGGTCGTGGCTGATGAAAACATAGGTTAGCTGAAACTCGTCCTGCAGGTCGGCGAGCAGGTTCAGCACCTGCGCCTGCACCGAAAGATCAAGTGCCGAGACCGGCTCGTCCAGCACCAGAAGGCTGGGGTTGAGCATCAGCGCGCGGGCGATGGCGATCCGCTGGCGCTGGCCGCCCGAAAACATATGCGGGTAGCGATTAAAGTGCTCGGGGCCGAGACCGACCTTCTTTAGCATCTTCATGGCAAGATCGCGCCGCTCGTCGGCCGTGCTGTCGGTATTGATGAGCAGCGGCTCGCCAAGCACGTCGCCGATCTTCTGGCGTGGATTGAGCGAACCATAAGGGTTCTGGAAGACGATCTGGACCTTGCGGCGCATTTCCTTCGACAGGCCGTTCCTGCCGATGTCTACCTTCTTGCCGTCGATGAAAAGCTCGCCGGAGGTCGCCGGGTCGATCAGGGTGATGATGCGGGCGAGTGTTGACTTGCCGCAGCCGCTCTCGCCGACGATGGCCAGCGTCTTGCCCTTGTCGACGCTGAACGAAACACCCTTGACCGCATGAACCGTACGGGAGGGGCGGAAAAGCCCGCCACCGACATGATAGTCGCGCACGATGTTCTTGCCTTCGACTACCGTCACGCTCATGAGGCGGTTCCTCCTGCGGACCGGGCTGCGACTACAGATGGGGCCGGCTCAAACAGCATGTCGGAAACAGTAGGCAACCGGTCGCCGACGGCGTTTTCGGGCAGTGCCGACAGGAGCGCGCGCGTGTAGTTGCTCTTGGGGGACTCGAACAGCGACAGCACGTCGGCCTCTTCCATCTTGCGGCCCTTGTACTGGACGATGACACGGTCGGCGGTCTCGGCAACCACCCCCATATTGTGGGTGATCATGATCAGGCCCATGCCATATTTGGCCTGCAGGCCGACCAGCAGATCGAGGATCTGCTTCTGGATGGTGACGTCGAGCGCCGTGGTTGGCTCGTCGGCGATCAAAAGCTTGGGATTGCAGGCGATGGCGATGGCGATCATGACGCGCTGACACTGACCACCCGACATCTGGTGCGGGAAGGAGCCCAGCCGTTCCTCGGGGTCGGCGATGCCGACCAACTTCATCAATTCGATGGCACGCGCCCGGCGCTGGGCGCGGTCCATGCCCATATGGAAGCGCAGCACCTCCTCGATCTGGAAGCCGACGGTGAAGCACGGGTTGAGGCTGGCGACCGGCTCCTGGAAGATCATCGAAATATCCTTGCCGACGATCTTGCGCCGCTCGGATGGGCCGAGCTTGAGCAGGTCGATGCCGTCGAAGGCCATGCGGTCGGCCCTCACCGTCGCGGTGTTGGGCAAAAGCCCCATCACCGCCAGCATCGCCACCGACTTGCCCGAACCGGATTCGCCGACGATCGCCAGCACCTCGCGCGGTTCGACCGACAGGTCGATGCCTTGTACCGCCATGAATGGTCCAGCGGCGGTGTCGAAGGAAACGGTCAGGTTCTTGATCTCGAGAAGAGGCATTGGATTATGACCTCTTCAGCTTGGGATCGAAAGCATCGCGCAAGCCATCGCCGATCAGATTGATGGCAAGCACAGTGATCAGAATAGCAAGGCCGGGGAAGGTCACCACCCAAGGCGCGCGCAGGATGAACTCGCGCGCCGAGGCGAGCATCGTGCCCCATTCCGGCGTCGGCGGCTGCGCACCGACACCGAGGAAGCCGAGCGCCGCAGCCTCGAGAATAGCGTTGGAGAAGGACAACGTCGCCTGCACGATCAGCGGTGCCAGGCAGTTCGGCAGGATCGTCCTCACCATCAAGCGAAGATGACCGGCACCAGCCACCTTGGCGGAGATGACATATTCGCGGTTCTTTTCGGCCATCACGGCGGCGCGGGTGAGGCGCGCAAAATGCGGCTGCAGCACCAGCGCGATCGCCAGCATGGCATTGAAAAGGCCGGGGCCAAGGATCGCCACCAGCACCAGCGCCAGAAGCAGCGACGGGAAGGCCAGGATGATATCCATGATGCGCATGATAAGCGTGTCGACCCAGCCGCGGAAATAGCCGGCGAGCACGCCAAGCACGATGCCGCTGGTGAGCGAGAAGACAACGACCACCAGACCGATGAACAGCGAGAAACGCGCGCCGAAGATCAACCGTGAAAGCATGTCGCGGCCGACCGCGTCGGTGCCGAGCAGGAACATCGATTTGCCGCCTTCCTGCCAGGCGGGGGGTGCCAGCAGCGCATCGCGAAACTGCTCGTCGGGCGAATGTGGGGCGACGAACGGCGCAAAGATCGCCACCAGCACCAGCGCCGAAAACACGACAAGGCCGATGACCGCGCCGGTGTTCATCGAGAAGTAGTGCCAGAACTCGGCGAAAGCCCGTTGCCTGCCGCCTGTCGGGATGGAGGCGGCGGTAGCTTCGGCGGCGGATTCGTCGGTCATCTCACTGCACCCGGATGCGCGGATTGATGACGGCGTAGAGCACGTCGACGATCAGGTTCACCGCCATGACGATCAGCGCGATGATCAGCAATCCGCTCTGGACGACGACATAGTCGCGCTTGCCGATGGCATCGATCATCCATTTGCCGATGCCCGGCCAGGAAAAAATGGTCTCGGTCAGAATGGCGCCCGCCATCAAGGTGCCGACCTGCAGTCCAATGGTGGTGACCACCGGGATCAGCGCGTTGCGAAAAGCGTGCAGACCGATGACGCGGCGCGGCGCCAGGCCCTTGGCGCGCGCGGTGCGGACATAGTCCTCGCCCAGCACCTCGAGCATCGCCGAGCGCGTCTGGCGCGCTATGACGGCAAGCGGGATCGTCGCCAGCACGATCGACGGCAGGATCAAATGGCTGACGGCAGATTTGAAAGCGCCGCTCCTGCCGGAGATCAGGCTGTCGATGAGCATGAACCCGGTCGTCGGCCTGAAGAAATACTGCAGGCCGATGCGGCCGGAAACCGGCGTCCAGCCGAGATAGCCGGAGAAGAAGATAATGAGCAGCAACCCCCACCAGAAGATCGGCATCGAATAGCCGGTCAGCGCGACACCCATCGTCGCCTGGTCGAACCACGAGCCGCGCTTGACCGCGGCGAAGATACCGGCAGGAATGCCGAGCAGGACGGCGATGATCAACGCCACTGTCGCCAGTTCCAGCGTGGCTGGAAACAGCGCCTGGAATTCGCCGAGCACTGGCCGCTTGGTGGCAATAGATATGCCGAAATCGCCGGTCAGGACCCTGCCGATATATTCCAGGTATTGGATGACATAGGGCCGGTTGTAGCCAAACTGCTCGATGAGCTGGGCGTAGCGCTCGGGGCTGACGCCGCGCTCGCCCGCCAGGGCCAGGATAGGATCGCCGGGCAGAAGCCGGACGAAAGCAAACGCCGCCAGCGATATGCCGAACACGGTCGGGATGATCAAAGCGAGCTTGTGGAGGAGATAACGGAGCATCTTGCTTCATAGAACGGCGGCGCGGGAAGTCCAGCGCCGCCGTTCAATTTCTCAGGACTTATTCGGTGACGTCGACGCCGTCAAACCGATGAATGCCGAGCGGGTCCATAACGAAGCCCGACACCTTCTTGTTCATCGGCATGAAGACCTTGGAGTGGGCGATGGTCAGCCACGGAGCCTCACGCTTGAACACCACCTGAGCTTCCTCGTAGATCTTGGTGCGCTCGGCGACGTCCGTCGTCGCCTTGCCTTTTTTCAGCAGGGCTTCGAATTCCTGGTTGCACCAGATCGCATAATTGGACTGGCCGATGGCATCGCAACCGAGCAGGAAAAAGAAGTTGTCCGGATCGCCATTGTCACCGGTCCAGCCCAGTTGGAAGGCGCCATCGCGATCCTTAGCCTTGCCGCGCTGGCGATACTCGGTCCATTCGTAACTGACGATCTCCGCCTTGACCCCGACGGCGGCATAGTCGGCCTGGATCAACTCGGCGACGCGCTGGGCGTTCGGGTTGTAGGGGCGGCTGACCGGCATAGCCCAGATCTTCATCGACAGATCCTTGACGCCTGCATCGGCCAGCATCTTCTTGGCCGCCTCCGGATCATAGGGATCGTCCTTGATGTCCTTGTTATAGGACCACATGGTCGGCGGGATCGGGTTGATGGCCGGCGCACCGGCGCCCTGATAGACCGCGTCGATGATCGCCTTCTTGTTTACCGCCATGTTGAGGGCCTTGCGGACCTCGACCTTGTCGAAGGGCGGCTGCGTCGTGTTGTAAGCCATGTAGCCGATGTTCAGGCCTTCCTGCTCGTCGACCTTGAGGTTCGCGTCGGCCTGCAGTCCGGCAATGTCGGCCGGCGCCGGGTATGACATGATATCGCATTCGCCCGCCTTCAGCTTCTGCGCGCGCACGGCGGGGTCGGGCGTGATGGCGAAGATCAGATCATCGATCTTCTGGCGGCCGCCATAGTAGCCGTCCCATGCTGCATAGCGCACGACCGCATCGACCTGATAGTCGACGAACTGGAACGGACCAGTGCCGACCGGCTTCTGGGTGAACTGCTGCCTGGTGCCGGCCTTGTCGAGCTGGTCGGCATATTCCTTGGAAACGATCGAGGCGAAATCCATGCCGAGGTCCGGCAGGAACGCGACTTCAGGCTTGTTCAGCACGAATTTCACCGTCAGGTCGTCGACCTTGACGATTTCCTTCAGGAGATCGGGGAAGCCCATGCCGGTGAAATATTCCCAGCCGGTGCCTTCCAGATAGCTGTACCACGGGCTTTCTTTCTTCCACTGGCGTTCGAAGGAAAAGATCACGTCGTCGGCGTTGAGGTCGCGCGTCGGCGTGAAATAATCGGTCGTCTGGAATTTCACACCCGGGCGAAGTTTAAAGGTGTATTCGAGACCGTCATCGGAAACCGTCCAGCTCTCGGCCAGGCCGAGCGAGATGGTGGTCTTGCCATGCTCGAACTCGACCAGGCGCGAATAGATGGTGCGCGACGAGGCATCGAAGTCGTTGCCGCCGCTCCATGGCGACGGGTCGAAGCCGGCCGGCGAAGCCTCCGAGCAATAGACCAGTTGTTTTGCATTGGCCACGCCGCCGAGGACGCTTGCAGCCAGCAACGCGGCTGCAAAAGTCAGTTTCTTTTTCATTGAGCACTCCCTGATGTTCTTCCAAGCCCCTCTGTCAGGCTCGCGAAGGCCGCATATAAGCACCGTTTTTCTAGCTTTGGAACTGCTTGTTTGCCTAACCCACGGGAAGCAGAAAAAAATTCCGGCACGCGGCAAATTGTGGAAAAAACGAGCCGAATCCGCAGATCACGACATTATTAGCGACTTCAATTTTTTGTTGATCGGTAATGCCGCCGATTGGGGGAATCGAGCCGTTCGGTTCAAGAGATGCGCGTCCGAAAACCGGTCGCGGCCAAGAGGTTTGACGGCAAGTCTTGCCGCACTCCAGGTGGCGAGGCTTGCACGGCCGCCGCTTGTGGCAATACATAGATAGATGGGCAGCGTGCCGGATTTTCCCAGGTTCCGGATATTGCGGCAAGCGGTGGGATATCTTTGTTGATCAGGGCGGTGGTGGCGCGCAAGCATGCCGAAACAATAAGAACGATTGAGGGAGCGACAGGTGGCAAAACCGGCAAAGACAACCAACGCGGCGAAAGCAAAGGCCGAGGCAACATCGAAAGCGGTCAAGCCAAAAGCGGCCGCCGCCAAGCCGACGGCTACCGCGAAGGCAAGCGCGAAGCCGGCGGCGAAGACCACGGCTGGAACGGCTGCTAAACCGGCAACCGGCAAGACTGCGCCTGCTGCAAAATCTGCCGCCAAGCCGGCGGCGAAGACAGTGCCGACAGCGCCACGACCGCCGGCAGGTCCGGCCAAGAGATTACCGAAGGCGATCACCGCACTGGCCGCTGGCCTGCCTGAAAAACCGTGGCTCCAGAGTTACCCAAAGATCGTGCCGGCCGAGATTGGCGACCTGCCCTCCAGCTCGATCGGCGACTTTCTCGTCGCCGTGTGCAAGCAGTTTGCGAATCGGCCGGCCTTCGTCTGCATGGGCAAATCGATCACCTATGCCGACCTCGAGCGACAGTCGGCCGCCTTCGGCGCCTATCTGCAATCAACGGGGCTGCAGAAGGGCGCGCGCGTCGCCCTGATGATGCCGAATGTGCTGCAATATCCGGTGGCGATTATGGCAGTGCTTCGCGCCGGCTATGTCGTGGTCAACATCAATCCGCTCTACACGCCGCGCGAGCTGGAGCACCAGCTCAAGGATTCCGGCGCTCAAGCCATTGTCATCCTCGAAAATTTTGCCTGCACCCTGCAGGCGGTGATCGCCAGGACCGCGGTCAAGCATGTCGTGGTCGCCTCGATGGGCGACATGCTCGGCGGGCTCAAGGGAACGATCGTCAACTTCGTTGTACGCCGCGTCAAGAAGATGGTGCCGGCATGGTCGCTGCCCGGCCATGTCAAGTTCAACGCCGCGCTGAAGGCCGGCACCGGCATGGCCTTCAGGCCCGCAAAGGTCGCGGCCGACGACATCGCCTTCCTGCAATACACGGGCGGCACGACCGGCATCTCCAAGGGCGCGATGCTTTTGCACAGCAACATTTTGGCGAACGTCGCGCAGAACGCGCTGTGGGCCGAAGACGCTTTTACCGTCAAGCCGAAGCCGGCGCATCTGAACTTCCTCTGCGCCCTGCCGCTCTATCACATTTTTGCGCTGACGGCGAACGTGCTGGTAGGCATGCAGCAAGGCGCGCAGAATGTCCTCATCCCCAATCCGCGCGACATTCCCGGCTTCGTCAAGGAGCTGCAGAAATACCCGATCCACATCTTTCCGGGCCTCAACACGCTGTTCAATGCGCTGCTCAATAATGAGGATTTTCGCAAGCTCGATTTCAAGCCGCTGATCCTGACGCTGGGTGGCGGCATGCCGGTGCAGAGGGCCATCGCCGAACGCTGGAAGGCGCTGACCGGCTGCCCGATCAGCGAGGCCTACGGGCTCACCGAGACCTCGCCGGGGACAACCATCAACAAATTCAGCGACGGCGTTTACACCGGCACGATCGGCCTGCCGCTGCCCTCGACCGAGATCGCCATCCGCGACGACGATGGCAACAATTTGCCGCTCGGCGAAGTCGGCGAAATCTGCATCCGCGGACCGCAGGTGATGGCCGGCTACTGGAACCGGCCGGACGAGACCGCCAAGGTGATGACCGAGGACGGCTTCTTCAAATCGGGCGACATGGGCTTCATGGACGAGCTTGGCTACACCAAGATCGTCGACCGCAAGAAGGACATGATCCTGGTTTCCGGCTTCAACGTCTATCCGAACGAACTCGAGGAAGTGGTGGCGCAGCATCCAGGCGTACTCGAAGTGGCGGCGATCGGCGTGCCGGACAAGCATTCGGGTGAAGTGCCGAAGCTGTTCGTCGTCAAGAAGGACCCGGCACTGACCGCCGACATGCTGACGGCTTATTGCCGCGAGAACCTGACCGGCTACAAGCGTCCCAGGTATATTGAGTTCCGCACCGAGCTGCCGAAGACACCGGTCGGCAAGATCCTGCGACGGGCGTTGCGGGGCTAGGCGCAGCTTGAGCGATTGCATCGCCGGCGCCAACGCCGTGAGTATAGGTTCGCGCCCGGACCCGGCAGAGTTCATCCGGGCGAACATGCGGATCGCCCCCGTGCCCGCGCTTCCCGAAATTCGGCTTTACACCGCCCATCCGGGAAGCGGGCTCAGGCGGCTTCTCGAATGGACCCAACATGCGACCGAAGAAGACGGACCTGAACCGGAGCCACCGTACTGGGCCTATGTCTGGGCCGGCGGCGCGGTGCTCGCCCGCTACATATTCGACCGGCCGGAGACCGTGGCCGGCCGTCGCGTACTCGACCTCGGCGCCGGCTCCGGCCTTGTAGGTATCGCCGCCGAGAAGGCCGGCGCAAGCGCGGTGATCGCGGCCGAGATCGATCACAACGCCGTTGCCGCGATCGGCCTCAACGCCGCGGCCAATAGTGTCACGATCAATATCGTCGACAAGGATATCACCACCGGTCCGCCACCACGGGTCGACGTCGTGGTTGCCGGCGACGTGTTCTACGGTCGCGAGGTTGCTCTACGGGTTATCCCATTCCTCGACCGCTGCCTAGCAGCCGGCATCAAGGTGCTGGTTGGCGACCCCCGCCGCACGGACCTGCCGCTGTCCCGGCTTCGGCTGCTCGCCGAATACCAAGTGCCGGATTTCGGCGACGCGAAGGGTGTGACCAGGCCGAGCGGCGTCTTTTCCTTCGAGCAGGACGATCGCTAGCGCCAGGATCAAAATCAAATCGCTATGAACGGCCGACTTCGACCCGTTGCGTACCAAGCAGTAGCTACCGTTGCTCACCTGAAGTGCGCTTAGCCGAACCTTTATTGGCAACCGCTTCCTTCATCATTGCAAGCCATTGCAACCGCCAAGACGGAGAATTGCCCGGCAGGCTCGCCATACCAATCAGTACGCCCGCTTCCTCCCATGTGATTGGAGTTTGAGGGCCACTCAGTTCGCTGTAGATCATCCCCGCAGAAGCGCGCGGTCGCAGTTTGATGTTGCAGTTGATCAATACTGGATCATGGTAGCGAGCATAGGATGCTTGGCTATTTTGATCCGCCTCGTGGACAATCTGCAAAAAAAGTATGTGGTTATGGTCATCGTCATTAAAAGTAGCTGTGAGCGAGCCGCCATCCCTAAGCATTTCAATATCGACAAAGCGCGACAGGTTGGGGAGCATATCAGGCAGACAACATTGATCCGTGTGCACTCGCTTCTACCACGGCTAGTGCTATCCGACCATCCGCGATACCAACGGCAATGTCCGCTTCCACCCATCTCGGCCATTGTGGAAAAGCCCAAGTGATTTGCGTTTTGCCCCCGGGCCTCGGCCGTCAGGCCGTCTCTGTCACTCGTGCCGAAAGAAAATCAGGCAGGTCGGCCACCGAATCCAGAATGACGTCGGCTATCTGGGACAGCGATTCACGTGTGCCGGTGCCGGACAGCACGCCGACCGCCAGACCGCAGCCGCCGGCCCGCGCCATTTCAAGATCGTGACGGTTGTCGCCGACCATGGCGATTGCCGCGGGCCTGAGCCCCGCCAGATCCCGAGCGGCGTGTTTTCTTTGAACCGAAAGATTGCTGAAATCGGCTCAAAACCAAATCATTCGAATGACTGAGTTCGACCCCTTGCAGACGATTCTATGGAGGCTATGATCCAGCGATGGGGTATCGGCTCGTCCTTCGATGTAGCAGCCTTGCTAGCCCCGCTTGAACTTGATCATACCGCCCGCGAACATAGACCAAGACCTGTTTTTACAGTTTCGTTCGCCCAGTCGAGGTTCTGGCAATCCGGAACCTATGACCAACCCTGTCTGGGTATGGGCAATTGAGCACCGTCTCACCGGTTACTCCCTGAACAAAGCGTTCCACGGCCCGCCTTCAAAGGATGTCGGGCCGTGCTGGAGCTTCAGCCGGTACGGGCGCACTGAAACGGTGCTGCCAGACGGCCGCCTTGTCAGGATCGGCGGCGAGTATGAAGATCACTATGATGCAGATTTCTATATCTACAACGATGTGATCGTGAGTCATCCTGGGAGCGGCACCGAGATTTTGGGCTACTCGGATGAGGTTTTTCCACCGACCGACTTTCATACGGCAAATCTTGTCGACGACCGAATATTTATAGTAGGCAACCTATCTTATCCGAATGTTCGCGGTCACAAGGCCCAGGTGCTCGTTTTAGACATAGCAAACTTTGGTGTTGGCCGCTTCGATACGACCGGAGAAACGCCGCCATGGATATACAAGCACTCTTCGGAACTCGTGGAAGATGGTGGCGCACTCCTGGTTCGCGGCGGGCGCCTGATCGGGCCGCGATGGCCTGGAGTGGTCGAGAACATCGACGATTGGCGCCTGGACCTCCATACAGGCCGCTGGGAGCGCCTTACCAGGCGGCTCTGGCCGCGATTTGCATTCGTTCGAGATGATGGCTGTCAAAATCATATCTTTTGGCTTCGCCGCCGCCTTTCAGATCGCGCCAGCGGCAGACCAGAGGACAGCGACGGCTTTCGAGCCAAACATCTTCGCCATCTCGGCCCCAATCCTCGAATAGACTTGCTCGAAACATTGTACACGCCCGACGTGCCTCACTCGAAGATGCCTGAAATCACGGACGAGCATCGTGTCTATCGCCTCTGCGTCGAAGGCGTCACCGTGCGCTATGTCGAGGACTGGTATGATATTCAGCTGACAGTGGAAGGGGTTCTACCGAGCCGGACTGTCGAGATGATCCGCTTGGACCTGCTGGCCAAACTGACGGCCATCGAGAATACGACCATCAACTGTACCCATGTGATGGTCGATTAGGCTCCGGAAGAAGTCCTATGCAAGGAAGAGATGGCCTCGGCCGTCAGGCTGTCTCCGTCACTCGCGCCGAAAGAAAATCAGGCAGGTCGGCCACCGAATCCAGAATGACGTCGGCTATCTGCGACAGCGATTCACGTGTGCCGGTGCCGGACAGCACGCCGATCGCCAGGCCGCAGCCGCCCGCCCGCGCCATCTCCAGATCGTGACGATTGTCGCCGACCATTGCGATCGTCGCCGGCCTGAGCCCTGTCAGATCCGAAAAGGCAAGGATCGTATCCGGCGCCGGTTTTGGATTGGCCACCGCGTCGTAACCATAGGCGGCTTCGAAAAGCTGCGCGACGCCCAGAGTGACCAAGGTCTTTTCCGCGCCGCTGGTCGAGTCGTTGGTGGCGACGCCAAGCCGGTAGGATTTTCTGTGAAGCAGCCCAAGCGTCTCGACCACACCCGGCAGCGCCACGGCCATCGCCGATCCTTGCGCCGAAGTGATGGCATTGAAACGGGCGACGGCAAGCATCTGGTCCTCGTCGGACAGCCGCGGAAACCACAGCTCGACGACGTCCATGTTGGTGCCGGAGGCAAAAATTGAATCCGGCTTGAAGCGCTTGTTGGCGAAGTCGAAGCCCGCCGCCGCAAGCAGCCTGTCTGCCCTCCAGCGATCGCCTTCGGCCGCATCCATCGCCATGAAGTCGGCGATGCCCAGCCATGTCGCGTTGAAATCTACGAGCGTGCCGTCCTTGTCGAACAATATTCCCTTAATGTCCGCCAAGCTTTTCACTCCGGGCCGCGCAAGCGGTGAATGTATTCCACCAGTCCGGCAGTCGAGGCATCCCGCTTTGCGGCGTTCTCCTTGCCTTCAACGACGGGCAGCAGCCCGGTCGCCAGTTCCTTGCCGAGTTCGACGCCCCATTGGTCGAAGGAGTTGATGTTGAACAGCGTGCCTTCGACAAAGACGCGGTGTTCGTAAAGCGCAATCAGCCGTCCGAATGTATGCGGGTCGAGCTTTCTGTAGAGAATCGTCACCGAGGGGCGGTCGCCGGAGAAGACGCGGTGCGGAGCAATCCTGTCGACATCGGCGGGCTTCATGCCTTTCGCCAGCATCTGCGCGCGGGCTTCCTCAAGCGTGCGGCCCTTCATGAAGGCTTCCGACTGCGCCAGGCAATTGGCAAGCAGAAGGTCGTGGTGATGCTTCAGCTCCGGTTCGTGGCCGACGGCAGCGGCAAGGAATTCGACCGGAATGAAATCGGTGCCCTGATGCAGCAACTGGAAGAAGGCATGCTGGCCATTGGTGCCGGGCTCGCCCCAGACCAGCGGGCCGGTCGGCGTCGTTACAGCGCCGCCGTCCAGGGTGACGCTCTTACCGTTCGATTCCATGTCGAGCTGCTGCAGATAGGCCGGCAGCCTGGACAGACGCTGATCGTAGGGGATGACGGCGCGAGCGGGGTATTTGCAGATCACGCGGTGCCACCAGCCAATCAGCCCCATCAGCGCCGGCAGGTTCTCCGCCAGCGGCGCGGTGCGGAAATGCTCGTCCATCTCATGGGCGCCGTCGAGAAAGGCGCGAAAATCCTTCGGGCCGATGGCGATCATCACCGGCAGACCGATCGCACCCCAGACGGAATAGCGGCCGCCGACCCAGTCCCAGAAGCCGAAGACGCGATCGGGCGCGATGCCGAATTTGGCGACCAGGTCGAGCGCCGTCGAGACGGCGGCGAAATGCTTGCCGACCGCTTCCTTGCCGAGCGCTTTCTCGACCCATCTGCGCGCGGTTTCGGCATTGGTCATCGTCTCGACCGTGGTGAAGGTCTTGGAGGCGATGATGAACAGGGTGGTTTCGGCGGAAAGACCCTTCAGCGTGTCGTGGATATGGGCACCGTCGATATTGGATACGTAATGCGCGCGCGGCCCGTCATGATAGGGCGCCAGCGCCAGCGTCGCCATGGCCGGGCCGAGATCGGAGCCGCCGATGCCGATGTTGACGATATCGGTGATTTTCTTGCCGGTCGCGCCGGCCGCCTTGCCGGAACGCACCGCGTCGGCGAAGGCACCCATCGCGTCGAGTACGGCAAGGACTTCCGCCTTCACGTCCTGGCCGTCGAGCACGATGCCCTTGCCGGTCAGGTTGCGCAGCGCCGTGTGCAGCACGGCACGGCCTTCAGTGACGTTGATCTTCTTGCCGGCAAACATCGCGTCGCGCCGGCCTTCGAGGTCAGCGGCCTCAGCCAGCTTCTCCAGCAACTCCATAGTCCGCGCATCGACCGCGCATTTCGACCAGTCGAGCAGCAGGTCGCCGTCACTGGCGGAGAATTTCTCGAAGCGCTGCGGATCGGCAGCGAAAGCCTCGCGCATCGAGCCCGATTTGGCCGCACGATGATCGCGCAATGCGTCGAGCTGCTTTTGAAAGGACGATTGATCCACTGCTTCGCTCCGGTCTCTTGAGATGCATCTTATCAGGCCGGATGTTTCCGGCGCGTGTCGTCGCGGCAAACTATCGGGTCGAATTCCATCTGTTTCAATGCGCAGCGATGCCGCAGCGCAGCGTGGGCCGGCTCAAAGGATCACTGGCATAAATCCCAGCGATCAGAAAAATTGATTGGCGCAACACCTTGTGCCACCGGTACATTCGACTGGTCCAGCCAAGTGAAAAAAGCTGGCCATCGAGGAACATCTCCCATGCCACAGCGAAACGACACGGCCATATGGTCCGGCCTGTTCCGGATTTCGGCGGAATCCGGTCAGACCCTGCAGGCGCAGATCCGCCAGGCGATCGTCGCCGCCATCCTCGACCGGCAGATCGCGGCTTCCATGCCGCTTCCGTCCTGCCGGATTCTTGCCGAAAAACTCGGCGTGGCGCGCGGCACCGTGGTGCTGGCCTTCCAGCAGCTGGTCGACCAAGGCTTCCTGGTGGCGCGCGAGCGCCGCGGCCATTTCGTCAATCCCGAAGTGCTGGCGACGCCGGCCAAGCCGCATCAGAAGGCGCCCGACCAGGCCAACGAGATCGACTGGAAGGCGCGTCGGCAGATCGCGGCGAGCGACATGCCGCCGCCGGCCAAGCACGACAACTGGATCAAGTCGTCATACCCCTTCGTCTATGGCCAATTCGACCCGGCGCTGTTCCCGACCGCCGAATGGCGCGAGTGCAACCGCATGGCGTTGGCGGTGCTCGAAATCCGCAACTGGGCATCCGACATGGTCGACCGCGACGATCCGCTCCTGATCGAGCAGATCCAGGCACGGCTGCTGCCGCGACGCGGCATCTTCGCCAATCCGGACGAGATCATCGTGACGTTGGGCGCGCAGAACGCGCTTTACATGCTGGCGACGCTGTTGATGACCAAGGGCTCCAAGGTGGCGATGGAGGACCCGGGCTATCCCGATGCACGTTCGATCTTCCGGCTGGCCGGCGCCGAGATCCAGCCGGTTCCGGTCGACCACTCCGGCATCGTAACCTCGGCCATTCCCAATGATTCCGGCTTCGTCTTCGTCACGCCCAGCCACCATTGCCCGACCATGGTGCCGCTGTCGGCAGAGCGGCGGCAGGAGCTTTTGGCGCGCGCCAACCGGCACAACCAGATCATCATCGAGGACGGATATGACAGCCAGCTCCTGGACGAGGCGCCGCAGCAGGCGCTGAAGAGCCTCGATCGCTCCGGCCGCGTCGTCTATGTCGGCTCGATGTCGAAGACGCTGGCTCCCGGCCTCAGGCTCGGCTACATCGTCGCCTCGGCCGGGCTGATCTCCGAGCTTCGGGCGCTACGCCGCTTCATGCTGCGCCATCCGCCGGCGAACAACCAGCGCGCCGTCGCATTGTTCCTGTCGCTCGGCCATCACGAGGCGCTGGTGCGGCGGCTGTCGAGCGCCTTCGACGAGAGGCGCAAGCGTCTGGTCCATGCGATTTCCGCCTTCCTGCCGGAGTGGCGCTCGACCGATTCGGCCGGCGGCACGTCGCTCTGGCTCGAGGGGCCGCGCGGCACCGATTCGCGCGGGCTGGCGGAGGCCGCGGCCTCGCGCAGCGTCATCATCGAGCCTGGCGACCGCTTCTTCGACCGCACCGAAAAGCCATCGCGTTTCATGCGCTTGGGCATTTCCTCGATCGCGTTGCAGCACATCGAACCCGGCATCCGCGAACTTGCGACGGCAGCTGGACGCAGGCCGGCAGCGGCCTGATCTCCCTTCCCCGACCGGAGCCTGGCGCATGTAGTGCGGCTCCGGTTCTTTAGCTCCTTGGCATATGCGACGGGACCGGCTGGCACATAGGCTGTGCCAATGCCGGCGGCATAGTCGCTGTATAGAGGGGACGAAGCAGGCCGATGGTGGACCAACCGCCGCGCCCGCTCCGCAGCTAAAGTTGGAGTGCCTTCATGCCAATGGCCCATGAGAAGCAGGACGTGCCCGCAGACCAGCGTTCGCGGCGGTCCGGCGGGCGCGAGGCGCGCCGCGCCATGCGGGCGGCACCGCTTGCCGACGACGTCAAGCCGGTGCGTGCCGGCCTCGAAGGCGGAAGCTACAGCCCGCTCAGCGGCAGCGATTGCGAACGTATCCACGAGGCCGTGCTTACCCTTCTGGAGACGGTCGGCTTCGCCAACGCCATCCCCTCCTGCATCGAGGCGCTGACCAAAGCCGGCGCGACCTTCAGTGAGGACGGCCGCCTGCGCTTTCCTCGCGGCCTTGTGCTCGACACCATCAAGAACGCGGCGCGGCATTTCACCCTCCACGGCCAGGATCCGAAGCACGACATGGTGATCCAGGGCAAGCGTGTGCACTACGGCACGGCCGGTGCTGCGGTGCATCTTGTCGATGTCGAAAAGCGTGAGTATCGCGAGTCGCTGCTGCAGGACATTTATGATGCCGCGCGCCTGGTCGAAGGGCTCGACAACATCCATTTCTTCCAGCGGCCGATGGTGCCGCGCGACATTCCCGACCCGCTCGATATGGATTTCAACACGCTCTACGCCTGCGTCATGGGCACGTCGAAGCATGTCGGCACCTCGTTTACCGTGCGTGAGAACGTCAAGCCGGCGCTCGACATGCTCTATGCGATCGCGGGCGGCGAAGAGAATTTTCGCGCGCGGCCTTTCGTCTCCAATTCGAACTGCTTCGTCGTGCCGCCGATGAAGTTTGCCGAGGACGCCTGTGGCGTTCTCGAAGCCTGCGTCGAGGGCGGCATTCCGATCCTGCTGCTGTCGGCAGGACAGGCGGGTGCGACGGCACCGGCGGCGATTGCCGGCGCCGTGGTGCAGGCGGTCGCCGAAGTGCTCGTCGGCCTCATCTACGTCAACGCCATCAAGCCAGGCCATCCGGCGATTTTCGGTACCTGGCCGTTTGTCTCGGATCTCCGGACCGGCGCCATGTCGGGCGGTTCGGCCGAGCAGGCGGTGCTGACCGCGGCTTGCGCGCAGATGGCGCAATTTTACGACCTGCCGGGCGGTTCGGCCGCCGGCATGACAGATTCGAAACTGCCTGATATTCAGTCCGGCTACGAAAAGGGCATAACCGACGTGATGGCCGGTCTTGCCGGCCTCAACCTGGTTTACGAATCGGCCGGCATGCACGCCTCGCTGCTCGGCTTTTGCCTTGAGAGCCTGATCATCGACAACGACATGCTCGGCCACTGCCTGCGCTGCGTGCGCGGCATCGAAGTGACGGACGAGTCGCTGTCGATCGACACGATTGCCGATGTCTGCCTGAAGGGCCCGGGCCATTATCTCGGCAACGAGCAGACGCTGCGGCTGATGCAGACCGAATATTTCTATCCGGCCGTCGGCGACCGCTTTTCGCCGAAGGAATGGAATGAGAAAGGCAGGCCCGATATCCTGCAGCGGGCGATCATCGAGAAGAAACGCGTGCTTGCCGAACGCTTCCCGCGCCATGTGCCAAAGCCGGTCGACGACAAATTGCGCGCCCGCTTCGGCGATATGATCAAGCTGCCGCGCGGCAGAATGGGCGGCTGAGCGTTACCCGCTCGCCGCCAGCAACAAGACACCGGCCAGCGCCGATCCGGCAAGCGTCGGCAGCGTACCGATCTTCAGCTTCAGAATGGCGATCATCGAGGCACAGGAAAGCAGCGCCGCGCGCCAGTCTATCGATGAAAGCACCGGCACGTCCATTCCAAGCCCGACATTGCGCACTTCGCCGAAGATGACGTGCAAGCCGAACCATAGAGCGAGATTCATGATGACGCCGACGACGGCGGCGGTGATCGCACCGAGCGCCGCCGACAGCGCCTTGTTGCCGCGCAGCGCTTCGATGTAAGGCGCCCCAAGGAATATCCATAGGAAACATGGGGTAAACGTCGCCCACAGCGTGAACAGCCCGCCAAACAGTCCGGCAAGCAGCGGCGCCAGCAAGCCCGGCTGGCGGAACGCGGCAACGAAGCCGACGAACTGCAAGACCAGGATGAGCGGACCCGGCGTGGTTTCGGCAAGTCCGAGGCCGTCGACCATTTCACCGGGTGCCAGCCAGCCGAAGTACTCGACCGCTGCCTGCGCGACATAGGCAAGGGCTGCGTAGGCGCCGCCGAAGGTGACGACCGCCATGACACTGAAGAAGCCACCGATTTGAGTCCAAACGCTGGCAGGGCCGGTGAAAGCCCAGACCAGCAGAACAGGCCCCAGCCAGATCGGCAGCCAGACCGCCAAAGTGCGCGGCGCGTGCCATCGTGTCGGCCTGACGTGGGTCAGTTCACCGCGCTCGAACATCAGATCGACCACGCCCTTTATGTCGGGAACATCGCCCTTGCCATGCGAGGCGCCGGAAAAAACTGCCGGCGCACTACGGTTGCCGATCCAGCCTGCCAGCCCGGCAAGCAGCACGATCAGTGGAAACGGCACGTTCAACGCGTAGATGGCGATGAAGGCGGCGAGTGCGATCGACACCATGACCGGGTTTTTCAGCGCGCGTCTGCCGATCCGGATCACCGCCTCGATGACAATGGCGAGCACGGTCGCCTTGACCCCGAAAAACAGCGCCGCGACGAGTGGTACATCGCCATAGAGCGCATAGAGGCTGCTCAAGACGAGCATGACAAGCGCGCCCGGCACGACGAAGAGGAGGCCGGCAACAAGGCCGCCGACCGTTTTGTGCAGCAACCAGCCGATATAGATGGCGAGTTGCTGGGCCTCGGGGCCAGGGAGCAGCATGCAGTAGTTCAACGCATGCAGAAAGCGCTGTTCGCCGATCCAGCGCCGTTCCTCGACCAGTTCCTTGTGCATGAGCGCGATCTGCCCGGCCGGGCCGCCAAAGCTGAGCACGCCGATTTTCGCCCAGACCTTCACGGCCTGCCGGAAGCTCGGCACAGCGGGCTCCTGGATCTCCGCCGGCTTTTTCGAAAGGACGGCGCTCACGATGGTTTGCCTGCGCCGAGACTGACTGCGCCGGCGACCGGCCAGTTATGCGTCTCCTCGGTGGCATCGCGGCACCAGCGGAAAAACGCATCGTAAAGCAGCATGCCGGCCTCGAGCTGCTCCAGATCGTCGCGAAACATCCGTGACAGTCCAAGCGAGGCGGCCAGGAACCCGGCCGCCTGTGGAACAAGATCGAGGCTCGCAGTATCGGCAGCGCGTATGATCGTGGCCAGGCGATCGAGCGCTTCGGATTTGAGCCCGAACTCCTCGATCATGGTGTCGAAGGTGCAGCGTTCGCCGCGGTGGCTCCAGAACACGTTCTCGATGTCGAAAGGGATAGCCTGAAAGCGATCGGCGACTGCCGCCACTTCGGCCGGCTCGACGAAGAGAAAGACCGCGTGAGGATCGATGAAGCGCCGGATCAGCCAGGGGCAGGCGATGCGGTCGACCTTCGGGCGCGTACGCGTCACCCAAACGGTGCGGCCCTTGGCATCGGCGGGCGGTATCTTGTCGGCGTGAACGAGAAGGCCCTTGGCATCGCGCCACGCTTCAAACCCGCCATCGAGCGATTCGGCGGCAACGCCCTCCTGCCGTAGCCATGCGGCCACGCCTTGCGAGAGCTTTTTTCCCTGTTGGCAGACGACTGTCACTTGCCTGCCGGCGAAGTCGGCAGCCCAGTTCGAGACACTCCTGAAATCACGACGATCCGACCCCGGCAGCAGGCGCGGATCGGCGTTGTAGTCATCATCGATGCGGACGTCGATGATTGCGGGTGCACCCGGCAGCCCAATCAGACGGGACAGTTGCGATACAGTGATAGCGGTTGTTGACGGCATGGCGTCCACCTCCTTGAAAGAGAAGCTTGGACGCGAACGTTGGGCTGACGCCTCACGGGGTCGTCGCGATGCACCCCTTGCGATGATCGTGGATTTGTCACGCCCGCTTGTCAAGCATTGCCGTTCTCGCGGGAGCAATCGCTGCTGACAAATGACCGCGTCCAACCCTGTGCCGGGCATTTCTGCCCATTAACGGCAGGCTATCGCGGGTGGAAAGCCGAGGCTTTCGCTCTACGATGTACCCCCACCCCCTACCCCTCCTGGCGCTGACCTCGGCAAATTGCCTGCACCGGCGGCTGGCTCGTGCGACAGACCCTGGTCAGTGATTGTCCCTCGGCACGCCGCTTGTATGAGCCACATCCTGGTATTTCACCGCCGGCTTCAGCACCATGCCTTCGGAAAACTGGTCGACCATGCCGCGCTGGATTTCCTGCCAGGGCGTCTGGTGCTTCGGATACTGATAGCCGCCATTGTTTTGCAGCTCGGCGCGGCGCCGCGTGATCTCGTCGTCGCTGACGAGGATGTCGGCGGTGCCCTTGCGCAGGTCGATGCGGACGCGGTCGCCGGTCTTCAGCAGCGCCAGGCCGCCGCCGATGGCGGCTTCCGGCGAGGCGTTGAGGATCGACGGCGAGCCCGACGTGCCCGACTGGCGACCGTCGCCGATACAGGCCAGCGCGTGGATGCCCTTTTTGATCAGATAGGCAGGCGGCTGCATGTTGACGACTTCGGCGCCGCCGGGATAGCCGATCGGGCCGGCGCCGCGCATGAACAGGATGGTGTGCTCGTCGATGCCCTGTGCCGGGTCGTCGATGCGGGCGTGATAGTCCTCGGGGCCGTCGAAGACCATGGCGTTGCCCTCGAAGGCTTCGGGGTCCTTCGGGTTCGACAGATAGCGCTCGCGGAATTCGGGCGAGATGCCGCTGGTCTTCATGATCGCCGAATCGAACAGATTGCCCTTGAGATTGATGAAGCCGGCATTGGCTTTCAGCGGCTCGGCAACCGTGCGGATGACGTCGAGGTTCTCGTTGACGGCGCCGCTGCAATTGTCGCCGATGGTCTTGCCGTTAGCTGTCATGGCTTCCGGATAGGGCAGCAGGCCGCCCTTCATCAGTTCGGCGACCACGGCCGGCACGCCGCCGGCATGGTGATAGTCCTCGCCGAGATATTCGCCCGTCGGCTGCAGATTGACGATGAGCGGTATGTTGAGGCCGACCTTCTGCCAATCGTCATTGTCGAGCGAAACGCCGAGATGGCGGGCGATGGCGTTGAGGTGGATCGGCGCATTGGTCGAGCCGCCGATCGCCGAGTTGACGACGATGGCGTTCTCGAAGGCCTTACGGGTCATGATGTCGGAGGGCTTCAGATCCTCATGCACCATGTCGACGATGCGCTTTCCGGTCTCGTAGGCGATCTGGCCGCGCTCGCGATAGGGGGCGGGGATAGCGGCCGAGCCCGGCAATTGCATGCCGAGCGCCTCGGCCAGCGAATTCATCGTGGTGGCGGTACCCATCGTGTTGCAATAGCCGGTCGACGGCGCCGAGGAGGCAACGATATCCATGAACTCGTCATAGCCAATCTCGCCGGCCGACAGGCGCTGGCGCGATTCCCAGACGATGGTGCCGGAGCCGGTGCGCTTGCCCTTGTGCCAGCCGTTGAGCATCGGGCCGACCGAAAGCGCGATAGCCGGAATGTTGACGGTGGCCGCGGCCATCAGCATGGCCGGCGTCGTCTTGTCGCAGCCGATGGTGAGCACCACGCCGTCGAGCGGATAGCCGTAGAGCACCTCTACCAGGCTGAGATAGGCAAGGTTGCGGTCAAGTGCAGCAGTCGGCCGCTTGCCGGTCTCCTGGATCGGGTGGCAAGGGAACTCGAAAGGGATGCCACCCATCGAGACGATGCCTTCGCGCACGCGCTTGGCCAGTTCGATGTGATGGCGGTTGCAGGGCGACAGGTCCGAGCCGGTCTGGGCGATGCCGATCAGCGGCTTGCCGGACATCAGTTCGGCCCGCGTCAGCCCGTAATTCAGGTAACGTTCCAGATAGAGTGCCGTCATGCCCGGATTGTCGGGATTGTCGAACCACTCCTGCGAGCGAAATTTTTTCTTGTGGGTGGGGGCGCCTGCCATTGTGGTCTCCGTATTTGTATGACAAATCGATATGACAACGCGCGGGAGCAGGCAAGGGGGACGCGCCATCCGAATCCGCTCTTTGGTACGAAAGACATACACTTGCCTCCGCGCTAGACGGGATCGTGGTTTGTCAGCCCGCTATCCCGGAAAAGTTGGAGCGCGTCGCCGCGGACCCTACCTGACCCTTCCGGCCACCCTCCCCCTCAAGGGGCCCACTTGGGGGAGGGACATCCGCATCACTCGAACACGATGCTCGGCACTGCAGCCTCGGCCGCGCCGCGCTCTTCATTGACGCGGTCCCAGACCTTGGCGGCGATGTCGCGATAGATTTTCGCCTCAGCGCCATCCGGCTTGGAGACCACCACTGGCGTGCCGGCATCGGAGCTTTCGCGGATGCCCATCTCGAGCGGCACTTCGCCAAGGAAGGTGACGCCGAGACGCTCGGCCTCGCGGCGGGCGCCGCCATGACCGAAGATGTCGTAGCGTTTTCCCGTATCGGGGGCGAGAAAATAGCTCATGTTTTCGACGATACCCAATAGCGGCACGTCGACCTTTCTGAACATGTTGAGGCCTTTGCGCGCATCGATCAGGGCCAGGTCCTGTGGCGTCGAGACGATGACGGCGCCGGCCAGCGGCACCTGTTGGGCCATGGTCAGCTGGGCGTCGCCGGTGCCGGGCGGCATGTCGACGACGAGCACATCAAGCGGTCCCCATTCGACCTCGCGCAGCATCTGCGTCAATGCCGACATCACCATCGGCCCGCGCCAGATCATCGGCGTCTCCTCATCGACGAGGAAGCCCATCGACATGACCTTGAGGCCATAATTCTGCATCGGCTTCAGGATCTTGCCGTCGACGGTCTGCGGCCTGCCACGAATGTTGAGCAGACGCGGCATGGAAGGGCCATAAATGTCGGCATCGAGCACCCCGACCCGCAGCCCGTTGGCGGCAAGCCCAAGGGCGATATTGACGGCGGTGGTCGACTTGCCGACGCCGCCCTTGCCGGAAGCGACGGCGATGATCGCTCCGATGCCGGGTACGCCGCGCTTACCCTGGCTGTGCGAGGCGGGCGCCTGCGGCGCGGGACGCGCAGGTGCGGCCGGCGGAGCGGGCCTCTGAGCCGGTCTTTGCGGAACCGGCGCCTCCATGCCACCGCCCTTCTTTTCCGCCGTCAGCGCGACCACGGCGCCGGCAACACCGGGGATCGCCTTGACGACACGTTCGGCCGCCGCACGCAGCGGTTCCATCTCCTGGGCACGGGCAGCGGGAACGGTGATCGAAAAGAACACCTTGGCATCGGCAATGAAAATCTCGGAAACCAGGCCGAGGTCGACGATATTGCCGGTGAAATCCGGCCCATTGACCGTCTTCAGGCGCTCGATAACGATTTCCTTGGTCACGTTTTCATTGGCGGCGGGCATGAGTTTTTCCTCTACTTTTCCGCTCCAGATAATGCAGTTCCGGAACAGAACCAAGCGATGGACCACCAATTGCAGCGGCGTGTCGGGGAGGCAGCGAGCGTATGACGGCATTTCCAGTGGGAGCAGCCGTCGCCAAATCGTCAACGCAGCCTATTTCATGAGCATGGAATGACAGCCAGGGAAGGAGACGAATCATGCTCGCAAACAGCAACGCGACGGCCAATCTCGCCGTGAAGGACCTGGCCAAGGCCAGGGCATTCTACGAAGGGGTCCTTGGCCTGAAAGAGGTGCACAATGAAGGTGGCGAACTGATCGTCTATAAAAGCGGCGACACCAGCATCAACGTCTACCGTTCGAACTTCGCTGGGACCAACAAGGCGACGGCTGTGACATGGACGGTCGGCGACGAACTCGGCAAGATCGTTGAGGCATTGAAATCGAAGGGCGTGACCTTCGAGCATTACGACATGCCCGGGCTGACGCTGGAGGGTGACGTTCATGTCGGTCAGGGCATGAAGGTCGCATGGTTCAAGGATCCGGACGGCAACATCCTGAACCTTGTGGATAGCTAGATACGGCGCATCGCCTGCCGCGCAGTGCTACGGTGCTGTCACCATGCCAGGCCGACCGCGAGATAGGTGAGAGCCGCGATCGCCGCGGTTGCCGGCAGGGTGACGATCCATGCCACCACGATGTTACCGGCAATGCCCCAGCGAACGGCGGAGACGCGGCGGGCGGCGCCGACGCCGATGATGGCGCCGGTGATCGTGTGCGTGGTCGATACAGGAATACCGAGCCAGGTGGCGGCGAACAAGGTGATCGCTCCGCCGGTCTCGGCGCAGAAACCCTGCATCGGGTTCAGCCGGGTGATCTTCGAGCCCATGGTGTGGACGATGCGCCAGCCGCCGAGCAACGTGCCCAGCGCCAGCGCCGACTGACAGGTGATGACGACCCACAGCGGCACGTAAAAATTCGCGCCGAGCATGCCTTGCGAATAGAGCAGCACGGCGATGATGCCCATAGTCTTCTGCGCGTCGTTGCCGCCATGGCCGAGCGAATAGAGCGAGGCGGAAAAGAACTGCATGACGCGGAAGGTGCTGTCGACGGCGAACGGCGTCCGCCGCACGAACAGCCAGGAGACCGCGAGGATCAAGACAAGCGCCAGCAGAAAGCCTGCCGCCGGCGATAGCACGATCGCCGCCGTCGTCTTGCCCAACCCGGCCCAGACGATGGCACCGGTGCCTGCCTTGGCAACGCCGGCGCCGACCAAACCGCCGATCAGAGCGTGCGAGCTGCTGGACGGAATTCCGACGAGCCAGGTGACGATATTCCAGACGATGGCGCCGACAAGTGCTGCGAAGACCACTGCCGGCGTGACGATGCTGGCGTCGATGATGCCGGTTCCGAGCGTCTCCGCTACGTGGAGACCGAAGAACATGAAGGCGATGAAATTGAAGAAGGCCGCCCAGAACACCGCATAATGCGGCCGCAGCACCCGGGTGGAGACGATGGTGGCGATAGAGTTGGCGGCATCGTGCAGGCCGTTGAGGAAATCGAAGAACAGCGCGACGACGACAAGGCCGACCAGCACGGGAAAGGCTATTGCGGCTTCCACTATACGTTCTCGATGACGATGCCGCTGATTTCGTTGGCGACGTCCTCGAAGCGATCGACCACCTTTTCCAGCTGGCCGTAGATCTCGCTGCCGATCAGATAGGCCATCGGATCGCTGCGGCCGTGCCGCTTGAACAGGTCCTTCAGGCCCTGTTCGTGCAGGTCGTCGGCCCGGCCTTCGGCGCGCATGACTTCCTCGGCGATGGCGTTGAGGCGCACCGTGTGCGCCCCGACCTTGCCGAGAAGCGGGATCGCCTCGGCCACCAACTTGGCGGCCTCGACGATGACGCCCCCCATTTCCTGCATCAGCGGGTCGAATTCCTTCTTTTCGAACAGCTTTACCGTCTTGACGGTCTTGTGCATCATGTCGATGGCATCATCCATCGACTGGATCAGGTCCTTGATGTCGCCGCGGTCGAAGGGCGTGATGAAGGAGCGGCGCACGGCCAGCAGCACTTCCGCGGTGATCTGATCGGCTTCGTCCTCGAGATCGATGATCGTCTGACACCAGCGGTCGATGTCGTTGCCCTGCAAAAGCTGCTGCAGTGCCTCGGCGCCGCCGACCACGGTGCGGGAATGCCGCTCGAACAGGTCGAAGAAGCGATCTTCGCGCGGCAAAAGCTTGCGGAACCAGCCCAGCATGTTCGATCTCCCGTCGTGTCCAGTCCACGACCCCGTCTCATCCACATAGCGCCGCATTCCATCGCGGGAAACAGTAAGCCGGCTGAAAGATGTGGATGCGGGCGATTTACACAGGCGGCTTGCGGCCGAAGGCGATTTCCACGACGTTGCGCGCTACAATCGGACACAGCGTCCGTGACAGGCTCCCGACGGCATGATCGACAAGCTGGAATTCTTCATAGCACTTGCCAGGGAAGAACATTTCGGTCGGGCGGCGGAGGTGTGCGGCGTCACCCAACCGACGCTTTCGGCCGGCATCAAGCAGCTGGAAGGCCAGCTCGGCGTGATGCTGGTGCTGCGCGGCTCGCGCTTCCAGGGATTGACGCCGGAAGGCAAGCAGGTGTTGGTGTGGGCGCGCCGCATCGTCGGCGACAGCAGGACCATGCGCGAGGAGATGCGGGCGGCACGCCACGGCCTGTCGGGGCGCATCCGCATCGCCGCGATCCCGACGGCGCTGGCCATGGTGGCGCGATTGACGACGCCGTTTCGGGCAAAGCATCCCGGCGTCACCTTCTCGGTGCTGTCGCGCACCTCGATCGAGGTGCTGTCGCTGCTCGGCAATTTCGACATCGACGCCGGTATCACCTATCTCGACAACGAACCGCTCGGACGCGTCACCAGCGTGCCGCTCTACGACGAGCGCTACCAACTGATCACCGCCGTCGGGAACCCCTATTTCGACCGCGACAAAGTGACATGGGCGGAACTCAGTCAGCTGCCGCTCTGCCTGCTGACGCCCGACATGCAGAACCGCCGCATCATCGACCAGCATCTGGCCGAAGCCGGCGTGCAGGTGCGGCCGACATTGGAATCCAACTCGATGATCGTGCTGTTTTCGCATATCCGCACCGGCAAATGGTCGTCCATCATGCCGCTTAACCTTGCGGAAACGTTCGGCTTTTCCGAGCCGATCCGGGCTATCCCGATCGTCGAGCCGGATGCCAGCCACACCGTCGGGCTGGTGGCGGCACCGCGCGAACCGCACACGCCACTGGTCTCGGCGCTGTTGGACGAGGCAATGGCGCTGGCGGACGATTTCCGCGCCCGCCGCTAGGCTAGACAAGGCTGGTGACCGCGAACGATAGAAAATTTCTATCGAGCAACGGATCGGCTTTATTGATTTAGCGGGTTTCCTCTGATTTCCTAAGCACTTAGCGGAAGACCGCCACGACCAGGGAGGGCGCTGCATGACGATGCAGCCTGCAAGTACCGAGATCGCATCGCGCACCGCGGCGATCATCCACGAGCTGAAAGGCCTCGAAGGCCCGCTGCTGCCGATCCTGCACGGCATCCAGGAAGAGTTCGGTTATGTGCCGCAGGACGCGCTGCCGGTCATCGCCGAGGCGCTGAACATTTCCAGGGCCGAGGTGCACGGCGTCGTGACCTTCTATCACGATTATCGCAGCCAGCCGGCTGGCCGCCATGTGCTGAAGCTCTGCCAGGCGGAAGCCTGCCAGTCGATGGGCTCGGATGCGATTGCCGCCAAGCTCAAATCATTGCTGGGCATCGGTTTCCACGAGACAACCCGCGACGGTTCGGTGACACTGGAGCCGGTCTATTGCCTCGGCCTTTGCGCCTGCTCGCCGTCGGCAATGCTGGATGACGAGGTGATCGGGCGGCTCGACGACGAAAAGCTCAACGAGATCGTTGCCGAGGTGCGCTCATGATCCCGCGTATCTATATTCCCGGCGATTCCGGCGCGCTGGCGCTCGGTGCGGAAAAGGTCGCCAAGGCGGTTCGTGCGGAATTGGCCGAGCGCGGCATCGAGGCCAAGATCGTGCGCAACGGCTCGCGCGGCGCCTATTTCCTCGAGCCGATGGTCGAAGTGGCAACAGCTAATGGCCGCGTCGCCTATGGGCCGGTGAAGCCCTCCGACGTCAAAAGCCTGTTCGACTGCGGCTTCCTCACCGGCGGCCACCACAAGCGCTGGCTGGGCGCACCGGACAAGATCCCGTTCCTTGCCAGGCAGACGCGGCTGACCTTTGCGCGCTGCGGCGTCACCGATCCGCTGTCGCTCGATCACTACAAGGCGCATGGCGGGCTGAAGGGCCTGCAGAATGCAGTGGCGATGACGCCGGCCGAGGTCGTCAAGCAGGTGACCGAGTCCGGGCTGCGCGGTCGCGGCGGCGCCGGCTTCCCGACCGGCATCAAATGGAAAACTGTGCTCGATACGTCGGCCGACCGCAAATACATCGTCTGCAATGCCGATGAAGGCGATTCCGGCACGTTCGCCGACCGCATGATCATGGAAGGCGACCCCTTCGTGCTGATCGAAGGCATGGCGATCGCCGGCATCGCCACCGGCGCGACCAAGGGCTTTATCTATATCCGCTCCGAATATCCGCACGCGGTGGCGGTGATGCAGAAGGCCGTCGAGATCGCCCGCAAGGCCGGCGTGCTCGGCGTCAATGTGCTCGGCTCGGCCAATTCATTCGACATGGAAGTGCGCGTCGGCGCCGGCGCCTATGTTTGCGGCGAGGAAACCGCCCTGCTCGACAGCCTCGAAGGCAAGCGCGGACAGGTGCGGGCCAAGCCGCCGCTGCCGGCGCACAAGGGCCTGTTCGGCAAGCCGACAGTGATCAACAACGTCATCTCGCTGGCCTCGGTGCCGGTGATCATGGACAAGGGCGCTGCCTTCTACAAGGATTTCGGCATGGGCCGTTCGCGCGGCACCATCCCGATCCAGATTGCCGGCAACGTCAAGTATCCCGGTCTCTACGAGGCCGCGTTCGGCATGACGCTGGGTGAGATCGTCGACGATATCGGCGGCGGCACGGCGACCGGGCGTCCGGTCAAGGCGGTACAGGTCGGCGGTCCGCTCGGCGCCTATTTCCCGCGCGCCCTGTTCGACACGCCGTTCGACTACGAAGCGTTTGCGGCCAAGGACGGGCTGATCGGCCATGCCGGCATCGTCGTTTTCGACGACAGCGCCGACATGCTGAAGCAGGCACGCTTCGCCATGGAATTCTGCGCCATCGAGAGCTGCGGCAAGTGCACGCCGTGCCGCATCGGCTCGACGCGCGGTGTCGAGGTGCTGGACCGGCTCTCCCAGAACGTCGAACCGGAAAAGCAGATCGCGCTGGTCACCGACCTTTGCAACACGATGAAGTTCGGCTCGCTTTGCGCTCTCGGCGGCTTCACCCCATATCCAGTGATGAGTGCACTCAACCATTTCCCGGACGACTTTCGGCCGACGCCGGTCGCCGAAGCAGCGGAATAGGAGCGGACAGGTATGAACGCGGCATTCGACATCAAATCGCTGGTCCAGGAAATCGACTACGGCACACCCGCCTCTGAAGCAGAACAAAAGGTAACGCTGACGGTCGACGGCAAGTCGGTGACGGTGCCGGCGGGGACCTCGATCATGCGCGCTTCGATGGAAGCGGGCGTCGAAATCCCGAAACTCTGCGCCACCGACATGCTGGACTCGTTCGGCTCCTGCCGGGTCTGCCTCGTCGAGATCGACGGGCGCGGCGGCACGCCGGCCTCGTGTACGACGCCGGTCGGCGAAGGCATGGTCGTGCATACGCAGAGCGACCGGCTAGACGCCATTCGCCGCGGCGTGATGGAACTCTACGTCTCCGACCATCCTGCGGCGTGGGGCGAGAAGGCCGGCACTGGCGCCAGCGAGTTCGACAAGGTCGTCAGGACGGTCGGCCTGACCGAGAACCGCTATGGCGTGGACGGCCGCAACCACGTCAAGCAGGAAAACGGCGTGGCGCCCGGCCATGGCTCGCTGACCATCGATTACATCGCCCGCGATGAATCGAACCCGTATTTCACCTACGATCCGACGCAGTGCATCGTCTGCTCGCGCTGCGTGCGCGCCTGTGAGGAGGTGCAGGGCACGTTCGCGCTGACCATCGAGGGCCGCGGCTTCGAATCCAGGGTCTCGGCCGGCATGCACGAGGCGTTCGTCGATTCCGAATGCGTGTCGTGCGGGGCCTGCGTGCAGGCCTGCCCGACCGATGCGCTGAGGGAAAAGACCGTGCTGGCGAAGGGCCTGCCCGAGCGCTCGACCGTCACCACCTGCGCCTATTGCGGCGTCGGCTGTTCGTTCAAGGCCGAGGTCAAGGGCGACGAGGTCATCCGCATGATGCCCTACAAGGCAGGCAAGGCCAACCACGGCCACTCCTGCGTCAAGGGCCGCTTCGCCTATGGCTACGCGACGCACAAGGACCGTATCCTGAAACCAATGATCCGCGAGAAGGTCAGCGATCCGTGGCGCGAAGTGTCGTGGGAAGAGGCGCTCACCCATACGGCGAATGAATTCCGCCGCATCCAGTACCAGTACGGCCGCACCTCGATCGGCGGCATCACCTCCTCGCGCTGCACCAACGAGGAGACCTACCTCGTCCAGAAGCTTGTCCGGCAGGGCTTCCGCAACAACAATGTCGATACCTGCGCCCGTGTCTGCCATTCGCCGACCGGCTATGGTCTCGGCCAGACCTTCGGCACCTCCGCCGGCACGCAGGACTTCGATTCGATCGAGCAGACGGACGTGATCCTGCTGATCGGCGCCAATCCGACCGATGCGCATCCGGTGTTCGCCTCGCGCATGAAGAAGCGCATGCGCGAGGGCGCCAAGCTGATCGTGCTCGATCCGCGCCGCACCGACATCGTGCGCTCGGCCCACGTCGAGGCGCAGTTCCATCTGCCGCTGAAGCCGGGCACCAACGTCGCCATGCTGACCGCACTTGCCCATGTCATCGTCACCGAGGGCCTGTTCGACGAGGCCTTCATCCGCGAGCGCTGCGACTGGGACGAGTTCCAGGACTGGGCATCGTTCGTGGCGCTGCCGGAAAATAGCCCGGAAGTGGTCGGCCAGCTTGCAAATGTCGATCCCGACGACATACGCGGCGCGGCGCGGCTCTACGCCCGCGGCGGTAACGGCGCGATCTATTACGGCCTCGGCGTGACCGAGCACAGCCAGGGCTCGACCACCGTCATCGCCATTGCCAACCTCGCCATGGCGACCGGCAATATCGGCCGGCCGGGCGTCGGCGTGAACCCGCTGCGCGGCCAGAACAATGTGCAGGGCTCCTGCGACATGGGCTCGTTCCCGCACGAGCTTCCCGGCTATCGCCACATTTCAGGCGACGCGGTGCGCGCCATCTATGAGAGCCTGTGGGGCGTCAAGCTCGACGACGAGCCCGGCCTGCGCATCCCCAATATGCTGGATGCGGCCGTCGACGGCTCGTTCAAGGGGCTCTATGTGCAGGGCGAGGACATCCTGCAGTCGGACCCCGACACCAAGCATGTCGCCGCCGGTCTCGCCGCGATGGAATGCGTCGTCGTGCACGACCTCTTCCTCAACGAGACGGCCAACTACGCGCATGTGTTCCTGCCCGGCTCGACGTTCCTCGAGAAGGACGGCACCTTCACCAATGCCGAGCGCCGCATCAACATGGTGCGCAAGGTGATGGAGCCGAAATGCGGCTATGCCGACTGGGAAACGACGCAGGAGCTCGCCAAGGCGCTCGGCCTCGGCTGGAACTACACGCATCCGTCCCAGATCATGGACGAGATCGCCAAGACAACACCAAGTTTCGCCGGCGTTTCCTTCGACCTTCTCGACCGGGTGGGCTCGGTGCAGTGGCCCTGCAACGAGAAGTCGCCGGAAGGCACGCCGATCATGCATATCGGCGGCTTCGTGCGCGGCAAGGGCAAGTTCATCCGCACCGAATACGTCGCGACCGACGAAAGGACCGGACCGCGCTTCCCGCTGCTGCTGACCACCGGCCGCATCCTGTCGCAATACAATGTCGGCGCGCAGACCCGGCGCACCGACAATGTGGTCTGGCATAGCGAGGACCGGCTGGAGATCCATCCGCACGATGCCGAAAATCGCGGCCTGCGCGACGGCGACTGGGTGCGGCTGACCAGCCGCTCCGGCGAGACGACGCTGCGCGCGCTGATCACCGAGCGGGTGTCGCCGGGCGTCGTCTATACGACCTTCCACCATCCCGACACCCAGGCTAACGTCATCACCACCGACTTCTCCGACTGGGCGACCAACTGCCCGGAATACAAGGTGACCGCGGTGCAGGTGGGTGCATCCAACGGCCCGTCGGAATGGCAGCGCGACTATGACGAGCAGGCAAAGCAAAGCCGCCGCATCGCCCCGCTGCAAGCAGCGGAGTAGCGGTTTTGGTTTCGTGCCGGAGTACCCCCCTCTGGCCTGCCGGCCATCTCCCCCTCAGGGGGGGAGATTGGATGTCATCGCGACTTTCGCCAATCACCAAAGTCGAAAGGTGCGCCGCGACGCCTGAACTGCCGATCTCCCCCCTTGAGGGGGAGATGCCAAATGATGACAAAGAGGGCAGGCCAGAGGGGGGTGCCGCGTGATGCCCAAACGTCGTGCTGTCACACAGATCAGCCGCCTCGCGCGCCGCGCCGGCGGCACTGCGGCCGCCAACCGCATGGTGCCGGAAGAGACGCCGGTGGCGTTCTCCTTTGCCGGCACCACGCATGCGGTGATGATGGCAAGCCCGGCTGATTTCGAGGATTTCGCGCTCGGCTTCTCGCTGACCGAAGGCATCATTGCCTCGCCGGACGAAATCGAAGCGATCGAGGTCGAGGATCACGGCGCCGGCATCGATATCCAGATCCGGCTGAAGGACCAGGCCAACACCCGCTTCGAAGCGCGGCGGCGCAGGCTGGCTGGGCCGGTCGGCTGCGGGCTGTGCGGCATCGAATCGATCGAGGAGGCGATGCGCTCGGTAAACCCGGTCGGTGCGTCGCAACTTACACTTCAGGCCAATGACATCGTCCGCTCGGTCAAGCTTTTGTCGAAGCTGCAGCCGCTGCACGCCGAGACCGGTGCCGTCCACGCCGCCGGTTTTTACCTCCCCGGCAAGGGCATCGTCATGGCGCGTGAGGATGTCGGCCGCCACAACGCGCTGGACAAGCTGGCTGGCGCGCTGGCCAAAGCCGGTATCGACGGCAGGTCGGGGGCCGTCGTCGTCACGTCGCGCGTTTCGGTCGAGATGGTGCAGAAGACCGCGGCGATCGGCTCGGCCGTCATCATTGCCGTCTCGGCGCCGACCGCACTTGCCATCCGCACCGCGGACGATGCCGGCATGACGCTGGTGGCGCTGGTGCGCGGCGACGATTTCGATATTTTTACCCATCCTGACCGAGTGGTTTCCGGAGTTGCCAAGCATGTCGCATGACGAGGGCCACCTCATGAGCACCAGCGAAAAGCTGGTTCGCATGGCCAACCAGATCGCCGCCTTTTTCCACTCAAAGCCGCGCGAGCAAGGCATTGCCGGCGTCGCCGAGCACATCAACAAGTTCTGGGAGCCGAGGATGCGCCGGCAATTGTTCGAGATGCTGGACAGCGGCGGCGAAGGGTTCAACGAGCTTGTCGTCGCGGCCGCGCCACACATCAAGCGGCCTGGCGCGCCGGAGGGCGCAGGTTTCAGCGCTGGCGGAGCGAACACCGAGACGACCGCCGCGTCACAGAAGTAGGCGCCGCGGGCCCACATTCACGCTCTCTAAAGTTTCATCTGCCGCAAGCTGCGCGCCTCTGCTATGATCGGCGACAAGAATTCGTCGGGTCGGGCGGACAAACCTCGTGAGGCCGATCGAAACTCGATACGCGCTCAGTGGCGACGTGCGGATCGCCTATCAGGTGGTCGGCCAGGGATCGCTCGATCTCGTCTTCGTGCCGGGTTTCATTTCCAATCTCGACCTGCACTGGGAAGACGAGGGCTACACCCGGCTGTTGAAGCGGCTTTCCGCGTTCTCACGGCTGATCCTGTTCGACAAGCGCGGCACCGGTCTGTCCGATCGCGTCGATGCCCACCATCTGCCCAGCCTCGAAACCCGCATGGACGATGTGCGCGCGGTGATGGATGCGACCGGCAGCGGCCGCGCCGCCTTGCTCGGCGCTTCGGAAGGCGCGCCGTTCGCCGCCACCTACCCGGAGCGGACGCGGGCGCTGGCGCTTTATGGCGGCTATTCGCATTTCCACAAATGGGTGATGCCGCCGGAACGCCTGGAGGCGTTCATCGCGACGGCGGAGACCGCATGGGGCACCGGCGCCACCCTGCCGCATTTCGCACCCGGCCGCGTCGACGATCCGCGTTTCGCCACATGGTGGGCGCGCTTCGAGCGGCTGTCGGCGAGCCCGACCGCGGCAATCGCCCTGGCCCGCATGAATGCAGCTATCGACGTGCGCGGCGTGCTGGCGGCGATCAGCGCACCGACGCTGCTGGTCCATCGCCGCAACGATGCGCGCGTCGACCCGGAGGCCAGCCGCTTCCTGGCAAGGAAGATCCCGAATTCGCGGCTGGTCGAGGTGCCCGGGCGCGATCACCCGATCTGGACCGGCGATGTCGACCGGGTGGCCGATCTGATCGAGGAGTTCCTGACCGGAGCGCGCGCCGTTGCCGAGGCCGAGCGCGTGCTGGCTGCACTGCTGGTCACCCGGATCTACGACACGGCGCGGCTTGGCGACCGCATGTGGAGCGAGCGCAGCCAGCGTTTTCAGGAAACATGGCGGCTGCTGGTCGGGCGCCATGGCGGCCGCCCGGCCGGCACGAATGGCGAGCTGATGATGGCGCGCTTCGACGGCCCGGCGCGGGCCGTACGCTGTGCGGCGGCGCTGCGCGATGCGGCGCAGGAGATCGGCGTCGCCAGCGCGCAGGGCGTGCATGTCGGCGAGGTCGAGTTGCGTGGGCCGCCGACGGGGTTGACGGCGCGCGTGACGATGCAGCTTGCCGCGCATGCCGGGCGCGGCGACATCCTCGCTTCGCGGCTGGTCGCCGACCTCGCCGCCGGTTCAGGCCTTCATTTCAATGACGCCGGGCGCATCGCGCTTGACGAGCTGGATGAGCCGCTGGCGCTGGTGCAGGCGACCTCGGAACAGCATCTGGAGCCGGCCTGCCGGCCGAAGGCCAAGGCTGCCGAGCCGGCCGCACTGACGGCACGCGAAAGCGAGGTGGTGAACCTCATCGCCGATGGCAAGAGCAATGCCGCGATCGCCGCCGAACTCGGGCTGAGCGAACACACCGTCAAGCGCCACGTAGCCAATATTCTGCTCAAGCTGGACCTGCCGTCGCGGGCGGCGGCGGCGGCGTTCTCGGCCCGGCACGCTGGCCCGCACGGGCCATAGGAGCCATGGCGCTTTCGGGCGAAGCGGCCGGGCATGCGTAAGCGCTATCACTTCGTCCCATGCAGGCCAGGCGGATGTCGCCGGGAAAGGCGCTGCGAAGGGAGGAATAAAATGCTGAAGTCGACACTCAAATCACTGGTGCTGGCGGCAGGCGTTGGCGCGCTGTTGGCGATCGTTCCTGCCAAGGCCGAAGACGCCTCGGCGACGGCTGCCTACAAGGACATCCAGGCAACGCTCGGCTCGGTACCGGACATGTTCAAGACGCTGCCGGACGTCGCCGTTGCCGGCGCCTGGGCCGAGATCAAGGGCGTGCAGCTCAACCCAAACACCGCGCTCGACGGCAAGACCAAGGAATTGATGGGCCTCGCCGTCGCCTCGCAGATCCCCTGCCAGTACTGCATCTATTTCCACACGCAGGCGGCCAAGCTCAATGGCGCCAGCGACGAGGAGATCAAGGAGGCGGTGGCGATGGCGGCGATCGTGCGCCACTGGTCGACGATGCTCAACGGCAGCCAGGTCGATCTCGCCACTTTCAAGAAGCAGTCCGACGAGGTGTTCGCGGCCGTCAAGGCGAAGTCGCAGTGAAGAAGCCACTGCCCGGCGGCGAGCGCCGGGCAGTGCCTGATCAAGCAACCACCCGATCCGAGAAGACGGGCCTATGGAGGAAAAATTGCCGACCAAGACACAGACGATAGACGGCGCTGCGATCAAGAAGGCGATTGAGGGCCGTGATGGAAAATTGCTGGCGAGCTTCTATGCCGACGACGCATTGGTGCGGGTGATCGACCGCAACAACCCGCCGAGCAAGCCGCGCGAAATCCGCGGGCGCGCTGCGATCACCACGTTCTGGGACGACATCTGCAGCCGGGCGATGACCCACAAGGTCGACACCACCATCGCCGACGGCAACAATCTCGCCTTCACCCAGGCCTGCGCCTATCCGGACGGGACCAAGGTGTTCTGCGCGGCGATGCTGGAGCTGAAGAACGGCCTGATCGTGCGGCAGACCGTCGTGCAGGCATGGGACGAGTGAGGCGGCGGCGATGTTCAGTGCCAGGTGGCAGATCGACGCCAAGTTCGGCCACAAGCAGACCGTGCTCGAACTATTAAAGAATGAGAACGCGAGATCGGCTCGCAGGTCGGCCTCGACGACCTCAAGTTCCAGATCATGACCGAATCGAACGGCGCGCGGGAAGCGACGGTCGGGTCACATCACCAGGTCGAAAGCCTCGCCCAATTGGAGGCGTTCTTCGCCAGGATCGCCAAGATCGACGCGCACGCCAAATGGGGCAAGGAGATGGAGCCCTATGTCGTGTCGGGCACCAGCCTGTGGAACATCTACCGCATCGTGGAATAGCAGTCCGGCTTACTCCCTTCTCCCCGTCACTTACGGGGAGAAGGTGGCGGCAGCCGGATGAGGGGCAGCGCGACGTCTATAATTACGGAGAGCGCAAACCTCTATTCGCTCTCGCCGTCCAGCGCGGGCACCGACACGCCGGCAAGCTCCGCCGCCAGCAGCCGCGACGCACCGGCGCGTGCGATCCTCAGCATCAGCGCCTTGCGCGTTGCCGCCGCCATGCGGTGCTCGGGCGCATCGCGCAAAATCTCGGCGCCGTAACCGTCGGAGAGAATGAAGCCGCACTCCTGCGGAAAAATTTCCTGGGGTACGCCGGGATGGGTGGCGAAGAAGAACCGGTCGGAATGCAGCCGGTAGTCCGGCCATTTGCGGTCGACCCTGAAATCCTCGATCGAGGATTTGATCTCGATGATCCAGATGTCGCCCTGGCGGGTCAGCGCGACGAGATCGGCGCGCCGGCCGGTGGCCAGCGACAGTTCGGGCAAGACATGCGCGCCCATATCCCTGAGCAGCCGCTGCACGCCACGCCTGACCAGCATGGCACGCTCCGACTGGCGGCCGTCGATGAGCGGATTGAGGAGTAGAGGTGAGATGATCGGCATGAAGGATACCATGGCAGATTTTGTTCACGGTTTGAACCGGTTTTTGCGGGGCGATTATGTACTTTACAAACAGGGAGGTCTGAAGACGCGGGTAGCCCCCTCTTCGGGGTCGATCACCAACACAACGTTTTCTGGGTTTTGCCAAGGCAGCGACATCACGTAGGCCGCAAAGTCGTCTTCGGAGAAATGGTTGAAGCCGCCGCCAGCTACAAACATTTGCGGATGCTTGCTGCCGCCAAAGCTAGCCTCGACGCTGTTAAGTTGTTGGAAGGGGCCGGCGCGCTCCGCTAGCCACTCCTGTATGCGCTCGAAAAGAACGGGCTGACCGTTCGGGCTCGAACAATCTTCAGCAATAGATGTACAAAGCACCACACCGCTGACGACGCTCATCGTGCCTTCTTGCCCTTCGGCTTTTGCTTGTGGTCAGCCGGGGTACGCGCCAGCTTGCCCATTAGGGCATCGGCATCGGATTTCCCTTCGTCCGCTTCAATCTCGCGCGCCTTCTCTATGAACGCGCGCGACTGTGTTGCGTCATCCCGCTTTGCGGACTTGTGCTTCGCGGTCATTGGGCGCCCTCAAATATATCGTGCTGCGGCTTAGGTGGCTTAGGCGTTGGTTTTGGAGGGCAGATTTTCAGCGGCTTGCCATCAGCGCGGTTCACCTTACCGTCCAGCTTGAGCAAATCGGCGCCATCGAACGTGTGCATCTCATCGACGTTCAAGGCCAGCGCCGTTGCCAAATGGATGCCATCGGAGGGCTTCTTGCATTCGGTGTGATGTCTCATAAGCCTTCGACAGGCGACACCAATCTTTTCGTCAACGACGACCGCGCGAATCCATCTTTGCCGCAGCAACAATTCGATTTGCTTATCGCCATCCTCAGAAAGCGGCTTGCCGGCGTCCTCGCACTTCGCCTTGAAGACCTCCGCAAAGGTGAAGAATGACGTGTAGATCAGTACGTCGCCGGCTTCGGCTTCCTTCCACACTGCGGCACAATTATTCAGCTTGCCCGGCTCCTGGTTTATGAGGCCGAGAAACGTACAGGAATCCCAATACACTCTTTTAGCCAAGCCGCCCTTCGTGCAATTGCTCTAAATATTCGTGAGGGTCCATCCCCGCCGTAAAATCAGGATCAAGTATCGCTTCCAAATTCACAAGAGGGGCAAACTCAATTTCCCGCACTTCGACCGCGTCTATGGTCTGCAATTTTCCGCCGGCGATGTAGTTGAGCCGCCCATGTACCCCAAGGGTTTTTCCCTTCCAAATATCGCTCATGGAATGCTCGTCACCGAACCTTTCGATTAGGTCTCTGGAAAGAGTGCACCAGATGAAGCCATACATTTCGTTTTTGATCTGGATAGCCTCTCTATTGCGATAGCGACCAGCCGCAAGCATCACGCCTTCAATCTCGCCGAACGACTGTCGCGGCACTAGATCTTGCTCGAAATCCATCACGTTGAAAGCATCAAGCGTGTTGATACCGGCTTTCGCCTGATCGGGCGTGATCGAGATCACGTCACCGTCTTCAAAATCAATATAAGTCTCACCGATGCCGTTTAGATTTCTGGCGAAGATGCCTTTGGCAACAGCGAAGGTATCGTGCGTCATCCATTCCGGAGGAGTGCCGCGCGTCATGAGGCTCCGAAGACCTTGCGAGACTTCGGCTTTGACGCGCTTAGCCATGGCCGACACATTGACCGAAGGATTGGACGCTTGCGCAACGGCAACGACAGTAAACGGGCTATTGGTGCTGGCTTTCTCCAGCCTCCACTCAAAACGCGAGTGCGGGTCGCCCATCGACTGCTGAGCGGCCTCAAATAGCTTCATGTGGTCGAGAACCTGCTGCATGGCGTCGGTGACGCTCAGCAACTTTTCGTCGGAGACGGTGGGGTGCACCGTTATGACGACACGGTCCATTTTCTCGCCTATTCCGCCCCGACGCCCGATGAGTCCCGGTACTTCAGTCGTTTTCCAACGATGCCAGCCATAGCCCTTACCGTCCGGTTGTTGTCATCGACGCCAAGCGCGATGCGGTTGCTGTAGCGAAAGTCGAATTCAGCAAGATAGCGGTGCAAGTGCTGCTCACCGCAATGCTGATAGATGCCCTTCATGCCACGCTTGAAGATCGAATAGTAGCCTTCCACGGTATTCGTATGCACGTCACCGCGAACATACTCGTCTTTGGAGTGCGTGACAAAATCGTGAGAGGCGAAATCCTGACCGGCGCGGCGATAGATGCCGGACTCGTCAGTCATGAGCGCGCTTTCCCGCGCGATGTTGGCGCGAACGATCGGCATGACATTGCCCATGCGAGCGGTATCGACATGGAAGGAACGAGCGCGACCGCCACGTTCGACCAGCGTAACGACAGAATTCTTGTGAGCGCCGCCGCCACGCTTCACCGGAGCGCCTTTCAGGCGGCCGATGTAGGTTTCGTCAACTTCGACCTGTTTGCCATCGCCGCCCATTGGGGACAGCACCCCGTCACGCATAGCCTCACGCAAGCGATGGAACATGAACCACGCGGTCTTGTACTGGACCTGCAAAGTCCGATGCAGTTGGTGAGCGCTGATACCCTTCTTGCTGGACGCAAGAAGGTGCGCCGCTTGCCACCACTTGTGCAGCGGCACATGGCTTGATTCGAACACCGTTCCGACCTTCACGGTGAATTGCTTCTTGCACTCCAAGCAGCGGCGAAGGCCGGTGCGAGCGGTTGGGCCAGAGACTCGGGTAATGCGCGCCTGTTCGCAGTTGCCGCACTTCGGGCAAATCGGACCTTCGGGCCAAACAATCGCTTCCAGCCGCTCAAAAGCAGCTTCTTCGTTGTGGAAATGTGGCTCGGAAAGGACGCTCATAACCCGGATTCCTACTGTGGATTCAAGGTATCAGGCATCGCCGTGTTTGTAAAGTACATAATCGCCTTTTGCGGGCGATTATCTGGTTGACAAACCCAACGTGAAATAGGAATATAGTCCTCGACGGGCAGGCATTCGGATCAGATTGAAACGTCTTGCGATGGAAGACCTAATATCTCCCCAAAGCCACTCGTCTGTCGTTCCGTTTCAACCCAAATGTTGAGAAAACCCGACCACTCCACATGACGTTGGGTTAGGGTCAAGCGATGTCCCTCAAACTCGTGCCCCTCGGTTACCACGATCCCGGTCCAGGCCCGTGGCTGAGAGCTTTCAAGCTTTGAGCTCTCAACCTTCATCGAGAAAGGGGCAGGCACTTCAAAACGGTGCTTGCCCGCGATGACCCATCCATGGCCATAAATGGGCTTCACTTCTATGACCGACGTATCCATGTCCACTTACCTATCGCGTGCGATTATCTGGCTGACAAACTGAATCCCATGCTTCGGGGAAATGGCCGCGCCTGGTGGTGCATCATTGTGGGAGGGCTTGGGGCCGCAGCCTTATGTGCGATAGTTGGCGCCGGCATTTTCAACGCCATGACACAACCCTAGGTCACGCTGTAACACCGCCTGCCGATCTGGTGTTGGGTCATATTGATTTGTAGGTCCCGCTCAATGAGTGCTTCCGGCGCCATCCTCCCATCATTGACCGTCATTTCCCGCCCGCAAGTTCAAAGCTTGCTGATTCATATCAGAATGCTCCTGTCCCGTCGCCGGGCCGCACCAGATATGGCAACTTAGATTTGCCATTGTCATCGACCCGGCCCTCAGCTAACCGGCATCATGCCCTCCAGAGCAATAATTCTCGTCTTTGCGCAGCGTTCGCGGATGGCTTTGAGACGGCCGTATTCTGGAGAGTCGTACCATGCCAGGAGGGACGCCATGTCCGGGAATTCGACAATGACGAGGCGATGAGGTTCCCAATCGCCCTCCAGAACCTTGGTGGCTCCGCCGCGAGCGATGTACCTCCCCCCGTAGCGGGCTTCGGTTGCCGGCACGTCCCGGCGGTATTCCTCGAAAACGGCGGCGTCGGTTATGTCTACATCAGCAATGAGATATGCGGCCATTGACCTTACTCCCTGAAAAAACATTGAAACAAGTCTATTAGCGGCCCCGCAACTAAGCCAGCGGTACTACGCCTCGGAAACGACTCGCCTTCTCCCGGATTGCGGCGCTTAACTGTCTTGGTGGGGGCAGCTCTGGGAGGAGACGAACCATGCCGATGTATCTCACGCGATTCAGCTACAGGCCCGAAACCTGGGCGCGCTTGATGGATAATCCCGAGGATAGACGCGAGGCTGCCCGTTCCTACATCGAGTCGGTCGGCGGAAAGCTGCACGGGTTCTGGTATGCCTTCGGAGAGTACGACGGCTGGAACCTATGGGAGGCGCCGGACAACGTGTCGATGGCATCCGTCATGCTCGCCATCGGTGCGGGAGGCGCGCTCAGCTCGTACCAGACCACCGTGCTGTTAAGTGTCGAAGAGACGATGGACGCTCTTGGGAAAGCCAAGTCGATCCGGTATCGCCCACCGGGATCGTGACCGCCGCCCGCGCTTTGCGGAGTGTCGAAGGCTGGTAACGCTTGCTCGCGAACTGCGCACGTTCCTAAACTTTTGCGCAAAAGAGTCCACTGCGGCTCTTGGCAGCGCCGGCAGCTTGCGCTTTCAATGTCGGCTACGGTGTTTTACGAGGAGCATTAGATGACGGAAGATGACGACCGGAAATCGGCGACGCCGGAGGAAATCCGCCCGGCCATCAGAGGATGGGCGGTGCTTGGGGCAATTATCGTTGCCGTGTTTGGTGCGGCCTACGTCATGATCGATAGTTGAATGGCCGACGGTCCTGGTCGCCCCGATGGACTGCCTGAAACGATCGGCACGGTCCTGGGTGCATTGGTGGTGATCGGCACGTTCGGGCTTCTGGTTTGGACCGTGCTTCGCGGCGTCCTTTATTAAACCCGGCCCGTCTGGACTTTCTCCTGCAGCGGCCGCGTCTCAGTCCGATCTCCTCGCAGCAACGGATGGTCTTGGCCGCAGGCCAGAGCGCCGGGCAGCGTAACCGACATTCACGGTGATGTCCTCGTCTCCTGGTTCTTGTTCCTGGCCCATTGATTTTGCAACATAATCCTGCGGGGGCTGTTGCCGAAATGCCATAGTCGCTGGCTTACCGGCACGCAAGCCCAAGGATATAGGCATCGCCCGCTTGGCAAGCAAAGCAAATGCCAGCATGAATGAAGATGAAAAAGCGGCCGACTCGAGCCGCTGTTGTTTGGGCAGGCATCGGACCTTTTCATGCGCATGAAGTCACTTGCAATCGTCGCGGCCCTAGCGCTGTCGACGGCTGTCGCCGGTTGCAGCACCATCGGCTCGCAGATCTTCACCAACAACTACGGCGCGGTGACCGACGCCGGCTATCATTTGCCGCGCGTTCCGATCGAAAAGGTGCCGTTCAAATACCGCCGGCAGATCGTCGACTACGACACCAAGGAAAAGCCGGGCACCATTATCGTCGATACGCAGAACAAGTTCCTCTATTTCGTCATGGGCGACGGCGAAGCGATGCGCTACGGCATCGGCGTCGGCCGTGAGGGTTTCGAATGGCACGGCACCGCCCATATCGCGCTGAAGCGCGAATGGCCGACCTGGACACCGCCTTCGCAGATGATCAAGCGCCAGCCGGAGTTGGCCAAGTTTGCCGGTGGCATGGAGCCGGGGTTGAAGAACCCGCTCGGCGCGCGCGCTATGTACCTGTTCAACAAGGGTGGCGACATGGGTTATCGCCTGCATGGCAGCCCGGAATGGAATTCGATCGGCAAAGCGATGTCGTCGGGCTGCATCCGGCTGATGAACCAGGACATTATCGACCTCTACGACCGCACCTCGGTCGGCGCCAAGGTCATTGTGATATAAAACCCTTATACGCGGACCGTCTAGGCAACAACACAGACGTCGCAAACAGAAAACCGGGCACTTTGGCCCGGTTTTTTGTTGTCTATCGATGTTGACTATGGAACGTCGCGTCAGGAGACCTGTTCGACATGCTGCACTTCCGGCACAAAGTGCCGGAGCAGGTTCTGGATGCCGTGCTTCAGCGTCGCCGTCGACGACGGGCAGCCGGCGCAGGCGCCCTTCATGTGCAGGAACACGGTGCCGTTCTCGAAGCCGCGGAAGGTGATGTCGCCGCCATCCTGGGCCACCGCCGGGCGCACCCGCGTGTCGAGCAGCTCCTTGATGGTGACGACCAGCTCCTCGTCGGCCTTGTCGTAGAATTCGCCGGTCTGGCTGGTCTCGGCGGCGGGGCCGGCCCTGGCCATCACCGGGGCGCCGGACATGAAGTGCTCCATGATGGCGCCGAGGATAGCCGGCTTCAGATGCTGCCAGTCGGGGCCGTCCTTGGTCACGGTGACGAAATCATAGCCGAAGAAGACGCCGGTGACGCCGGGGATTTCGAACAGCCGGCCGGCCAGCGGCGAAGCCGTCGCGGCGCTATCGGCATCGCGGAAATCGGCGGTGCCTTCTTGCAGCACTTCCTTGCCGGGCAGGAATTTCAGCGTCGCCGGATTTGGCGTCGACTCGGTCTGGATGAACATGGCCGTCTCCGTGCCCGTTTCGGGCAGCTAGTTTGGAATAATTCTAATTAGGCTTTATCCGCCCGACATTCAAGCGAAAGGCAATCGCCGGCGGTAGCGGCAGGCGGAATGTTTTACCCCTGCCTTGAGCGAGGCGCGCTCAGGCGAGGCTGTCGATCTCCTCGTCCGACAGGTTCTGCGGCACCACCGTGACGGGAATCGGAAAGGCGGCGCCCTTGCCGGCGACCGCGCCGACCAGCGGCCCTGGGCCTTCCTTGCCGGCGCCTGCCGCCAGCACCAGGATGGCGATGTCCTGGTCTTCCTCGATCAGCTTGTGGATCTCTTCGGTCGGCTTGCCTTCGCGCACCACCAGTTCCGGCTCGATGCCGAGCTTCTGGCGCACCTTGTTGGCGTAGCTGTCGAGTGCGGCACGCGCCGTGGCGGTCGCCTCCTCGCGCATGATCTTCTCGACGCCCAGCCAGTGCTGAAAATCATCCGGCTCGATGACATAAAGCAGCACCAGTACGCCGCCCGTGCTTTGCGCCCGCTTCGAGGCGTAGGCGACGGCGCGCTCGCATTCGGGCGTGTCGTCGATGATCGCCAGGAACTTGCGGCGATGACCGGCTTCGCGGCTGAGGCGTTTGGAGACCATATTCACCCTGTTCGATGGTTTCGGTCGCAATCTGCCACCGCCACAGCCCGCCCGCAAGCGACCGGCGGCTGTGGCAATGCTGGTGCAGCTTAAAGCGCGTCGCGTTCGACCAGCGACGCGCTTCAGGTTCTTGTTTTATGCATGTCGTTATCGCAAAACCGCTGCACACTCTTGCGCGACATGCATTAGCCTCGCAGCAGGCCGATAATGTCGCGCACGGTCTTCATCGTCGCTTCGGCCAATGTGCCGGCACGCTCGCCGCCATCCCGCAGCACCGCGTCGACATAGGGGCGGTCAGCGGAGATGCGGCGCATCTCGCCGGCGATCGGCGCCAGTTTTTCCACCGCAAGGTCGGCCAGGGCCGGCTTGAACACCGAAAACTGCTGGCCGCCGAACTCTTTCAGCACCGCCTCTTTGGATATTTCTGCGAGGCCGGCATAGATGCCGACAAGATTTTCCGCTTCCGGCCGGCCGACAAGCCCGTCCAGTTCGCCGGGCAAAGCTTCCGGGTCGGTCTTGGCCTTGCGGATCTTCTTCGAGATGGCATCGGCGTCGTCGGTCAGGTTGATGCGCGACAGGTCCGACGGGTCCGACTTCGACATCTTTTTCGAACCATCGCGCAGCGACATGATGCGCGCCGCCGGGCCGCCGATGACCGGCTCGGTCAGCGGGAAATAGCCGTTCACCGTCTCTTCGCCGACCTGCATCTCGACGCCGACGCCAAGCGCTGCGATGCGGTCCGAAAAGTCGTTGTTGAACTTCTGCGCAATGTCGCGGGTCAGCTCCAGATGCTGCTTCTGGTCGTCGCCGACCGGTACGTGGGTGGCGCGGTAGACCAGGATGTCGGCGGCCATCAGGGAGGGATAGGCGAGCAGGCCGAGCGAGGCGTTCTCGCGGTCCTTGCCGGCCTTGTCCTTGAATTGGGTCATGCGGTTCATCCAACCGATGCGCGCCACGCAGTTGAAGATCCAGGCAAGCTCGGCGTGCTGCATCACCCGCGACTGGTTGAAGACGATGTGCTTGGTCGGGTCGATGCCGGAGGCGAGAAACGCCGCGGTGATCGAACGCGTCTGGTCCTGAAGGTCCTCATAGACGAGCTGCGCGGTCAGCGAATGCAGGTCGACGACGCAATAGATGCAGTCGGAAGTGTCCTGCAGGGCGACGAATTTCTTGATGGCGCCGAGATAATTGCCGAGATGCAGATTGCCGGTTGGCTGGACGCCGGAAAACACGAGCGGCTTGAAGGCGGGCTGGTTGAGGTCGGTCATAGTGTTTCCCTGGCTTGTGGAGGGCCGTTTCGCGCGCGGCGAAAGTCTTGCGACGGCGCGCTTATGGACGAGAGCGAGGAGGCGATCAAGAGGGGTATTGACTGGGCGCGCAGGCTTTGGCGTCGGCCGAGCAAGACGCCGCAGGAGGCTGTTTGAAGGGGATGACGCCGACCAGAAACAAAAACCCGCCTTGCGGCGGGTCTTCGGCGCCAATGAGCACCCATACCGAAGTTACTAGCATAGCTGCCGGCACAAAGCAAGAACAAAATAGCTCGCCTCGGCAATCGCTTCGATTTGGCTTAGGGCCACATTGACGGACTGATGTAGATAGCTACATAATATTTGCTACACAGCGGAAGCAAAACAATGACGATCAACATCAACAACAAGGAAGCGGACAGCCTGACGCGGGCTTTTGCCAGGCTTGAAGGTGTCGGGATCACCGAGGCAATCGTGATCGCCATGCGCGAAGCTCTGGAGCGCCGACGCAATCGCGAGACGCCGCTGGAGACGGCGGCACGGCTCCGGGCCGAGTTCGGTATTGAGCTGAGCGAGCAGGCGCGCAAGCCGCTGCCGCGCTCGGTCTACGACGAATTGTCCGGCGAAGACTGATGTTCATCGATGCTGCCGCTATCGTTGCCATACTGAGCAACGAGACCGAAGCCCCGCGCTGCGCGCAGGCGGTCATGAAAGCGTCGGCTCCGTTCACGTCGGCGATCGCGGTTTGGGAAGCCGCGATGGCGCTTTCGCGATCGGAAAAGCTGGCCGTACCGGTCGCCACAAGCTTCAAGATAGTCAGCCGTTTTCTCGAAGAGCGTGGAATCACCTTGCGGGAGCTTCCGCCTTCCTCTGACGCAGCATCTCTGTCAGTCGAGGCTGCGTCGCGGTTTCGCAACAACGCTGGCCGCCTCAACATGGCCGACTGTTTCCACTACGCCTGTGCGCGCTACTACGCCGTTCCGATGCTTTCGACGGCGGACGAATTCCGCTTCACGGATCTGGAGACTGTTGCTTGACCGGCTGGGAGCCCTTGCGCCCGATATTGCGGCGGATCATGCCGAAATCGGCGCCGCCGGTGGCGAAGGCGGTGACGAAGTAAAGCAGCGCCCCGCCGGCGACGAGCGCAAGCAGGGTTACCGCCTTGATCACCAGCGGCGAGCCGGAGCCGAGACTTGCGGCGAACCAGTGCTCGGCAAAATAGAGCGCCGCGGCCATCACCGCCGCCGACAGCACCAGCCGCGGGATGCGTTTCATGAGCGGCACGTCGCGGCCCCAATGGCCGCGCCGGATCAGCACGGCGAGCAGCATCGCCGCATTGACCCAGCCTGCGACAGCGGAGGCAACGGCAATGCCGGGCGCGCCCATGGTCGGAAACAGCGTCAGCGCCGTCGTAATGTTAACCGCCACCGAGATGGCGGCAAAAATCATTGGCGTGCGCGTGTCCTCGCGGGCGAAATAGCCGGGGGTGAACGCCTTGATCAGCACGAAGGCCGGCAGGCCGAGGCCGAAGATCGCCAGGATTGCCGCGACCGTCGGCGTCGAATTGTTGGCGGCAAAGGCGCCGCGCTCATAGACCAGCCGCACGATCGGCTCGGACATGACCAGCAGCGCGGCCGCCGCCGGCAAGGTCATGAAAAGCGTAAACTCGACCGAGCGGTTCTGCAGATTGGCGGCCTCGACCAGATTGCCTGATTTCAGCGCCCGCGACAGTTCCGGCAAAAGCACGATGGCGACGGCGACGCCGACGACGCCCAGCGGCAGCTGGTAGACGCGGTCGGCATAGGCCAGCGACGACACCGCGCTGTCCTGCGCCGACGCGATCGCCGTGCCGATCAGCTGGTTGATCTGGGTGATGCCGCCGGTGATCGCCGCCGGCAGCGCCAGGATCAGCAGCCGCTTGACGTTCGGCGTCATCTTCGGCCGCCGGAAGCCGATCGAAATGCCGGCATGGCGCACCGCCGCCCAGACGATCGCCAGCTGCACCAGGCCGGCCGCCAGCACGCCCCAGGCCAGGCCGAAACCAACGGTGCGGGCGTCCGAACCCTTGTACCAGGCATAGGCAAGCACGGCGATAAGGATGACGTTGAGGAACACCGGCGCCACCGCAGCGGCGAAATAGCGGCGCAGCGAATTCAGCATGCCGGCCATCATGGCGCCGAGCGACATGCAGATCAGGTAGGGGAACATGACGGTCGCCAGCGCCACCGTCGTCTCGAATTTTCCCGGCGTGTCGGCAAAGCCCGGCGCCACCAGGTATCGCACGATCAGCGGCATCGCCAGTTCCATGGCGATGGTCAGCGCCAGAAGCGCCGTGAACAAGACGCCGAACACCTCTTCGGAAAAGCGCTTGGCGCCGTCGGTGCCGTGTGTCTCGATCTCCTTGGCGAACAGTGGCACGAAGGCGGCATTGAAGGCGCCTTCGGCGAACAGCCGGCGAAAGGTGTTGGGAAACTGGAAGGCGGCGTTGAAGGCGTCGGCGATCGGCCCGGTGCCGAGTGCGGCAGCCATCAGCATCTCACGGCCGAAACCGAGGGCGCGGCTCATCAGCGTGCCGGAAGCGACCGTGGCGAATTTCTTGACAAGGCTCATGCGTTTGAAGACTGCCTGTGCGATTGGGGCAAATGGAAGGTAACCGTCACTCGGCGGCCGTTTTGGTCTTGCCGCGCTCGGACGCCGTGCCCTCGAGCACCGCGATCAGCCTGTTGCGGATGGTCGCCGTACGCGACGGGCTGTCGATCTTCTGGCCGGTGAGATCTGTGACGTAGAACGTGTCGATGACCTTTTCGCCAAAGGTTGTGATGTGGGCCGAGGCGATGTCGAGCGACAGGTCCGACAACATGCCGGTGATCTCCGACAGAAGGCCCGGCCTGTCCAGCCCCTCGACCTCGATGACCGAGAAACGGTTCGACAGCGTGTTGCGGATCTCGGCGCGTGGCGGAATACGGAAAACCTTGGCGCCGCGCCGCGGCTTGGTCCGCTTCTCGATCATTTCGGGCAGCCAGCTCTTGCCCGACAGCACGTCCTCGATCAGCCGGCCGACGCGCTCGGCACGGCGGCGCTCGTCCTCGTCAAGGTCGAACTCCCTTGAGATCAGGATGGTGTCGAGCGCCCGACCATCCGAGGTGGTGAAGATCTGCGCGTCGACGATGTTGCCGCCGGCCGCGGCACAGGCGCCGGCAATCACCGAGAGCAGGCGCGGATGGTCCTGCGCCAGCACCGTGATCTCGGTCACCGCCTCGAACTGGTGGGTTTTCACCATGGTGGCGAGCTTCTTGCCGGCGTGATCGGCCTCGCGGATGAATTCGGCATGGCGGAGTTGGTCGGGAAGATCGACCGCCAGCAGATAGTTCTCGTAGTGCTGGCCGACATAACGCTTGCGGGCCTTTTCCGGCCAGTCGGCAAGCGCCTCGGCCAGTTGTTCGCGCGCCGCCGCCGTCCGTTTGGCGCGCGACACCTCCGAAAACCCGCCGGTCAACAAAAGCTCGGTCTCGTAATAGAGCGTACGCAGCAACTGGCCCTTCCAGCCGTTCCAGACCCCAGGCCCGACGCCGCGGATATCGCAGACGGTAAGCACAAGCAGCATCTTCAGCCGTTCGACCGACTGCACGATGGCGGCAAAATCCTCGATCGTCTTGCGGTCGTTGAGATCGCGGGTCTGCGCCGTCATCGACATGACGAGGTGGTTCTCGACCAGCCAGGCGACCGTTTCGGTGTCGGCCGGCGAGAGCCCCATATGCGGGCAGATGCGCCGGGCGATCCTGGCGCCGGCTTGCGAATGGTCCTCCGGCCTGCCCTTGGCGATGTCGTGCAGCAGCACGGCGACATAGAGCGCCTCGCGGCTCTTCTTCAGCCCCGGCATCAGCGAGTGGGCGAGTGGATGGATCTTTTCCCCGTCGCCGCGCTCGATCTCGGCCAGCACCCCGATGCAGCGGATGAGGTGCTCGTCCACCGTGTAGTGGTGGTACATCGAGAACTGCATCATGGCGACGATCTTGCCAAAGTCCGGGATCAGCTTGGCAAGCAGTCCGGCCTCGTTCATGCGCCGCAGATTGAGCTCGGCGTTGCGGTCCGAGGTCAAGATATCGAGGAACAGCCGGTTGGCCTCCTCGTCGCGCCGCAGTGCCTTGCCGACGAGGCCGAGCGAACGGGTCAACAGCTTCAGCGCATCGGGGTGAAATTCCAGGCCGTGCTTGTCGGCGAACCAGAACAGCCTGAGGAGATTGACCGGATCGCGCTCGAACACCTCGTCGTCGGCAATGTTGATGCGGTGGTTGTCGACGATGAAATCGGCCGTGCCGGCGAGCTTGCGCTTGCGGCGCGAAAAGGTGAGAAAGATGCGGTTGAAGCCCGGCACATGCTTGGCCTGCTCTTCTTCCAGCGCGGCGCAGAAAATGCGGGTTAGGTCGCCGACATCCTTGGCGACGAGGAAGTAGTGCTTCATGAAGCGTTCGACCGCCGACAGGCCGGGATGGGTGGTGTAGCCCAGCCGCTCGGCAATGTCGCGCTGGATGTCGAAATGCAGCCGCTCCTCGGCCTTGCCGGTGAGGAAATGCATGTGGCAGCGCACCGCCCATAGGAAATCCTCGGCCTTCTGGAATTCCCTGTATTCGGCGTCGGTGAAGACGCCCTTGTCGACCAGTTCCTCGCCGGTGCGCACGCGGTAGAAATATTTGGCGATCCAGAACAGCGTCTGCAGGTCGCGCAGGCCGCCCTTGCCGTCCTTGACGTTGGGCTCGACCAGATAGCGGCTCTCGCCGGCCTTGGCGTGGCGCTCGTCGCGTTCGGCGAGCTTGGCCTGGACATATTCGGGGCCGGTGGTGCGCACCACCTCGTGGTCGAAGCGCTGCAAAAGCTCGTCATAGAGCTTTTGCTCGCCCCACAGGAAGCGCGCCTCCAGGATCGAGGTGCGGATGGTGATGTCGGTGCGCGACAGCCTGAGGCACTCGTCGATGTTGCGGGTGGCGTGGCCGACCTTCAGCCCGAGGTCCCACAGCATGTAGAGCATGTATTCCACGATCTGCTCGCCCCATGGCGTCTGCTTGTAGGGCAGCAGGAACAGCAGGTCGATGTCGGACCCGGGCGCCAGCGTGCCACGGCCATAGCCGCCGACGGCCACGACCGCCATGCGCTCGGCCGATGACGGGTTTTTGACGCGATAGACATGGGTGGCGGCGAAGTCGTAGAGCGCGCGGATGATCTCATCCATCAGATGCGACAGCCGGGCGGCGCAGGCGGTACCGCTGCCATCGTCCATCAGCATGCGTTCGGCGACCGTGCGGCCGTCGGCGAGCCGGCTTTTGAGAAGCTTGAGAACGCCGCTGCGCGCGGCCTTGCCGGAGCCGTCGCCTGCCGTCGCCTCGGTCAGTTCGGTCATCTCGCGGCGCAAGGCTTCGCCGTCGATCAGTTCCTCGAGCTTCAGGGATATTCTTGCCATAAATGCCGTTCGGCCTCGCCGTTTCGGCGGCGTCTATAGCGCGTTTTCGCGGCGCTGGGTATGGGGCGGACGGACGCGTTCTCCGCAGCCGTGGAACGGGACGATCGTCTCATGCCCGCGGCCGGTGCAGTTTGGGCCTGGCCACGAAAAATCGAAATCAGCCCTTGACCTTCCAGTTACTGGAAGCACTACCTCCGCCGCAACATCGAAATACAGGGGCTTTCGGCATGACGCATTCCGATCACCATCATCACGCCCATGGCAGCTGCTGCTCGGCAAAAGGCGTCTCCTCTGCTGCGGACGCCGTCGTCCGCGATCCGGTCTGCGGCATGACCGTCGATCCGGCTGCCGGCAAGCCGACGGCCGAGCACGACTGCCATCGCTATCATTTCTGCAGCGAAAGCTGCCGTTCGAAATTCGTCGCCGAACCGGAAAAATACCTGACCGCAACCGATCCCGTCTGCGGCATGAGCGTCGACCGTGCCACGGCCAAGCACTTTTTGCGGCACGAGGGCCGGGGCTTCTATTTCTGCTCGGCCGCTTGCCAAGCGAAGTTCGAAGCCGAGCCGGCAAAATATCTCGGCGACAGGCCGGCGCCGCAGCCGATGCCCAAGGGCACGCAATACACCTGCCCGATGCATCCCGAAATCATCCGCGACAAGCCCGGCTCCTGCCCGATCTGCGGCATGGCGCTGGAACCGATGGGCGTGCCGACCGGCGACGAGGGACCTAACCCCGAACTGGTCGACTTCACCAGGCGCTTTTGGGTGAGCGCGGTGCTGTCCGTGCCGTTGCTGCTCATCGCCATGGCGCCGATGCTCGGCCTGACGTTTCAGGCCTTCATCGACGACCGCGCGAAGGTCTGGCTGGAGCTGGCGCTGGCCAGCCCGGTGGTGCTGTGGGCGGCATTCCCGTTCTTCCACCGCGGCTGGGACTCGGTCCTCAACCGCAGCCCCAATATGTGGACGCTGATTTCGCTCGGCGTCGGTGCCGCCTATCTCTACAGCGTCGTCGCCACGCTGTTTCCAGGCCTCTTTCCGCACCAGTTCCGCGGCCATGACGGCACCGTGCCGGTCTATTTCGAGGCGGCGGCGGTGATCGTTGCGCTGGTGTTCCTCGGCCAGGTGCTGGAATTGCGCGCCCGCGAGAAAACCGGCTCGGCGATCCGCGCGCTGCTCGACCTGGCGCCGAAGACGGCGCGGCAGATCGGCGCGGACGGTTCCGAAAACGACGTGCCGCTCGATACGGTCAAGGCCGGCGACCGCCTGCGCATCCGCCCCGGTGACGCCGTGCCGGTCGACGGCACTGTGCTCGAAGGGCGCTCTTCCATCGATGAATCGATGATCACAGGCGAACCGCTGCCGGTCGAAAAGACCGAAGGCGACAACCTCACCGGCGGCACGCTGAACAGGAACGGTTCGCTGATCATGCGCGCCGAAAGGATCGGTGCCGAGACGACGCTGGCGCGCATCGTCGAGCTGGTCGCCAAGGCGCAGCGTTCGCGCGCGCCGATCCAGGGGTTGGCCGACCGCGTCTCGTTCTACTTCGTCCCGGCCGTCGTGCTGGTCGCAATCATAGCGTTCGTCGCCTGGGCGATCGTCGGACCGGAACCCAGCCTGGTGTTTGCCATCGTCTCGGCGGTCTCGGTGCTGATCATCGCCTGTCCGTGTGCGCTCGGCCTTGCCACGCCAATGTCGATCATGACCGCCACCGGGCGCGGCGCGCATGCCGGCGTGCTGATCAAGGAAGCGGCGGCGCTCGAACGCTTTGCCTCGGTCGACACGCTGATCGTCGACAAGACGGGAACGCTGACCGAAGGCCGGCCGCGGCTGACCGACGTCATCGCGGTCGAAGGCATGGCGCAAGACGATCTGCTGGCGCTCGCCGCCGGGCTGGAAAAAGGCTCGGAGCATTCGCTGGCCGAGGCGATCGTCGACGGCGCCCGCGAACGCGGCGTGAAGGTCCCCGACGCGAGCGGTTTCGAGGCCGTCACCGGCAAGGGCGTTTCCGGCACGGTCTCGGGGCAGAAGGTGGCGCTCGGCAATGCCGCGATGATGGCCGATCTCGGCATCGACACGGCGGCGGTCCTGGCCAGCGCCGAGGCGCTGCAGGCCGACGGCAAGACCGCGATGTTCGTTGCTGTCGGCAACCGGCTCGCCGGCCTCGTCGCCGTCGCCGACCCGATCAAGGCGACCACCGCCGAGGCGATCAAGGCACTGCATTACAGCGGGCTGAAGATCGTCATGGCGACCGGCGACAACGAGCGTACTGCCAAGGCCATCGCAGCCAAGCTTGGCATCGACGAGGTGCGTGCCGGGCTCTTGCCCGAACAGAAGAACGCGCTGGTCGAGGAATTGCGCGCCGGCGGTGCCGGCGTTGCCATGGCCGGCGACGGCGTCAACGATGCGCCCGCACTTGCCGCCGCCGATGTCGGCATCGCGATGGGCACAGGCGCCGATGTTGCGGTCGAAAGTGCGGGAATTACGCTGGTCAAGGGCGATCTCAACGGCATCGTCAGGGCGAGGACGCTCGCCCGCGCGACGATCCGCAACATCCGCCAGAACCTGTTTTTCGCTTTCCTCTACAATGTGCTCGGCGTGCCGGTTGCTGCCGGCGTGCTTTATCCGCTCACCGGCACGCTGCTGTCGCCGATGCTCGCGGCGGCGGCGATGAGCCTGTCTTCGGTTTCGGTGATCGCCAACGCATTGCGGCTCAGGACGTTGAAACTCTGAGTAAAACTTCCAGATAGACCCTGTTCAAAAAAGGAGACGATGAATGACCTTGGCCAAGAAGATCGTGCTGCTGATGATGGCGGCGGGAATGCTGCTTGCTGTTTTCCTCGAAAGCGTTCCGGCACAAGCCGAGGAGATGAAGCACGACATGGGCGCAATGGGCGCGCAGAGCCCCTCGACCGAGGGCTACAAGGCGGCGATGGACAAGATGCATACCGACATGATGGGAATCGAATATTCCGGCAATGCAGATGTCGATTTCGCCCGCGGCATGATCCCGCATCACCAGGCTGCCATCGACATGGCCAAGGTCGAGCTCGCCAATGGCAAGGACCCGGAAATCCGCAAGCTGGCCGAAGCGGTGATCGCCGCGCAGCAAGCCGAGATCAAGCAGATGCAGGACTGGCTCGCCGCCCATCCGGTGAAGTAGGCGTCACGCTGTCGGGGAATCCGGGCGAGAGGCTTCACCTGGATTTCTGCTTCACCTGGATTTGCCTTGGCGGCTATGGTGCTATCCGGGCCTCGGACTGGAGCATGCCATGCCATCGACGATAAGAACGACCACCCTGCCCTGCGGCGAAGCCGTGCCGGTGCTCGGCCAGGGCACCTGGAATATGGGCGAAGACGGCCGCCGCCGTGGCGACGAGGCCAATGCCCTGAAGCTCGGGCTGGATCTCGGCATGACGCTGATCGACACCGCCGAAATGTATGCCAGCGGCGGTGCCGAGGAGGTGGTGGCGGAGGCCATCGCCGGGCGCCGCGACGAGGTTTTCCTGGTCTCCAAGGTGCTGCCGTCCAATGCCTCGCGCGCCGGCGTGAAACGGGCATGCGAGAACAGCCTGAGGCATCTCGCCACCGACCGAATCGATCTTTATCTGCTGCATTGGCCGGGCAGCGTGCCTTTGATGGAAACGGTAGAGGCGTTCGAAGCGTTGAAGGCGGCCGGCAAGATCCGCCACTGGGGCGTCAGCAATTTCGATACCGGCGAGATGGAGGAGCTGGTCCGGCTGCCGGCCGGCGGCAACGTCCAGACCAATCAGGTGCTCTACAATCTGTCGCAGCGCGGCGTCGAGTTCGACCTCGCCCCGTGGAGCCGGCAACGCGGCATGCCGCTGATGGCCTATTCGCCGGTCGATCAGGGGGTATTGGCGCGCAACGCCAGGTTAGATGCCATCGCCGCCCGCCACGGTGCGACGCCGGCGCAGATCGCACTTGCATGGGTGATGGCGCAGGAGGGCGTCATCGCCATTCCGAAGGCCAGCCGCCCGGAGCATATCCGGCAGAATGTCGCGGCGTTGGAGATCGAGCTCACGAGCGAAGATTTCGCCGAAATTGACCGCGCCTTCCCACCGCCGAGGCGGAAGTCGGGCCTGGCGATGATTTGAGGGGTGGGGCGGAAGGCAAGCCAAAGCAGCGTTCCGTCACACCCCCCTCTGTCCTGCCGGACATCTCCCCCACAAGGGGGGAGATTGGACGTCGCATCGGCTTTCGCCAACTTCAAACGAAGAAAAGACGCTGCCAGCGAAGCTGCCAATCTCCCCCCAAGTGGGGGAGATGTCCGGCAGGACAGAGGGGGGCGCGAAGGAATGCCGACAGACGGCGGGCTCAGCCAGCGACGGCTACTTCCCCACCATCCCCTTCAGCCGGTACAGCGCCTCCAGCGCCTCCCTTGGCGTCATCTCGTCGGGATTGATCTCCGCTAGCGCCGAACCCAGCCCGTCACTCTTCGCCGGCTTCGACGCTTCCCGCTTCGCCGCCACGGAAAACAGCGGCAGGTCGTCGACCAGACGGTTGGCCTTGCCCGAGACCTCGCCTGCTTCAAGCTGGTGCAGCACTTCCTTGGCCCGGCCGACGACCGCTTCCGGCAGGCCGGCCAGCCGCGCTACCTGGACGCCGTAGGAACGGTCGGCCGCACCCTTGCCGACCTCGTGCAGGAAGACCACGTCGCCCTCCCATTCCTTGACCCGCATGGTGACGTTGGAGAGCCGCGGCAGTTTTCCGGCCAGCGCCGTCATCTCGTGGAAATGCGTGGCGAAGATCGCCCGGCAGCGGTTTTTCTCGTGCAAATATTCGACCGCCGCCCAGGCGATCGACAGGCCGTCGAAAGTGGCGGTGCCGCGGCCGATCTCGTCGAGGATGACCAGTGCGCGTTCGCCTGCCTGGTTGAGGATCGCCGCCGTCTCGACCATCTCGACCATGAAGGTCGAGCGGCCGCGCGCCAGGTCGTCGGAGGCGCCGACCCGCGAAAACAGCCGGTCGACGACGCCGATATGGGCTGATGCCGCCGGCACGAAGGAGCCGGTCTGGGCGAGGATGGCGATCAGCGCGTTTTGCCTGAGGAAGGTCGACTTGCCGCCCATATTGGGGCCGGTCAGCAGCCAGATCGCGCCGGTCTTGGCATCGCCTTGCGGCGACAGATCGCAATCATTGGCGACGAACGGGCCTTCGCCGGAACGCCGCAGCGCCTGTTCGACCACCGGATGACGTCCACCCGAAATCTCGAAGGCAAGGCTCGCATCGACCAGCGGCCGGCACCAGGCCTCGCTCTCGGAAAGCAAGGCAAGTGCGGCCGAAACGTCGAGCACGGCGAGCGCTTCGGCGCCGGCGCGGATCCTGTCGGCGTGGCCGACCACTTCCGCCGTCACCGCCTCGAAAGCGGCAAGCTCGATCGCCAGCGCCCGGTCGGCGGCGTTGGCGATCTTGGTTTCCAGTTCGGCGAGTTCGGTGGTGGTGAAGCGCATGGCGTTGGCCATGGTCTGGCGATGGATGAAGCGTGCCCTGGCGCCGTCGCTGCCGGTCATCAGCGCATGATGATTGGCGGTGACTTCGATATAGTAGCCCAATACGTTGTTGTGCCTGATCTTCAGCGAGCGGATGCCGGTCTCGTCGATCAGCGAGCGCTCCAGCCCGGCGATCACTTTTCGCGACTCGTCGCGCAGCGCCCGCATCTCGTCGAGTTCGGCATGGTAGCCGGAACGGACAAAGCCGCCGTCGCGCTTGAGCAAAGGCAGCTCGTCGCTGAGCGCCTGCGCCAGATGCGTCGCCAGTTCTTTGGGCAGCGCCTTGATAGCTCCCAACGCCGCGGCCACTTCGCCCGGCAAGGCGGTTTGGCCGAACAGTTCGGCGATGGCGCCGGCCGCTTCGAAACCGGCGCGCAGCGCGCCGAGGTCGCGCGGGCCGCCGCGGTTGAGCGCCAGCCTGGACAGCGCGCGCGGCATGTCGGCAACGCTCTTCAGGCTTGCGCGCACCGCCTGGCAGAGGCGCGTCTCGGAGCGGAAGAACGACACCGAGTCCAGCCTTGCAGCGATTGCCGCCGGATCGGTCAGCGGCGCCATCAGCCGGTCGGCGAGCAGCCTTGCACCGCCGCCGGTCACCGTGCGGTCGATCGCCTTGAACAGCGACCCGTCGCGGCTGCCGGACAGCGTGCGCAGCAGCTCCAGATTGGCGCGCGTCGCCGGGTCGATGAACAGCGTCGAACCCTGCTCCTCGCGTTCCGGCCGCGACAGCGGCGGCCGCTCGGCCTTCTGCGTCTTCTCGACATAGGCGATGACGCCTGAGATCGCCGACAGCTCGGCGCGCGAAAACGTGCCGAAACTATCCGGCGTTGCCACCTCGAAGAAGCGGGCGATGCGGCCGGCGGCCGAAGCCGAATCGAACAGCGACGGCGGCTGCGGGCTGGCGACACGGCCGAGCACGTCGAACACCGGTTTCAGCTCCGGGTCGTAAAACACCGGCTCGGCGACGATCAGCTCGCGCGGATCGACGCGGAAGACATCGGCGAGCAGCCGGTCGGCGGTTGTCTCGGCGACGCGGAAGACACCGGTCGAGATCTCGATCCAGGCTAGGGCGAAAGCGTGATCGCTGCTGCCGCCCTTGACCCGTCCCAGCGCCATCAGAAAACTCGATTCCGACGGCGCCAGCAACTTGTCCTCGGTGATGGTGCCGGGTGTCACCAGCCGCACCACATCACGGCGCACCACCGATTTGCCGCCGCGCTTCCTGGCCTCGGCCGGATCCTCGATCTGCTCGCAGACGGCGACGCGGAACCCCTGGCCGATCAGCTTCTGCAGATAATCGTCGGCGGCATGCACCGGCACGCCGCACATCGGGATGTCGAGCCCCTGGTGCTTGCCGCGCTTGGTCAGCACGATGCCGAGCGCCCGGCTTGCCTTCTCGGCGTCGTCGAAGAACAGCTCGTAGAAATCGCCCATGCGGTAGAACAGCAGCGAATCCGGATTCGCCGCCTTGATCTCGATATACTGCTCCATCATCGGCGTCGCCGGCGCGAAGGCCGGCGTGGCGTTGTCGCTTCGAATGGGCGTCTCGTCGTTCAAGAAGCTGCTTCCAAAATTTTGCAAGCCATGCTTGGCGGTTTACAGCGGCGAAGTGTAGCCTTAATCCCGAACCTTCCACAAAAGAAAGCATGCGCACCCATCTCAAGCGGTGCCGTACGGGCGAGGAAACCAAAAGTACCATGGCCAAGAAAACCGAAAGCAACGGGCCCTCCGTCAGCGCCCAGGAGGCGCTGGAATTCCACGCCATGGGGCGTCCGGGCAAGCTGGAGATCGTCGCCACAAAACCAATGGCGACGCAGCGCGACCTCAGCCTCGCCTATTCGCCGGGCGTCGCCGTTCCGGTTCTCGCCATCGCCGAGGACCCGAGCCGCGCCTTCGACTACACGGTTCGCGGCAACATGGTCGCCGTCATCTCCAACGGCACCGCTATCCTCGGCCTCGGCAATCTCGGCGCGCTGGCCTCGAAGCCGGTGATGGAAGGCAAGGCGGTGCTGTTCAAGCGCTTCGCCGATGTCGATTCCATCGACCTCGAGGTCGATACCGAGGATGCCGACGAATTCATCAACTGCGTGCGCTTTCTCGGCCCCTCCTTCGGCGGCATCAACCTCGAGGACATCAAGGCGCCGGAGTGCTTCATCATCGAGCAGCGGCTGCGCGAGCTGATGGACATCCCGGTCTTCCATGACGACCAGCACGGCACCGCCATCATCTCGGCCGCCGGCCTGATCAACGCGCTGGAAATCACCGGCCGCGACATGAAGACCACGAAAATGGTCTGCAACGGCGCCGGTGCTGCCGGCATCGCCTGCATCGAATTGATGAAGGCGATGGGCTTTGCGCCTGAGAATATCATCCTTTGCGACACCAAGGGCGTCGTCTTCCAGGGCCGCACCGAAGGCATGAACCAGTGGAAATCGGCGCACGCCGTGAAAACCGGCGCGCGCTCGCTGGCCGAGGCGCTGGACGGCGCCGACGTGTTCCTCGGCCTCTCGGCCAAGGGCACGCTGACCACCAGGATGGTGCAGTCCATGGCCAAGAACCCGATCATCTTCGCCATGGCCAATCCCGACCCCGAGATCACGCCTGAGGAGGTCGCCGAGATCCGCACCGACGCCATCATGGCGACGGGACGGTCCGACTATCCCAACCAGGTCAACAACGTGCTTGGCTTCCCCTACATCTTCCGCGGCGCGCTCGATGTGCGGGCGACCACCATCAACGACGACATGAAGATCGCCGCGGCCAAAGCGCTCGCCGAACTGGCGCGCCAGGACGTGCCCGACGACGTCGCCGCCGCCTACCAGGGCATGCGGCCGAAATTCGGCCCCAACTACATCATCCCGGTGCCGTTCGACCCGCGCCTGATCTCGGCCATTCCGATTGCGGTGGCCAAAGCGGCGATGGACTCCGGCGTCGCGCGCAAGCCGATCCTCGATCTCGACCGCTACGCGCAGGAGCTTTCCGCCCGCCGCGACCCGATCGCCTCGACGCTGCAGCGCATCTACGACCGGGTGCGCCGCCAGCCCAAGCGCATCGTCTTTGCCGAGGGCGAGGAGGAGCAGGTGATGCGCGCCGCCGTCTCCTATGTGAACCAGCGGCTCGGCACCGCCATCCTGCTCGGCCGCGACGACATCATCAAGGAAAACGCCAGGAACGCCGGCATCGACCTCGGCAAGCAAGGCATCGAGATCATCAATGCGCGGCTGTCGCGGCGCAACTCGGTCTACACCGACTATCTCTACGAGCGCATGCAGCGCAAAGGCTTTCTGTTCCGCGACTGCCAGCGGCTGATCAACAACGACCGCAACCATTTCGCCGCCTGCATGGTGGCGCTGGGCGATGCCGACGGCATCGTCACCGGCGTTACCCGTAACTATTCGACGGCGCTCGACGACATCCGCCGCGTCATCGACGCAAGGCCCGGCCATTGCGTCATCGGCGTGTCGATCGTGCTCGCGCGCGGTCGCACCGTCCTCGTTGCCGACACCGCGGTGCACGACATGCCGGATGCCGTCGAGATCGCCGACATCGCCGAGGAAGCCGCCGGCTTCGCCCGCCGCATGGGCTACGAGCCGAGGCTCGCCATGCTCGCCTATTCGACCTTCGGCCATCCGCAGGGCGAGCGCTCCGAGCGCGTCCAGGAAGCGGTGCGCATCCTCGACAAGCGCCGCGTCGATTTCGAGTATGACGGCGAGATGGCCGCCGACGTGGCGCTCAACGCCCGCGCCATGGCGCAGTACCCGTTCATCAGGCTGACCGGCCCCGCCAACGTGCTGGTCATGCCGGCCTTCCACTCGGCCTCGATCTCGACCAAGATGCTGCAGGAGCTCGGCGGCTCGACCGTCATCGGCCCGCTGCTGGTCGGCCTGAACAAGCCGGTTCAGATCGTCTCGCTCAACGCCAAGGATTCAGACATCGTCAACATGGCGGCGATTGCGGCGTATAGCGCGGGGGCTTGAGGAGCGCGTAGCGGCAGCACCTCTTTCCTTCTCCCCCTGTGGGAGAAGGTGGCCGAGCGAAGCTCGGTCGGATGAGGGGTGCTCCAGTTTGGCACCGGCAGCACTCCGTCCAGCACCCCTCAACCGTCTCGGCGCTGCGCGCCGATCCACCTTCTCCCCCAGGGGGAGAAGGAAGAGATGCCGCTACAGCAGCCCGGCCTGCTCGGCCTCTCTGCGCAAATTCTGGCGTGGCCTTGGGCCTATCTGCTGGATGACCAGCCCGGCTGCCAGCGAGCCGAGATCGCCGCACTGCTTCAGGCTGCGGCCTTGCGTGTAGCCGTAGAGGAAGCCGGCGGCATAGAGGTCGCCGGCGCCGGTGGTGTCGACCAGCTCGCGGATCCTGGTCGCATTTATGGTCACGGTCTCGTCGCCGCGCACGATCACCGAGCCCTTTTCCGAGCGGGTGACGGCGGCGATCTTGCAGTCCTTGCGGATCCGCGCCAGCGCTTCGTCGAACGACGCGGTCTGGTAGAGCGACTTGATCTCGTGGCTGTTGGCAAAGACGATGTCGACGGTGCCGGAGCGCATCAGATCGAGGAACTCGTCGCGGTAGCGGTCGACGCAGAACGAATCCGACAATGTCATCGACACTTCGCGCCCGGCGGCGTGGGCGAGTTTCGCCGTCTGCCGGATCGCTTCCTTGGCGCGCGGCGGGTCCCACAGATAGCCCTCGAAATAGGTGACGGCGGCGCCCGACGCCTTGTCGGCCTCGACGTCCTCCGGGCCGAGTTCGACGCAGGCGCCGAGATAGGTGTTCATCGAGCGCTCGCCGTCCGGCGTGACGAAGATCATCGAGCGCGCCGTCGGTGGCTCGCCGCTGAGCGGCCGGGTGTCGAAGGCGACGCCCTGGGCATGGATGTCATGCGCGTAGATTTCGCCGAGCGCGTCGTTGGAGACCTTGCCGAAGAAAGCGGCGCGGCCGCCGAAGGAGGCGACGCCCGCCGCCGTGTTGCCGGCGCTGCCGCCCGAGGCTTCGATGGCCGGGCCCATGCGGCTGTAGAGCAGTTCGGCGCGCCTCGTGTCGATCAAATTCATCGCGCCCTTGATGATGCCGTTCGTCTCCAGGAACGCCTCGTCGCACTGGGCGATGATGTCGACGATGGCATTTCCGACACAAAGCACGTCATAGTCCGGCATCAATTCATGTCTCCGCCAAAAACCCACCGGCTTTCTGCCACGCCGGGCGCGGGCGGGTCTAGCGGTTTGATGCGGCTTTGCCTAGGCCGCGAGTTATAAATCCGGGCAGAACGCATGCTTCGTATCGCGCGGTTTGGGCTTGTCTCGCGACCTGTCTCCGCCTATCCCGAAATATCGCCCATGGGCCTCGTTTGACATGGAATTGGAAACGCCGTGATCCTCGACGCCGCCCGTGCCGCCTTGAGCCGGCTGTTCTCGCCCGAATTCCGTTCTGTGTTCCTGAAGACGCTGGGGCTGACCTTGCTGGCGCTGGCGGCGCTTTGGTTCGGGATCAAGAGCTTGTTCGAATGGCTGGCCTGGCCGTGGATCGATGCATGGCTCCCCGCCCTACCCTCCTGGGCCGGATGGCTGGGCGCCGTCGTCGCCGGCATCGGCCTTGCGCTGGGCTTGGCGCTGCTCATCGCGCCGGTGACGGCGATCATCGCCGGCCTGTTCCTCGACGACGTCGCCGAAGTGGTCGAGCGCACGGATTATCCAAACGACCCGCCCGGCCGCGCCGTGCCGGCGTTGCGCTCGCTGGTGCTGGCGATCCGATTTTTCGGCGTCGTTATCCTCGGCAACATCGTCGCCCTGCTGCTGCTCTTGGTGCCGGGCGTGAACATCGCCGCTTTCTTCATCGTCAATGGGTATCTGCTCGGACGCGAGTTCTTCGAATTCGCCGCCATGCGCTTTCGCCCGGAGGCCGAGGCCAAGGCGCTGCGCAGAAAGCACTCCATCACCGTGTTCCTGGCCGGGCTGGTGGTCGCCGCTTTCCTCGCCGTGCCGCTACTCAATCTTCTGACGCCGCTGTTCGCCGCCGTCATGATGGTGCACCTGCACAAGGCGATCTCGGCACGGGAAGGGAGCTATCTCAGCAGAAAACCCCTGCCCAGTTCGTCGTCGTCCTCGACGATGAATTCGGCCCGCCCTGAGTAATAGGCGCGGCCGCCGACGCGGGCGATGATGGCGTCATGCGGCCCGGCTGTGGCCGTGCGTACGACGGCGCCGGAAAAGCGCGAGCCGGCGATGCTCTCGAACAGCCGCGTCCGGCCAATCTCGATCTGGCCCTTGGCGTGCATGGCCGCCAGCCGCGCGGTGACGCCGGAGCCGGTCGGCGAACGGTCGACCTCGGCGTCGGCGAAAACGCAGATGTTTTTGGTCGGCGTATCGGAGAACGCATCCTGTCCGTCGGTCAGGATGGTGCCGTAGAGAAAGGCGAGATCAGCATGGTCGGGATGCGACAGCGGCAATTCGGCCTTCAGCTTATCAGTCAGCGCGGTCGCTGCATCGACGAAATCGCGGACGCGGTTCCTGCCAAATTCCAGCCCGAACTGGCGGCAGTCGGCCAGTGCATAGAAGGCGCCGCCATAGGCGATGTCGAAGCCGACCGGACCATAGCCCGGCAGCTCGATCCGCTGGTCGCCGGTGAACAGAAACGCCGGCACGCTTTCGAAGGACACCGCGCCGGCCTTGCCATCCTTTACCTCGACCGCAGCCGAAATCAGCCCGCATGGCGCCTCGATATTGACGGTCGTCATCGGCTCGCGTGGCGCCACCAGCCGCTCGTCGACGGAGTAGCGGCCGAGCGCGACGATGGCGTGGCCGCACATCGTCGAATAGCCCTCATTGTGCATGAACAGCACCGCGAGGTCGGCGCCCGGCAGGTCGGGCTCCACCAGCAGTGCGCCATACATGTCGTAATGGCCGCGCGGCTCGAACATCAGGATCTTTCTGAGATGATCGAGATGGTCGCGCACATAGGCACGCTTTTCGAGGATCGTGCCCTTGGGAATGTCGGGGTAGCCGCCGGTGACGATCCGCAGCGGCTCGCCACCGGTGTGCATGTCGACCACGGTGAGCGTCATTCGCCGGGCCCGACCTAGGCTGAAGATTTGGCAAACAGCGCCTGCAGCTTGCCGAACGGCATGGCGGCGCGGGTGAAGCCGAAGGTGCCATCCTGCTGGATCTCGCGCGCCGCGGTCTCCAGCATGCCGAAGGCGAAATTGGTCAGCCATGGGCCGAGCGAGATGCGCTTTACCCCCGCCACGGCAAGATCGGCGATGGTGAAGCCGGGCCTGGCCATGACGTTGACCGGCTTGGTCAGCGCCGAGCAGACGGTTCGCACCATCTCGATGTCGCCCAGGCCCGGTGCATAGAGCACGTCGGCGCCGGCTTTCTCGAAAGCCTGCAGCCGCTTGATCGTGTCGTCGAGATCGGGCTTGCCCCACAGGAAATTCTCGGCCCGCGCGGTGAAGACGAAATCGCGTTTCAGTGCCCGTGCCGCTTCCGCCGCCGCCGCGACGCGATCGACGGCATGCGAAAAATCATAGATCGGCTTGGCGGGCTCGCCGGTATGGTCCTCGATCGAGCAGCCGGCGAGGCCAGCCGCCTCGGCGGCGAAGATGGTCTCGCCGGCACTTGTCGCGCTGTCGCCCTTGCCCTTTTCGAGGTCGGCCGAAACCGGCAGCCCGGTCGCCGCTGACACTTCACGGCAATGATGGATCATCGCCTCGAACGTCACCGCGCCGTCCGGCAGGCCGCGCGAAAAGGCAAAGCCGGCGCTGGTCGTGGCCAGCGCCTTGAAGCCGAATGAGGCCAAGAGCTTGGTCGTGCCGACGTCCCATGAATTGGCCATGACGAAGATCGATGTATGCAGGTCGCGAAAAATCTTGCCCTTATCCATGGATGCTCCCCTCCGGTGCGGATTATGAAGGAAATTCTAGCCCGGCGGAACGCGCCGGGCAAATAATTGCGGTTGGCTCAGAAGCGTTTGGCGTTCTCTCCTGCCAATCGGTCCAGCGCATCGGAATCCTTGACGTAACGCGAAGCGTTTTTGTCCCAATGATAGGTGACGGAAATGTCGCGCGAAGACGCCTCTGGCGGCGGCTGGCCGTCGCAGCTTTCATCGCCCGGCACTGTCGCGTCGGTCACCGTAACCTTGATGGCTGCATAGGGCTGGCCGTCGGCCGTCGCCTGGAAGGCCGCATTCTGCGTCCTTCGGTTGGTGCAGAGGTTTTCGTCGAACGTATAGATCATGTCGATCAGCTCGAACCTGTCGTTGCGGACCATGACCAGCGGCGCGATCACATAGCCCTGGCTCGAATTGAAATGCGTGCTCGTGGTGATGATGACGTCATCGCCGGGCCCGATCGACAGCTTGCCCGGATCGCGAAAGTAGGTGCTGCGGTCGACGGCAACATTGACCGCGTCGAGCAAGGCCGGCTTGCCGGTGATGTCGTAGAGTGCCAGCACTGCATAGCCCTCGGCGCTGTCAGGCGAGTCGCCGAGGTCGAGCAGCATCGCCAGCCGGTCCTTGCCGCCGGCCTTGATGTCGAGCACGTCGCCGCTGGAAAGACCCGACGTCGCCGGCGGCGAGCCGTCGTAGTCCGGTCCAGCGATGTGGCGCATCTCGATGGGAATCGAACCCCGGAAAAAGCCGGCCTTGTCCGCGGTCAGATCGGGAATGACCATCCTGGCGAGATCGAGATAGGTGACATCGCCGTGGCCGGGGACGGCGCTGCCGAGCTCCGGGAAGCTGACGGCCTCCGCGCTGGCCGTCGTCCAAAGACAGGGCAGCAGCAGGCAGGCAAAGATGAAACGAAGCAGGGAGAAGGTCATGCGCGCGCTCGTTATGTCGGGCGCGCGCAAGCTAAAGCATTTTGCGGCCAAGAGGAAACACCTGGCGTTGCCTCACTATGTTGGCTTGGCTTGGCTCGCCAGAGTCTGCTGGAAAACCGGCACCAGCTGATCCATGGCGGCTGCGAGCCACGTGCCGAGTTCGTCGGGCAGAGTGTCGTGGATCCAGACCAGGCGGCTCCGGCCCTCGCGCTCGGCAAAGACCTGCATGGAGGTATTATCGTGGGTGATCTCGTCGCCGAGCCATCCCCACACGATCCGCCGGCTCTGCTCGTCGCGGGCGATGAGCCGCTCTCGCACGATCTTGCCGTCGGCGAAAGTAAGGGCCCGTACGTCGCCCTCCTCCACCCGGCAGTCGACGAAAACGCCTGGGGCTATCCGTTGGGCGCCGCCGGCGAAGTCGCCCACCGTCGCCCATACGCTTTCCGGCGAAGCATCTACGATGATTTCCCTGATTATCGAAGCCATGTTCGCTGGTCCTCTGTTAACAGGTAGACCTGTCTGTCTACATGTGGATGTATACAGACCTGTCTGCTATACGGTCAAGGCATGTCCGCAGCCCGAATCAACGATCGTCCCGAAAGTCTTGCGCGCCGTCGCATCCTCGATACGGCGACCGCGCTGTTTTCTCTGGAGGGAGTGCGCGCAGTCGGCATCGACCGCATCATCGCCGAGGCCGGCGTTGCCAAGGCGACGTTCTATCATCACTTCGCGGCCAAGGACGATCTCGTCCGCGCCAACATCGAGGAGCTCAGCAAGGGAGGAAGGGCCGCCATCGCGAGCCTTAACCGGCGGCCACCTCGCCCGATGATCCTTGCCATATTCGATCTCATCGCCGATGCGGCGGATCAGCCGGGCTACCGCGGCTGCCCGTTCCAAAATGCCGCGGCCGAATACCCCGACCCGAGAAGCCCGGTTCGCGAGGCAATCGATAAGCATCGTCACTGGAAGTGGGGCATCCTAAGGGATCTGCTGATCGCTGACGCAAATCCCGATCCGGACCGCACCGCAGACGCGCTAACAGTGGCGGCCGACGGCCTCCTTGTCGTCAGTCATCTCGACAGGCCGGCCAATCTGCGCACTCTCATACGCGACACGGTCGACCGAGTACTTGGGGCGCCGCGCCCGGTCTGAGATCTGGCGCGCATGCAGCCTGCGCAAAGGCGGTCAGTGGATCGGCACCAGCCCGGCCAGTTTACGCATGTCGTCGAATAGGATGCCGCCGGCTTCGATCAGTCCATCGCGGTCGGAAAGCGGGTCGCCGTGGTAGGAATAGACGCGCATGCCGGCGGCGATGCCGGCTGTCGTTCCGGCGACGCTGTCCTCGATGACGATACAGTCGGCGGGCGCGAAGCCCATCGTCGCTGCCGCATGCAGGAAGAGGTCGGGGAACGGCTTGCCACGCGAGACCATGGTCGAGCTGAACAGCGCATGGTCGAACAGCGGCAGCAGTCCGGTCTGGCCGAGCGTGATGTGCATTTTGGACACCCGTGCCGACGAGGCGACACAGGTGGCGATGCCGGCGGCGTGCACGGTTTCGATGAACTCGCGAACGTAGGGGATGGCCTCGACGCCATGCGCGAACAGGTCCGGCAGGCCGGCGTTCCAACGCTCGACGAAATCGGCGCCGAGGCTGACGCCGGTCGCCTCGACTTCCTTCTGCACCGAGACCATGCTGCGGCCGGAGAAATTCTTGCGGCAATATTCGAAGCTGGCCGGAAAGCCGGCCGCGGTCAGCCACTCGGCGAGGCGCCGATTGGCCAGGTTCTCGGTGTCGACCAGAACCCCGTCGCAATCGAAGATGACGAGCTTGGGTATCTTCATTTCGCTGCGCTCATCAGGCCGTGCCGGTCGATCCGAAACCGCCCGAGCCGCGCGCCGTGCCGCCAGCCAATGTGCGCTCCTCGACGGTCGCCTGCGTCACCGGGGCGAAGACGATCTGGGCGATCCGCATGCCGCGCGTCACCGCGAAATCCTCGTCGCCGAGATTGATCAGCAGCACCTTGACCTCGCCGCGATAGTCGCTGTCGATGGTGCCCGGCGTGTTGAGGCAGGTGAGCCCGTGCTTGAAGGCGAGGCCCGAACGCGGCCGGACCTGGCCTTCGACGCCCTCCGGAATTTCCAGGACCAGCCCGGTCGGCACCAGCACACGCTTTCCCGGCAGGATCAAAAGCGGCCTGTCGTCCGGGACGGCGGCGCGCAGGTCCATGCCGGCGGCGCCCGAGCTTTCATAGGCCGGAAGCGGCAAGCCCTCGCCATGCGACAGCCTGACGAAGCCGACAGCCGGACCGATGACGGAGGTGGGATAAAGTGCTGCGCGCATGAGGCTGATCCTATCGTCGCGAACGCCGGTTCAGTCAACTCGGCGGCAATGCTATCAACGGCTTTCTTTCAGCGCGGTTCCGCCTCAGCGCAGTTCCATCGGAACGACCGTGGTCTCCTTGATCTCCTCCATGACGAAGGAGGCCGAAACGTCCGACAGCGCCACCTTGCCGATCAGCCGCTGGTAGAGCCGGTCATAGGCCTTCACATCGGCGACGCGGGCGCGCAGGACATAGTCGAGATCGCCGGACATGCGGTAGGCGCCGGTGATCTCGGCAAAACCGGTCACCGCCGCCCGGAACTTTTGCAGCCAGTCCGGATCGTGGTTCGAGGTGCGGATCAGGATGAATACGGAAAGGCCGAGCCCGAGCTTGTCGGCATCGACCAGCGCCACGCGGCCGGTGATGACGCCGTCTTCCTCCAGCCGCTTGACCCGGCGCCAGCAGGCATTGCGCGACAGCGATATCCTTGCCGAGAGCTGGTCGACGGACAGCGTGCCGTCGCGTTGCAGCTCGGCCAGCAATCTCCGGTCTATTTCGTCGATTTCCGGCGCCATGTGGGATGTTTGTCCCAAAATTCAGCCTTTCACAAGGACAATTTGAGACCGATGAACCGAACACCCATGCCAGTATACTCATCGCCGGCTCTTCATGCCGGCAGGAGGGATCGACATGACCGCACGGCTCGCAAGACTTTTCACCTCTCATCCGGCCACGGTCGGCGAGAGCTATTTCGGCCATATGGCTTTCGCCGCATGGTTCTCGTCGAGATTGTTCCTGGCGGCGTTTGCCGCGCTCGTTCACGCTTTCTTGCCGTTTTTGTTTGAGTCTACGGCAAGCGGCATCATCCGTGAGCTCTACGAACGGACGCACAACAGGGGACGGTAGGCCGTAGAGGCGCCGAGCGCGGCGAGGCCGCTGGACAGGGCCAACGCTCAACGGATCCCGGCAGCGCAATCCCGATCAAGCGCCGCCATCGTCGAAATGTCGAGCCAGGCTTGAAGCCGCGCCGCAATCCGCCATTTTGAGGAGCGCGGCGCGATAGCCCGGAGCATCCACGATGGATATCGTCTTTTCCCCGACGACAGAATTGGCTGCCGCCATTCGCGACCGCAAGATTTCCGCTGTGGAAGCGCTGGACGCGCATCTGACGCAAATTGACAGGCACAATGAGGCGGTCAACGCAGTCGTAACCCTCGATCGGGAAGGTGCGCGGCAACGCGCTGGCAAGGCCGACGAAGCCCAGGCGCGCGGCGAGGCCCTTGGGCCGCTATACGGCGTGCCGTTCACACTGAAGGACACGCACGAAACAGCGGGCATGAGAACCACTGTCGGCTTCCCGGCTTTCGCCGACTATGCCCCGAGAGCAGACAGTCCGGTCGTTGCCCGGCTGAAGGCGGCAGGCGGCATACTGGTGGGCAAGACGAACGTGGCGACAATGCTCGGTGACTGGCAGTCGAGCAATCCGCTGTTTGGCCGCACCGGCAATCCCTGGAATCTCCAGCGCACCGCCGGCGGCTCCAGTGGCGGTGCGGCGGCGGCGCTCGGCACCGGAATGACGCCGTTCGAGGTCGGCACCGACATGCAGGATTCGATCCGGCTGCCCGCTGCCTTTTGCGGCGTCTACGGCCTCAAGCCGACCGAGCACCGCGTCTCGCTCGCCGGCGCCTTCCCCGATCCAGGCGGGGCGCCGCGCAGCGTGAGGCTGATCTCCTGCCTCGGACCGATGGCGCGCAGTGTCGAGGACCTGGCACTGATCTACGGCCTCATTGCCGGGCCGGATGGAAGCGATACCGACCTTGCGCCGGTACCGGTCGAAACCATGCCGGAGCTGGATCTCAGAAATTTGCGGATTGCCGTCGCGCCGTCCTTTCCGGGCTTTCCGGTGGCCGGCGAGATCAGCGCGGCGGTCGAAAGTCTGGCAAAAGAGCTTCAGGCTGCGGGCGCCATCGTCGAGGCCGAATTGCCGAAGCTCGACCTGCACGACGACCTAGCACAAGGCGGTGCGCTGATCGGCATGATGCTGGAGGCGACGCAGCCCGAACCACCGGAGAAGCCGACGCCGGTCTCGCGCTGGTTCGAGGTGCTCGCCCGCCGCGACCGCTCCATCCTGGCATGGGAATGGTTCTTCGACGGCTGCGATGCCTTGCTGTGCCCCGTCGCCATGACCACGGCCTTTCCGCATTGCGAGCCGGGAACGCCGATCGAGGTCGACGGTAGCGAGCAAAGCTACTGGATGCTGCCGGCCTATGGCGCGGTGTTCAACTACAGCGGCCATCCCGCCCTGTCGCTGCCCTGCGGGCAGGATCGCGACGGCCTGCCCATCGGACTACAGCTTGTTGGCAAACGCTGGTCGGAGTCGCGCCTGCTCGGGATCGCCAGGGCAATCGACCCGCTGGCCGGCGGCTTTCGCCGCCCGCCCGGTTATTGAGTAAACCGCGCCAGCCCGTAGGGATCAAGCAGCGGATCGCGCTCGCCGTCGAGGATTTCGCGGGCGGCGAACAGGCCGACGGCCGGTGCCAGCGTGATGCCGGAATGCATGACCGCGACGTAGACGCCGCTCGTGCCTTCGGCGCGGCCAATGATCGGAAAGCCATCGACCGGCGTCGGCCGGTAGCCAATGGTGTGGAAATCGAGTTCCAGCTCATCCGCGCCGCGCAAAATCGCCTTCATCGCCGCAAACAGGTCGCCGGCGGTGGCTGCGGCATCCATGCCGGGATCGGCGCCGCCGAAATCCGAGCCGGCGATGATGCGGCCTTCCGCCGTCTGGCGCATATGCAGGCGGTCGCCGATCACCAGGCCGTTGAGCAGCTTTTCGTAGGGGCGCGAATGCACGATCAGGCCGGGCGGCGTCTCGATCGGCAGTTCTATCCCGGCTGTTGCCGCTAGTGCCGGAGAGCCGGCTCCGGCCGCGATCACCACCTCGTCGGCAGCAATCCGCCCGCCGGATGTATCGACGCCGGCAATCCTGCCGTTGGCTTGCACCAGAGCGGTGACGGTCGTCCCGGCTACAATTCGCGCGCCGCGCCGTTCGGCGTCGGCCAGCAGTGCTTGCGTGGCGGCGACCGGCTCGGCAACGCCTTCCTCGGCGACATAAAGGGCGAAATCGGGAAGTTCGGCCAGATTGGGCTCGACACGCGCCGCTCCGGCACGGTCGACACGCTCGATGCCGTAGCCCCATGCGGAGTGCTCGGCCGCATAGGCCTCAAGTTCGGGACGTGGCAGGTCCCAGCACAAGCCACCGCACCACTGCAACGGGATGCCGGGCACCTCGTTCGCCAGCCGCGTCCATTCGGCCATCGACCGAATGCGTAGGCGGAAATAGACCTCCGGATTGCCCCAACTGGCATTGATCCAGGCAAAGGAATTCGGTGTCGCGACGCCGCCGGCGCCGCTGCCGGCAATGACCGTCACCTTTGCCCCGGCCCTGGTCAGGTGCCAGGCGATGGAGGCGCCGATGATGCCGGCGCCGATGACGATGACTTGTTTCGCCGCTGTCATGCTCCACTCCTCGTTCCGACGCCACCACTGCGATGCCATTGCCCGTGGGTTCTGCCAAGAGCGCGCGGTATAAAATATGCTTCTTGACTTTAATACGTACGTACGTATTATACCGGCATGGCCAGACATTCACTTCGCGAAAAACTTCTCGACGCCGGTTTCAAAACCATCTGGAATTCCGGCTATTCGTCCGCCGGCGTACGCGACATCGTCGCCGCGGCCGATGCCCGCCCGGGGTCCTTCACCAATCATTTTGTCTCCAAGGAGGCGTTCACCGGCAAGGTGCTGGACCGCTATTTCGCCTATGTGAGCGGTTTGGTGGAGCAGGCCCTTGCTCGGGACGGCACGCCCCCGGTCGGGCGCTTGCGCCGCTATCTCGAAATCATCACGTCGAAGCTGGAGGCGCATGATTGGGCACGGGGCTGCATGATCGGCAATCTCAGCCTCGAGACGGCGGCTCACAGCGAGGCGCTGAGGCTGCAACTCGTCGCCATTTTCGAACGCTGGCGTAAGCCCTTTGCCGAATGCATCGCCGAGGGCCAGGCGGCCGGCGACATCACCGACGCGTTCGATGCCGAGGACCTCGCCGATTTCCTGTTGAGTTCCTGGCAAGGCGCGATGCTGCGCATGAAGGTGGAGCGCAGTCCCGAACCGCTCGAGCGTTTCAAGAATATCGTCTTCAAAACAGTCTTCGCAAAAAGGAGCTGATCCGATGAACCCGAAACTCGAAAAGCAGCAATCCCGCACAATGTTGCCACGCTCGCAAGTCGCGGTGCTCGATTCCACCATCTCCTATGTCGAGGCAGGCACGGCTGGCCCGACGGTGCTCTTCCTGCACGGCAACCCGACGTCGTCCTACATCTGGCGCGACATCATCCCGCATGTGGCGCCGTTCGGCCGCTGCATTGCGCCCGACCTGATCGGCTATGGCCAATCCGGCAAGCCGGACATCGACTATCGCTTCTTCGACCACGTCCGCTATCTCGACGCCTTCATCGAGACGCTTGGCATCACCGACATGGTTGTCGTCGCGCAGGACTGGGGCACCGCGCTCGCCTTCCATCTCGCCGCACGGCGGCCGCAGCGGATCCTCGGCCTCGCCTTCATGGAATTCATCCGTCCCTTCGAGAGCTGGGACGATTTCCACCAGCGTCCGCAGGCGCGCGAATTGTTCAAGGCAATGCGCACGCCTGGCGGCGGTGAGAAGCTTGTCCTGGAAGATAACGTCTTTGTCGAAAAGGTGCTGCCGGCTGCGGTGCTGCGCACGATGAGCGATGAGGAAATGGCCTCCTACCGGGCACCGTTCCCGACGCCGCAATCGCGCAAGCCGATCCTGCGGCTGCCGCGCGACCTGCCGATTGAAGGCCAGCCCGCCGATGTCGCTGCCATCAGCGAGCACGACCATCGGGCGCTCCGGCTCTCCTCCTACCCGAAGCTGCTTTTCTCAGGCGATCCGGGGGCCCTCGTCTCGCCGCAGGCGGCACGGGAATTCGCGGCCGGCCTGAAGAACTGCCGGTTGATCGATCTCGGACCCGGCGCGCATTATCTGCAGGAGGACCATGCCGACAGGATCGGCGCCGCAATTGCCGAGTGGATTCCGGAGGTGGCCTTCGAGAGCCGAGCGACCGAATCGGCCTGACGTCGGGACGTGGCCGCGGCCGCCGGAGAGGTCGACAGCTCTGCACTCCGCTGCTAGAAGCCCGGCCTCACACGGAAATCCTGAAAAATGTCCGAAATGATTACAGAAGCGGTATCGCGCCGCCGCACTTTCGCGATCATTGCCCACCCCGACGCCGGCAAGACGACGCTGACCGAAAAACTGCTTTTGTTCGGCGGCGCCATCCAGCTTGCCGGCGAGGTCAAGGCCAAGAAGGACCGCATCCAGACCCGCTCGGACTGGATGAAGATCGAACGCGAGCGCGGCATTTCGGTGGTCACCTCGGTGATGACCTTCGAATACGAGGACACCGTCTTCAACCTGCTCGACACGCCCGGCCACGAGGATTTCGCCGACGACACCTATCGCACGCTGTCGGCGGTCGACAGCGCGGTCATGGTGATCGACGCCGCCAAGGGCATCGAGCCGCGCACGCTGAAACTGTTCGAGGTCTGCCGGCTGCGCGACATCCCGATCATCACCTTCGTCAACAAAATGGACCGCGAAAGCCGAGACCCATTCGACATCCTCGATGAGATCGAGCAGAAGCTGGCACTGGATACAGCGCCGATCACCTGGCCGATCGGCCGCGGCAAGACCTTTTCCGGGACCTACCATCTGGCGCTGAACGCGGTGCGCAAGGGCGACGCCGAAAAGGAGCGCACGCCGGTCAATGGACCCGATTCCAACCGCGTCGCCGGCCTGTTGCCGGAGAACGAGCGGGAGGCCTTCATCGAGGAGCTGGAGCTGGCGCGCGCGGCCTGTCGCCCGCTCGACCTCGATGCCTTCCGCGAGGGCCATTTGACGCCGGTCTATTTCGGTTCGGCGCTGCGCAATTACGGCGTGCGCGACCTGATCGAGGCGCTCGGCGCCTACGGGCCGCCGCCGCGCGCGCAGGAGGCCGACAGCCGCAAGGTCGAGGCGACCGAGGACAAGATGACCTCCTTCGTCTTCAAGATCCAGGCCAATATGGACCCCAACCATCGCGACCGCATCGCTTTCGTCCGCGTCTGCTCCGGCAAGCTCGAGCGCGGCATGAAGGCCAAGCTGGTGCGCACGGGAAAACCGATGAGCCTGTCGGCACCGCAATTCTTCTTCGCCCGTACCCGCGTCACGGCCGACGAGGCGTTCGCCGGCGATGTCGTCGGCATCCCCAACCACGGCACGCTGCGCATCGGCGACACGCTGACCGAGGGCGAGGAGATCCTGTTTCGCGGCGTGCCGAATTTCGCGCCTGAAATCCTGCGCCGCGTTCGCCTCGGCGATGCCATGAAAGCCAAGAAGCTCAGGGAAGCACTGCACCAGATGGCCGAGGAAGGCGTCGTGCAATTGTTCTCGCCGGAGGACGGCTCGCCAGCCATCGTCGGCGTCGTCGGCGCCCTGCAGCTCGACGTCTTGAAGGAGCGGCTAAACTTCGAATACACACTGCCGGTCGATTTCGAGATGTCGCGCTTTTCCGTCTGCCGCTGGATATCGGCCGACGACAAGGCCGAACTCCAGCGCTTCATCGAGGCGCATCGCGGCGACATCGCGCGCGATCTCGACAACGATCCGGTGTTCCTCGCCCAGCACGCCTTCTCGCTCAACTACGAGGCCGAGCGCTGGAAGGCGATCCGCTTCACCGCGGTCAAGGATTATCAGGTCCGCGACAGAGCGGCTTGATGCGCCCCTTCCCTTCTCCCCTTGTGGGAGAAGGTGTCGCCGAAGGCGACGGATGAGGGGTGTTCCAGGAAACACCAACGTCTCATTCCGTCCAGTACCCCTCAACCGTCTCGGCGCTTCGCGCCGATCCACCTTCTCCCACAGGGGGAGAAGGAAAGATCGCGTTCGTTCACCCTTTCGCTGCCTCTTCGATCTTGGCGATGTCGATCTTGCTCATGTGCATCATCGCCTGCATCACGCGGCCGGCCTTTTCCCTGTCGGGGTCCAACAGCAGCCTGGGCAGCTGCTCGGGAACGACCTGCCAGGAGAGGCCGAATTTGTCCTTCAGCCAGCTGCACTGGCTGGGCTGGCCACCGCCCGCGATGAGCCTGTCCCAGAAATAGTCGACCTCTTCCTGCGTCTTGCAGTCGATGGAGAGCGAGACTGCCTCGGTGAACTTGAATTGCGGGCCGCCGTTGAGCGCCTGGAACTGAACGCCGTCGAGCTCGAATGAGACCATCAGCACCTTGCCCTCATTATCGCCGCTGCCCTTGGGCCAGCGCATCACGCTCAGCACCTTCGAATTCTTGAAGATGGAGATGTAATGGTTCATGGCCTCCTCGGCCTGGTCGTCGAACCACAGGCAGGGGGTGATCTTTTGCATTCTCTTGCTCCTCGGGCTGGTTTTGGCTTGTTTCACTCGCAAAACGGCCGGCTGGCAATTGATGCCCGGTCCCGCCGTCTGCTCAAGGACGCTCGAGCAAAACACGATCCGACAGCACTTCTGACTTTTTTACGGCCTGGACCGGCTGCGTCTTTGGCTGGCCGCTCGTTCCGCACCCTGGCGCAGCGCAAAATTGTGGCCAGACCAGAGTGTGCCGTCTATAAGGCCTGCGGCTCAATTCCGGTTTTCCGCACCTTTGGGCGCGACGCAGACAGCAAGGACAGTTCAATGCCCGCCTACCGTTCCCGCACCACCACCCATGGCCGCAACATGGCCGGCGCCCGCGGCCTGTGGCGCGCTACCGGCATGAAGGATTCGGATTTCGGCAAGCCGATCATTGCCGTGGTCAATTCCTTCACCCAATTCGTGCCGGGCCATGTCCATTTGAAGGATCTCGGCCAGCTGGTTGCCCGCGAGATCGAAAAAGCCGGCGGCGTCGCCAAGGAGTTCAACACCATTGCCGTCGATGACGGCATCGCCATGGGCCATGACGGCATGCTCTATTCGCTGCCGTCGCGCGAATTGATCGCCGACTCGGTCGAATACATGGTCAACGCGCACTGCGCCGACGCGATGGTCTGCATCTCGAATTGCGACAAGATCACGCCCGGCATGCTGATGGCGTCGCTGCGCCTCAACATCCCGACCGTCTTCGTCTCCGGCGGGCCGATGGAGGCCGGCAAAGTGGTGCTCGCCGGCAAGAGCCAGGCGCTTGATCTGGTCGACGCTATGGTCGCGGCCGCCGACGACAAGGTGTCCGACGAGGACGTCAGGACCATCGAACGCTCGGCCTGTCCGACCTGCGGTTCCTGCTCCGGCATGTTCACCGCCAATTCGATGAACTGCCTGACCGAGGCGCTCGGCCTGTCCTTGCCCGGCAATGGTTCGACGCTGGCGACGCATGCCGACCGCAAGCGCCTGTTCGTCGAGGCCGGCCACCTGATCGTCGATCTTGCCCAGCGCTATTACGAGCAGGACGACGACACCGCGCTGCCGCGCAGCATCGCCTCGAAGGGCGCCTTCGAGAACTCCATGACACTCGACATCGCCATGGGCGGCTCGACCAACACCGTGCTGCACATCCTCGCCGCGGCACATGAGGGCGAGGTCGACTTCACCATGGAGGACATCGACCGGCTGTCGCGGCGGGTGCCGGTGCTTTGCAAAGTGGCGCCGGCCAAGGCCGACGTCCACATGGAGGATGTCCACCGCGCCGGCGGCATCATGGCGATCCTCGGCCAGCTGGATAGCGCCGGGCTGATCAACCGCGACCTGCCGACGGTGCACACCGCAAGCCTCGGCGAAGCGCTCGATCATTGGGATATTTCGCGCACCACCAGCCAGAATGTCCGCGATTTCTTCCTGGCGGCACCCGGCGGCGTGCCGACGCAAGTCGCGTTCAGCCAGGACCGCCGCTGGGACGATCTCGATCTCGACCGCGAGAAGGGCGTCATCCGCTCGGCCGAACATCCTTTCTCCAGGGATGGCGGCCTTGCCGTGCTGAAAGGCAATCTGGCACTCGATGGCTGCATCGTGAAGACGGCGGGCGTCGATGAATCGATCCTGAAATTCACCGGTCCGGCAAGAGTGTTCGAAAGCCAGGACGCCAGCGTCAAGGCGATCCTGTCGAACGAGATCAAGGCCGGCGATGTCGTCGTCATCCGCTATGAAGGGCCACGCGGCGGACCAGGCATGCAGGAAATGCTCTACCCGACCAGCTATTTGAAGTCGAAAGGCCTCGGCAAAGCCTGCGCACTGATCACCGACGGTCGTTTTTCCGGCGGCACCTCCGGCCTGTCGATCGGCCATGTCTCGCCGGAAGCCGCGGAAGGCGGTCTGATCGGGCTGGTCAGGGAAGGCGACACGATCGAGATCGATATCCCCAACCGCACCATCAGGCTTGCTGTCGACGACGCCGAACTCATCGCCCGTCGCGCCGCGATGGAGGCCAGGGGAACGGCTGCCTGGAAGCCCGAAGAAAAGCGCAAGCGCAAGGTGACGACGGCCTTGCGCGCCTATGCGGCGATGGCGACAAGTGCCGCCAAGGGGGCGGTGCGGTACGTGCCGGAATAGAGGCTTTTCCTTCTCCCCTTGTGGGAGAAGGTGGATTGGCGCGCAGCGCCAAGACGGTTGAGGGGTGCTGGACGGAGTGTCGTCGGCGCCAAGCTGGAACACCCCTCATCCGGCCGCTTCGCGGCCACCTTCTCCCACAAGGGGAGAAGGGAAGGGCCGCGCCTGAAGGTTCCGCCTTGCGGCAGCACGCTGCATGGAAAGAAACGGCTTTTTTGAACGAGGTGGCGCTAGATGGATTTTGACCTTGTGGTGCGCGGCGGGACGCTGCCCGACGGCAGGATCGCGGATATCGGCATCGTCGGCGAAACGATCGCAGCGATAGAGCCCGAGCTGAACGTCAGCGCCGGCACGGCGATCGATGCCCATGGCAATCTGGTCTCGCCGCCCTTCGTCGATCCGCATTTCCATATGGACGCCACGCTTTCGCTCGGCATTCCGCGCATCAATGTCTCGGGCACGCTGCTCGAAGGCATCTCGCTTTGGGGCGAGTTGAAGCCGCTTCTGACCCACGAAGCGGTGCGCGACCGTGCGCTCGCCTATTGCGACTGGGCGGTGTCGATGGGCCTGCTCGCCATCCGCACCCATGTCGATGTTTGCGACGACCGCCTGCTGGCGGTCGAGGCGCTGCTCGACGTGAAGAAGACGGTTGGCCCCTATATCGACCTGCAGCTGGTCGCCTTCCCGCAGGACGGGTTTTACCGCTCGCCGACGGCGCGCGACAACACCATCCGGGCGCTCGACATAGGCGTCGATGTCGTCGGCGGCATTCCGCATTTCGAGCGCACAATGGCCGACGGCACGCGCTCCGTCACCGAGCTCTGCGAAATCGCGGCGAAGCGCGGCCTGATGGTCGACTTGCATTGCGACGAGACCGACGATCCGCTGTCGCGCCACATCGAGCAGCTTGCCTATGAGACGCAGCGGCTCGGGTTGCAGGGCAGAGTGGCCGGCTCGCACCTGACATCGATGCATTCGATGGATAATTACTACGTTTCGAAGCTATTGCCGCTGATTGCCGAGGCCGGCGTTTCGGCGATCCCCAATCCGCTGATCAACATCATGCTGCAGGGCCGCCACGACACCTTTCCCAAGCGCCGCGGACTGACGCGGGTCAAGGAGATGCTGGCGCAAGGCATCCGCGTCGGCTGGGGCCAGGATTGCGTGCTCGACCCCTGGTATTCGCTGGGCACCGCAGACATGCTCGACGTCGCCTTCATGGGCCTGCATGTCGCGCAGATGTCGAGCCCGGCCGAGATGGCGCGCTGCTTCGACATGGTCACCAACGTCAATGCCGCCATCATGGGCCTCGACCACCTTGGCCTGGCGGTCGGCAAGCGCGCCAGCCTGGTCGTTCTCGATGCCGGCAATCCGGTCGAAGCGCTGCGCCTGCGCCCCGAGCGCCTCTGCGTCATCGCCAGGGGCAAGGTGGTGGCCGAGCGCAGCCGGCAGGACACGCGGCTTTCGATCGCCGGAAGGCCGGGCACGGTGAACCGGCGCCACGCTTAGTCCAGCCGATTTCCGGCGCTGGTCTTACCGAATTCTCGATTTTCGCCTCGTCATGGCCGCAGCTTGCGACTACGACGCGGGTCACCGTACCCCACGGCGAGGAACCGGTAACGGAATGGCGCGGCCCGCAGCCCAGTACTCAACGATCATGAACGTGCTGCTGGCCGGCATCCTGCTGATGCTCGCCGGCGACTTCCTGTTTGCGCTGAACGACGCGATGGGCAAGTGGCTGGTCGCCAGTTTTTCCGTCGGCCAGGTCGTGCTGATCCGCTCGATCGGCGCGTTTTTCATACTCGGGCCGATGATTGCACATCAGGGTGCGGCCAAGCTGTTTCGCATGGAGCGGCCGGAGCTGCAGCTGCTGCGCGTGGTGATGACGACGCTCGACACGGCGCTGTTCTACGCGGCGGTCGTCTATCTGCCGCTCGCCGATGTGATGAGCTTTTACATGGCCGGGCCGATCTATGTGGCGGCGCTGTCGCATTTCCTGCTCGGCGAAAGGGTCGGCTGGCGCCGCTGGGCGGCGATCCTGGTCGGCTTCTGCGGCGTGCTGATCATGCTGAAGCCATCCTCGGCCGCGTTCTCCCTGTCGTCGATGTTCGCGCTCGCCGGCAGCATTTCATTTGCCTTCGCCATCATCCTCAACCGGCGGCTGCGCGGCACCAGCGACACTTCGCTGGTCACCTGGCAGACCATCGGCACGCTGCTGGTCGGCGCTGCGTTGACCATAGGCAGTTGGAAGACGCCGTCATCGCTCGATTTCGGCGCCATGCTGCTTCTCGGCGTCGTCTCCTGCGGCGCGCACCTGATGATCACCCGGGCGTTGAAGCTTGCCCCTGCCTCGACCTTGGCGCCGCTGCATTACAGCCTGCTATTGTGGGCAGTGGTCTTCGGCCTGGCCTTCTTCGGCGATGTGCCTGGGCCGCGCATCCTGGTCGGCTCGGCCATCGTCGTGCTGGCCGGCCTGTTCATCTTCCACCGCCAGAAGGTGGTCGACACGGTACCGCCGGAAAACGTGCCGAAGGGTGTGAATTAACCCCGGCGCACCGCTGCGAGATGCCGCGAAAATTCCGGCATCTCCATCAGTGCCTTGCAGCGCGCAAACCGGCCGTCGGCATAGGCGCGAAAGTCGTCGGCCGGATTTTTGTTGGCAAGCTGGATCAGTCCCCACAGCGTCCACAGCAGGTCGCACATCGCCTTGTAGATGACGATGCGGGCGCGCTCCGCCGGTCTCGGCTCGCCGCCGAAATAGGCCAGCGTCATCTCCTCGTCCTGCGCGGCGTCGAATTGCCCTTCGACGCTGAGGTCGCCGAGATCCCAGAGCGGATCGTTCATGCCGGAATATTCCCAGTCGACGATCCACATCCTGTCGCCCGTATCGAGAAAGTTTTCGCAGAGCGGGTCGCAGTGGCAGGCGACGATCGGCAGAGGTTGAGCCGCAAGTGCTGAGCGCACTGCCTCCGCCTCGCGGACCACATCGTGGTAGCCGGCAGGCAGGGCGACGTCCTTGGTTGACAGCACTTTCAGATAATCGTCGATCATCGCAAACAGCTCGAAGCGGAAGGGGAACACCGCGCCGGATGTGTGCAGTTTGCGAAAGGCCTTGCCGGCGCGTGCCGGGCTGCCCGGCCGAGTCTTGAACTTTTCCGGTGACATCGTCTCGGCACCGGCAACGAAGCGGGTCACCAGCACGCCGGTCTCGGCATCGACATGCAGCACATCGGGACTGACGCCGGCCTTCGCCGCTTCCCGCGCCGCCACTGCTTCGTTGGCGCGGTTGATGTATTCCTCGGTACCCTTGCCGGGGATACGCAGGCAGAAATCCTTACCCCTGAAGACGAGGTTGGTGAGACCGCCGAGCCGTTCCAGAGGGCCGTCATAGCCGGCCAGCATCGGAATGGCCGCAAGTGCGGCGCGCGCCCGGTCGTCCGCCATGGATTTCGCTCCTTTCCCCGTGTTATTGGGACGACGACGGTTCCACAGTTTTCGCCGTTTGGCTATGATCGCGTTGCGGATCGATACCAGGCGACGGAAAGCGATGACGGACAGCAATCAGCAGAGCGCACTCGCCGCAGCCTATGCGGCGAAGCGGCCGGAAGACGTCGCGGCGCTCTACGACAGTTGGGCAGGCACCTATGACGCCGACATGTCGGCGGCTGGCTATCGCCATCCCACCATCTGCCTTGCCTTGCTGGCCCGCCATCTGCCGCGCGGCGCCGCTCCTCTGCTCGATGCCGGCGCGGGCACCGGGCTCATCGGCGAATGGCTTGCCATTACCGGTTATCCGCAGGTCGAGGCGCTCGACATCTCGGAAGGCATGCTGGCGCAAGCCGCGCGCAAGGGCGTCTATTCGGCGCTTCACTGCCTGGCGCTTGGCGGACCGCTGCCCTTCGTGGACGACGCCTATGCCGGGATCATCTCAGCCGGCGTCTTCACGTCCGGCCATGTCGGGGCCGAGGGTCTGGACGAGCTGATCCGCATCTGCCGGCCGGGCGGGGTGATCGTGCTGACAGTGAAGAACACGCTGTGGGATGCCGGGTTTGCCGCGCGGATCGCCGAGCTCGAGGCGCAAGGCACCGTCACGCGCGCCGAAGAGACGCCGCCCTATGTTTCGATGCCAGGCGAGGCCGATACCGTGCCGAGCCGGGGGCTGGTGCTCATCGTGAACTGAGGCTGAAACCGGAAGGCTCTACGCCTTCACCTTTGCTCCTGCCGGATCGTAAAGCGGCTCGAGGTGTATCTTAGCCGGCGTCCGTTCCATTGCCACCACCAGCTCGTAGTTGCCGGAAGTGAGGAAATCATCGTTGACGCCATCGGCATTGCGCACATAGCCGTAGCCGATGTTCTTGCCGATGGTGTAGCCATAGCCGCCGCTGGTGAGATAACCGACCGCCTCGCCGTTGCGCAGGATGGTCTCGCGCCCGAGCAGCACGACGTCCGGATCATCGACAGTGAAGCCGGCAAAGCGTTTCCCGAGCGTCGAGCCGTCGAGCTTTTCAAGCGCCCGCCGGCCGAGGAAATCGGTGTTCTTCCTGAGCTTCACCGCCCAGCCGAGGCCGGCCTCCTGCGGCGTGTCGTTGGGCGTGATGTCGACGCCCCAGGCGCGGTAGCCCTTTTCCAGCCGCAGCGATTCCAGCGCCCGATAGCCGACCGGCCGAATGTCGAATATTTCGCCCGCCGCCATCAGCGCATCGAAGACCTCGCCGGTCGCCGCGATCGGCACATGCAGTTCCCAGCCGAGTTCGCCGACATAGGTGACGCGCAGTGCCCGGATGGCGTGGCCGGCAATGGCGATCTCGCGAACATGGCCGAATGGAAAGGCGGCATTCGAGACGTCGGCATCGGTCACCGCTGACAGCACGTCACGGGCGCGCGGCCCCATCAGCGACAATGTGCCGAAATCCTCCGTGACGTCGGTCAGCATCACGTCGAACTCCCTGCCGATATGATCGGCAATCCAGGAGAAATCATGCGTGCGGAAACCGGTGCCGGTGACCACGTAGAATTTTTCCTCACCGAGCCTCGCCACGGTCAAATCGGCCTCGATGCCGCCGCGCGTATTGAGGAGCTGCGTGTAGGTCAGCCGGCCGACCGGCTTGGCGACGTCGTTGGCGCAGATCCAGTCCAGCGCCTTCAGCGCGTCGGCTCCGGTCATTTCGTATTTGGCGAAAGACGACTGGTCGAAAATACCGATCTTTTCGCGCACGTGGCGGTGCTCGTCGCCAACCGCGGGGAACCAGTTCTGCCGGCCCATCGAATAGACGTCCTTCGGCTCGATGCCTTCCGGCGCGAACCAGTTCGGCCGCTCCCAGCCAAGTTTCGAGCCGAACACGGCGCGATGTTTTTGCAGCCGCTCGTACAAAGGCGAGACGATGCGCGGCCGGCCGCTGACATATTCCTCATGCGGGAAGCCGATCGTGTAGTGCTTGCCATAGGCTTCCAGCGTGCGGTCGCGGACCCATTGCCGGTCGCGGTGGAGATCGGAGAAGCGGCGGATGTCGACCACCCACAGATCGAGCGGCGCCTCGCCGTCGACGACCCATTGCGCCAGCACCCAGCCGGCGCCGCCGCCGGACGCGATGCCAAAGGCATTGAAGCCGGCGCCGACGAACATATTGGCGCATTCCGGCGCCACACCGAGGATGAAATTGCCATCCGGCGTAAAGCTCTCCGGCCCGTTGATCATCTGCCTGACGCCGGCATTGGCGAGCGCCGGGACACGCTCGATCGCCTGGCTCATATGCTGCTCGAAATGATCGTAATCATCGTCGAACAGCCGGAACTCCCAATCGTCCGGCACATCGCCGCCCTGCAGACCGGTCGTCCACGCCTGCGGATTCGGCTCGTAGCCGCCCATCACCAACCCGCCGACCTCCTCCTTGAAATAGGTGCGGCGATCGGGGTCGCGAATTGTCGGCGCGTCGGTCGCCAAGCCGACGATCCTCTCGGTGATGATGTACTGGTGCTTCACCGGCTGCAGCGGCACGTTGATGCCGGCCAGCGCACCCACCTGCCGCGCCCATTGCCCGGCGCAGTTCACCACCTTGTCGCAGGCGATATCGCCCCTGTTCGTCCTAACCTTGACGATCCGGCCGTTGGTCATTTCAAAGCCGGTGACCCGCACCTCCTCGAACAATTTTGCGCCATGCATGCGCGCGCCCTTGGCCAGCGACTGGGTGATGTCGGAAGGGCTTGCCTGACCGTCGGTCGGCAGCCAGGACGCGCCGACGAGGTCGCCGGTTTCCAGCAGCGGCCACATTTCCTTGACCTCGGCCGGCGACAGCAGATGCATGTCCATGCCGAAGCTCTTGGCCGTGGTTGCCAGCCGCTTATACTCGGTCCAGCGGTCGGCATTGGTGGCGAGGCGCAGGCAGCCAGTCATCTTCCAGCCGGTGGCGAGGCCGGTTTCGGCTTCCAGCCCCTTGTAGAGATCGACCGAATATTTGAGCACGCGCGTGATCGACGCCGACGAGCGCAGCTGGCCGACCAGCCCGGCAGCATGCCAGGTCGAACCCGAGGTCAGTTTGCCCTGTTCGAGCAGCACGATTTCGGCCTTGTGGTCGCGCGCCAGATGATAGGCCGTCGAACAGCCGATGATGCCACCGCCGATGACGACGATCCCGGCCTGGGCGGGCAAGGTCATGTCCGCGTCCCGTATTTTGTCCTGTAGTTTTCCAGGGCGGCTTCGAGCCGCGCCAGGTTTTCGTCGGCGTAGGCGGCGTAGTCGACACCGGGTGCGTCGAGGTAAAGCTCGGAAACCATGCCCCACATCGCCTCACGCAGCAGCGACGCGCATTGCATGGCGGCGTGCGAGCGCCGTATCGCCGGGTCCGGCTCCTTCATGAAATAGGCGGTCAGGAAGGCGAAGGACTCCTCGTCGCTCATGCCTGCATTCGACGCCGCGCCGGCAAGGTCGAACATCGCGGTGTTGAAGCCTGCATATTCGAAATCGATGAGCCACAGCCTGTGACCGTCGTCGATTATGTTAGCCGGCAAGAGGTCATTATGGCCGAAGACGATCGGCAGCAGCTTTTGCGCGCGCTCGAGCTCGTCCGCCAGCGTCAGCAGGCGCGGCAGTTCGCCCAGCTTGCGGCTGCGGCCTTCCTCCAGCGTGCGCGCATAGTCGCGAATGACATGGAATACCCAGAACATGAAGCCGGCGCCGGAGACATGACCGGGCATCTCCCGGTGGAAACCGCGCAGCAACGCGGCAACGCGGCCGAGATCGGCGCGCACGTCCTGCGCGACATAGGCCTTGGCGCCGAGATACTCCGTCACCATGACGCCGGGTCCAGTGTAGTGGACGGCCGGAGCGAAGCCTGCCGCGTGCGCTGCCCGCGCCGTCATCATCTCGCGCTCGCGAAAGACATGGTGGAACGGATAGTCCTGGCCGAGCCGCACGACGTGCCGCTCGGCCGCGTCCTTGACCAGATAATTGGCATTGCTCAGCCCGCCCGGCAGCGGCGCGATGTCGATGCTGCCGGTCCAGCAAGGCAGCGCACGGATGCGGTCTTCGACAGTCACGATCTCGTCCAACATTGGGTCAATTTTCCACGCATGTCACGGCTGGCCAGCGATGACAATCGGACGGAGGAATGGAGGCAACGCGAAGATCTCGTCGGTGCAGATCTCGGGATCGGTATCCCGCACCGCACCGACGAGCCCCTTTGTGCCGGGTTCTTCGACGCCGGCATCCGCCCCCGCGGATCCTGAATTTCGGTACCCTTGCACCCGACGATCTCCCGGGCGTTCGGGCAAGCGATTTTTCGTGCGGCTCAGCCGTCGTCCTCCGTTCCGAGCCTGTCACAGCGATAATGTCGCGCCACGCTGGAGGCGTTGTCAACGCGAAATTGTGGTATTTTCTGGTTTTTTGCCCGAATTTTGCTAAATTCCTTGGAATTAGTGGCATTTATGCCGTAGAAGCGGTCAGCGGTGCAACAATCCGACCGGATGGAACCGATGGTCCACTCGAAGCGGCATGGCGAAATCCTGCGCCTCCTCAAGGAGGAAGGCACCGTGACCATTGCGAGCCTGGCCGACCGGCTGGGCGTCTCGCTGGAGACAGTACGCCGCGACGTCAAGCCACTAACCAGCGACGGTTCCATCCTCAAGATGCACGGCGCCGTCGGCCTGCCGTCGATTGCCGGCGAAGCGCCGTTCGAGCGGCGCATGCGCGAGAACGCCGATGCCAAGCGGGCAATAGCGCGCATGGTCGCCGCCACCATCCGCGACGGCGAATCGATCATGCTCGACACCGGCACCACCACCTCTTTCCTGGCCCGGGAACTGCTCGGCCACCGGCGCCTGACGGTCGTCACCAACTCCTCCGACATCGCCCGCACACTGGCCACCGTCAACGGCAATAAGGTCTACATGGCCGGCGGCGAGCTGCGCAGCGATTCCGGTGCTGCCTTCGGCGTCTCGGCCATCGAATTCGTCAGCCGCTTTTCCGTCAGCCATGCAGTGATATCGACCGGTGCGGTCGATGCCGTCACCGGCGTCATGGACTATGATCTGGAAGAGGCCGAATTCGCCCGCATGGTGCTGTCGCGCGGCCAGCGTTCGCTTGTCGTCACCGACCATAGCAAATTCGGCCGCCAGGGCCTTGTTCAGGTCTGCGGCTTCGGCGGCTTTTCCGAACTCGCGACCGACCGTCCGCCGCCGCACGACATCGCCGCCGCCCTTGCCCAGGCCGGCGCACGGCTCAGCATTGCCGATGGCGGAAGCGAGGGCTGAGCTCTATCGTGAGCTCTATCGGGAGATCTGCGCCAGCACCCACTTCCCAGCGCCGCCTCTGCCGTGTTTAGTCCGGCCATGGCTTTCACGATCCGCCAATTGCAGTTCTTCATCGCCGTCGCCGAGCAGGGCACAGTGTCGGGCGCCGCCCAGAACCTGTCGATCTCGCAATCCTCGGTCACCGAGGCGATCAAGGAGCTGGAGCACGATCTCGGCGTCGAGCTGTTCGAGCGCCATCCGCGCGGCTTGAACATCACCCACAAAGGCCACCAGTTCCTGCGCCATGCGAGAAAGATCCTGGCCGACGTTTCCGATGCGCGCCGCGCCTTCTTCGGCGAACAGGCCGCGGCAAGCGGGCGGCTGCAACTTGGCGTCACCTCGCTGGTCGCCGGCTATGTGCTTTCCGATCTTCTTGCCCGCTACCGCCGCGCCTATCCGGGTGTCGAGGTCTCGGCGATCGAGGACAATGGCGACTATCTCGAGCACCTGTTAATTGGCGGCAAGCTCGACATTGCCGTCATGGTCACCTCGAACCTGCGCGACCGCACGGCACTGCAGTCCGAAATCCTCGAAGTCTCGGCCTACCGGCTGTGGCTGCCGCTCGGCCATCCCTTGGCCGGTGCCGACATCATCGGCATCGGCGACATCGCCTCGGAATCGCTGATCATGCTGACCGTCGACGAGATCGAGGAGAATACCGGAAAGCTGCTGACCGCAATCGGCGCCAAGCCGCATGTCGCCTTCCGCACCCGCTCGGTCGAAGCGGTGCGCAGCCTCGTCGCTACCGGCGCCGGCGTGGCGCTGCTGCCCGACCTCGTCTACCGGCCATGGTCGCTGGAAGGCGACCGCATCGAATCGCGCGATATTTCGGGGTCGTTACCAGTCGTCCAGGTCGGCATGGTCTGGCGGCGCGGCTCCGGCCTGCCGCAGGCGGCTCGCGACTTCATCGGACTTGCCCAGTCGCAGCGCATGGTGCGCCAACGGCCCGAGAAGATCGGCCGCTGATGTATCGGAAAAACCGATATCGGCTTTCTGATAAATGAATTTGCGAAACCGGAAATTTCGCAGCACTTTTCGGTCAGGGAACAAAGCTGCCGTTAGAGCGACGTGCGTCCAATTGGACGCACATAGTACGCTCTAAGACTTTTAGTTTTCGCATCGGGCTTTCCGAAAATCGATTCCGATTTTCGGGCCAATGCGAGGGGCACGGCCCTTCAGAGCCGCGCATCCAACGTTTTTGAACGGGCGCGTGATCTTCTTCCGAAACCCGAAACTGGTTTCAAGGTCATGCAAAAATGGGAGATCGACGATGAATTCATTGCTGAAATCATGCACTGCCTTGACGGTCGCGCTGAGCTTCTCCGGCCAGGCCATCGCCCAGGTCAAGGACCTCGGCAAAGGCGAAGGAGAGGTCAATATCGTCGCCTGGCCGGGCTATATCGAGCGCGGCGAAACCGACAAGGGCTATGATTGGGTCACGTCCTTCGAGAAGGAAACCGGCTGCAAGGTCAACGTCAAGACCGCTAACACCTCCGACGAGATGGTCTCGCTGATGAACGAGGGCGGTTTCGACCTGGTCACCGCCTCGGGCGATGCCTCGCTGCGTCTCGTCGCCGGCAAGCGCGTCCAGCCGATCAACACCGACCTCATCCCGAGCTGGAAGACGGTCGACGACCGGCTGAAGGATGCGCCCTGGTTCAGCGTCGGCGGAGTCCATTACGGCGTTCCCTATCAGTGGGGGCCGAACGTGCTGATGTACAACACCGAAGTGTTCAAGAAGGCGCCGAAGAGCTGGAACGTGGTCTTCGAGGAAATGAAGCTTCCCGACGGCAAGTCGAACAAGGGCCGCGTCCAGGCCTATGACGGGCCGATCCACATCGCCGACGCCGCCAATTACCTGATGGCTCACAAGCCGGAGCTCGGCATCAAGGATCCGTACGAACTGACCGAGGATCAGTACAAGGCGGCGCTCGACCTGCTGCGGGTCCAGCGTACGCTGGTCGGACGCTATTGGCACGACGCCGCCATCCAGGTCGACGATTTCCAGAACGAAGGCGTCGTCGCCTCCGGTTCTTGGCCCTACCAGGTCAACACGCTGATCGCGGCCAAGAAGCCGGTCGCCTCAACTATCCCCGAGGAGGGCGTCACCGGCTGGGCCGATACCACGATGATGGAGGCCGATGCTGCCCACCCGAACTGCGCCTACATGTGGATGGAGCATTCGCTGTCGCCAAAAGTGCAGGGCGACGTCTCCGCCTGGTTCGGCTCGCTGCCGGTGGTGCCCGCCGCCTGCAAGGGCAACGAACTGCTCGGCGAAGAAGGCTGCAAGACCAACGGGTACGACAATTTCGACAAGATCAAGTTCTGGAAGACGCCGGTCTCGAAATGCGCCACCCAGAACGACCAGTGCGTGCCCTATTACCGCTGGGTGTCGGACTATATCGGCGTCATCGGCGGGCGGTGAGTTCGCCTGACCTACGAAGCTCGGCGCTGCCCCTCACCCTTACCCTCTCCCCGTGAAGAACGGGGGGTCGCCAGCGTTGGAGCGCCTCCCTTCTCCCCGTCCACTATACGAGGAGAAGGTGCCGGCAGGCGGATGAGAGGCAGCGCTACCGCCTGAAATTTGATGAGCCTGACAGATCAGGACAGCCCCATGACCTCCGCCGTTTCCTTCCAAAACGTGTCTCGCCATTTCGGCAGCGTGCGTGCCGTCGACGCGGTCGATCTCGACATCGTGCCGGGCGAGTTCTTCGCCATGCTCGGGCCTTCCGGCTCGGGCAAGACGACGTGCCTGCGCCTTATCGCCGGTTTCGAGCAGCCGACGGCGGGCTCGATCTCGATCTTCGGCGAACGCGCCGAGGGCGTGCCGCCCTATCGCCGCAACGTCAACACCGTGTTCCAGGATTATGCGCTGTTCCCGCATCTCAACGTGCTCGACAACGTCGCCTATGGGCTGATGGTCAAGGGCGTCGGCAGACCGGAGCGGCAAAAGGCGGCGGAAGAAGCGCTGGCGCTGGTGCGGCTTCCCGGCTACGGCGCCCGTCGCCCTGGCCAGCTTTCCGGCGGCCAGCGCCAGCGCGTCGCGCTCGCCCGTGCGCTGGTCAACCAGCCCAAGGTGCTGTTGCTCGACGAGCCGCTCGGCGCCCTCGACCTCAAGCTTCGCGAAAACATGCAGGAGGAGTTGAAATCGCTGCAGAAGGCGCTCGGCATCACCTTCGTGTTCGTCACCCACGACCAGGGCGAAGCGCTGTCGATGGCCGACCGCGTGGCCGTCTTCAATGACGGCAAGATCATGCAGATCGGCACGCCGGAAGACATCTACCAGCGCCCCAAGACCCGCTTCGTCGCCGATTTCGTCGGCTCGTCCAACGTGCTGCCGCCGGATTTCGTCCAGCGCTATGCCGGCCATTATCGCTGGGGCAGCCTGCGGCCCGAATCCATCCGTATTGGCCGGGCCAACGGCGAAGGGGTTGCCGCCCGCCTGGTCTCGACCAACTATCTCGGCGCCACGACAAGACTGGCGCTCGATGCAGAGGGCTTGCGGCTGCATGCCATCGTGCCGGCGGGTGCTGCCTTGCCCCGCGAAGGCGAGGCGGTGGTGCTCACCTTCAACCGCGAGCATTTGCATCTGATGGACGAGCTAGGATGAGCCTGGACGCTGCCATGCCGCGGGCCACGGCCCCCGCCATCCTGCCGGGTAGTGGCGGCGTACGCGGCGGGCTCTCCGATCTCTTCTGGCGCCGGCCGCAATTCTTGCTGCTCCTGATGCTGCTACCCCCGGTTCTTTGGCTCGGCATCGTCTATATCGGCTCGCTGTTTGCGCTGCTTTTGCAGAGCTTCTTTTCGATCGATGAGTTCTCCGGCCTCATCAACCGCGAGTTCACGCTGAAGACTTATGGCGACCTGCTGCAGGCCGCCAATCTCGACATCATCCTGCGCACGGTAACGATGGCGGCGCTGGTGACGCTGGCTGCGGCGGTCATCGCCTTTCCCATCGCCTATTACGCGGCGCGCTATGCGCGCGGCCGTTGGAAGGCGCTGTTTTATCTCGGCGTCATGCTGCCGCTGTGGTCGAGCTACCTGGTCAAGATCTATGCCTGGAAGCTGATCCTGGCCAAGGAAGGCATCCTGACATGGCTGCTGGCCAAATTGCATCTTCTCTGGCTGCTTGATGCCTGGCTATCGCTGCCGATCGTCGGCGGCAACTCATTGTCGGTCTCCTCAACCGGCACCTTCATCGTCTTCGTCTATGTCTGGCTGCCATTCATGATCCTGCCGGTGCAGGCCGCACTCGAGCGCGTGCCGGGCAATTTGGTCGAGGCTTCGTCCGATCTCGGCGCCTCGCCCGGCCAGACCTTCGGCAACGTGCTGTTCCCGCTGGCGCTGCCCGGCATCGTTGCCGGCTCGATCTTCACCTTCTCGCTGACGCTCGGCGACTACATCATTCCTCAGATCATCGGCACCTCGCGGCTGTTCATCGGCCAGGCCGTCTATTCGCAGCAAGGCACCGCCGGCAACATCCCGCTCGCCGCCGCCTTTACCGTGGTGCCCATCGTCATCATGGGCTTCTACCTCTGGGGCGCCAAGCGCATGGGGGCTTTCGATGCGCTCTGACCGTGGCCCATCCGCGCCGATCGGCCTGAAGCTCGCTGCCACCGGCGGCCTGCTCTTTCTGCACCTGCCGATCCTGCTGATCTTCGTCTATGCCTTCACCACCGAGGAGAAGAGCTTCGTCTGGCCGCCGCCGGGCCTGACCACGCAATGGTTCGCCGTCACCTGGAACCGCCCCGACGTCTGGCAGGCGCTGTCATTGTCTGTGCGGGTCGCGGCGATCTCGACTGCCATCGCGCTGGTCCTCGGCACGCTGTGCGCCGCCGCCGTGTCCCGCACAAAATTCTTCGGCCGCGAAACCATCTCGCTGCTGGTCATCCTGCCGATCGCGCTGCCCGGCATCATCACCGGCATCGCGCTGCGCTCGGCCTTCGCGCTGGCCGAAATCCCGTTCTCGTTCTGGACGATCGTGCTCGGCCACGCCACTTTCTGCGTGGTCGTCGTCTACAACAATGCGGTCGCCCGTTTCCGCCGCACGTCCGGCTCGATGATCGAGGCGTCGATGGATCTCGGCGCCGATGGTTTCCAGACCTTTCGGCATGTCGTGCTGCCCAACATCGCAACCGCGCTGCTGGCCGGCGGCATGCTTGCCTTTGCGCTGTCCTTCGACGAGGTCATCGTCACCACTTTCACCGCCGGTCAGCAGCAGACGGTGCCGATCTGGATGCTCGAAGAATTGATCCGTCCGCGCCAGCGTCCGGTCACCAATGTCGTGGCGATGGTGGTAGTGCTGGTGACGCTGCTTCCCATCCTCGCTGCCTATTACCTGACCCGCGACGGCGACCAGATCGCCGGTTCGGGCAAATGATCTCGTTCATAAGGGAGAGACTTCCATGGACACGCAGATGCTGATCGGCTCGAAATTCGAAAAAGGCACCGAGACCGAGGAGCCGATCCTCAACCCGAAGACCGGGGCGACCATCCTCAATCTGCCTGAGGCCAGCCCAGCGCAGATCGAGGCGGCCGTACTTGCCGCCGAAAAAGCCTTCGTCACCTGGTCCCGCACAACACCGGCGCAGCGCGCCGGCTATCTCCTGAAGATCGCCGATCGCATCGAGGCTGCTGCACAGAATTTCGCGGCGCTCGAGGCGCTGAACTGTGGCAAGCCGATCAATGCCGTGCTCAATGACGAGATCCCGGCGATCGTCGACTGCTACCGCTTCTTTGCCGGCGCGGTCCGCTCGATGCCCGGCCAGGTCGCCGGCGAATACATTCCCGGCCACACCTCGATGGTCCGCCGCGACGCCATCGGCGTTGTCGCGTCGATCGCGCCGTGGAACTATCCGCTGATGATGATGGCCTGGAAGCTGGCGCCGGCGATTGCCGGCGGCAACACCGTCGTCTTCAAGCCGTCGGAACAGACGCCGCTGACCGCGCTGAAGCTGGCGAAAATCCTTGCCGAGATCCTGCCGGAAGGCGTCGTCAACGTCGTGCTCGGTCGCGGCGACAGCGTCGGCAACACGCTGATCAACCACCCGAAGGTCAACATGATCTCGATCACCGGCGACGTCGCCACCGGCAAGAAGGTGCTGCAGGCTGCCGCCAAATCGGTCAAGCGCACGCATCTCGAGCTCGGCGGCAAGGCGCCGGTCATCGTCTTCGACGACGCCGATCTCGGCGCGGTGGTCAACGGCCTGCGCGCCTTCGGCTATTACAATGCCGGCCAGGACTGCACCGCCGCCTGCCGCATCTACGCCGGCAAGAAGATCTACGACAAGCTCGTCGCCGACCTCTCCGCTGCCGTCTCGACCATCAAGTATGATCGTCCTGACGATACCGAAAACGAGATCGGCCCGCTGATCTCGCGTCGCCAGCGCGACCGCGTCTCGAGCTTCGTCGAGCGCGCCTCTGAGCTCAAGCACATCGAGATCACCACGGGCGGCAAGCCGGGCGAGGGCTCCGGCTTCTTCTACCAGCCGACCGTCGTCGCCGGCGCGCTGCAGGAGGACGAGATCGTGCGCCGCGAAGTGTTCGGTCCGGTGGTCTCGGTCACCCGCTTTTCCGAAGTCGACGAAGCGGTGGACTGGGCCAATGACTCTGACTATGGCCTGGCGTCGTCGGTGTGGACCAAGGATGTTTCGCGCGCCATGGCGACGGCGGCCCGGCTGCAATATGGCTGCACCTGGATCAATACCCATTTCATGCTGACCAACGAGATGCCGCATGGCGGGTTGAAACAATCCGGCTACGGCAAGGACATGTCGCTCTACGCGCTGGAGGACTATACCGCCGTCCGCCACGTCATGGTCGCTCACGGGTAGCGCCCGCGAGGAGACGCCTATTCTTCCGCCTCCTCCGCCTCGCCTGCGGCCGGCGCCACCAGCAGCACAGCGGCGCCGAGGAGCGCGGCAATGAAGGAGCCGGCGAGGATGCCGACCTTGACCGCGTCCTGCAGGGCGGCGTCGCTGGCGAAGGCGAGCAGGCCGATGAACAGGCTCATGGTGAAGCCGATGCCGCAGAGCAGCGAAATGCCGACCATGTGCAGCCAGCCGGCATTGACCGGCAGATCGGCGAAGCCAAGCCGGATGGCAAGCGCGGAAGACCCGAACACGCCGACCAGCTTGCCGGCGACGAGCCCGGCGGCGACGCCGAGCGTCAGCGGCTCGGCCAGGGCGGCAGCGCTGAGACCGGCGAGCGAGACGCCGGCGTTGGCAAAGCCGAAAATCGGGATGACGAAAAAGGCGACGACTTTGTGCAGGCCGTGTTCGAGCCGGTGCAGCGGCGAATGGTCGAGATCATGGCCGCTGCCCGGCGATATCTTCAGCGGTATGGTGAGGGCCAGCGCGACGCCGGCGAGCGTCGCATGGACGCCCGATTTGAGCACCAAAACCCACAGAACGATGCCGAGCAAGATGTACGGCAGCAGCGTCAGCACCCGCATGCGGTTGAGCACCACCAGCAGCGCGATCACGGCGAAGGCGGCGCCGAGATAGGCGAGCGAGAGGCCGCTGGTATAGAACACCGCGATGATGAGCACCGCGCCGAGATCGTCGATGATGGCGAGCGCGGTGAGGAATATCTTCAGCGAGCCCGGGACGCGCCTGCCGAGCAGCGACAGCACGCCGAGCGCAAAGGCGATATCGGTGGCGGTTGGGATCGCCCAGCCGGACAGAGCGGCTGGATTGTTGTGGTTGATGGCGACGTAGACCAGTGCCGGCGCTGCCATGCCGCCGGCGGCGGCGATGCCGGGCAGCACGCGGCGCGGCCAGGTCGACAGCTGGCCGTCAAGCATTTCGCGCTTGATCTCGAGGCCGACCAGCAGGAAGAACACCGCCATCAGGCCGTCATTGATCCAGTGCGAGACGCTGAGCGGTCCGAGATAGGCATGGAGGGCGGAGAAATAAGCCTCGCCCAGCGGCGAATTGGCGACGATCAGGGCCAAGGCCGCCGCAGCCATCAGGATGAGGCCGCCGGCCGCCTCGCTGTCGAGGAATTCGCGCAGCATGGAGACCAGCCGCTTTTCGTCCTGCATCTCGCCTCCGTCGTATCAGCGGCAAGGTCCGACACCGCCAAGCGATGATGCGCAAACAGCGCTGGCCGGGCAAGCCTGTAATGAGAGCCCTTTAGCGCGGCGCGCGCTTGGCGAGGATGCGTTGCAGCGTGCGGCGATGCATGTTCAGGCGGCGTGCGGTTTCCGAGACGTTGCGGTCGCACATTTCGTAGACGCGCTGGATGTGTTCCCAGCGCACGCGATCGGCCGACATTGGATTTTCTGGCGGCGCTGCGCGTTCGCCCGCGGTGCGGGTCAGGGCGGCAAAAATATCGTCGGCATCGGCCGGCTTCGACAGATAGTCGATGGCGCCGAGTTTTACCGCCGTCACCGCAGTGGCGATGTTGCCGTAGCCGGTGAGGATGATGGCGCGGGCATCGTCGCGCTTCTCGCGAATCGCGGCGACGACGTCGAGGCCGTTGCCGTCGGCCAGCCGCATGTCGACCACCGCATAGGCCGGCGGATTGGCGCGCGCTTTGGCAACCGCCTCCTCGACGCTCTCCGCCGTCTCGACCACGAAACCCCTGGTTTCCATGGCGCGGGCAAGCCGCGTCAGGAACGGCTTGTCGTCGTCTACGATCAGCAGCGAGGTATCCTCGCCTTCGACCATTGCGCCAATCGTTTCGTCAGTACTCATCGTGCTGAAAATCCTGCTGCCTGATTTTTACGCAAATATAGTTTCGCAACGCTATTGTCCAATTTAGGCCGTGTCGAACATGGTGGCCGAAGCCTGCTCGGGATTGAGGAAGACGCTGCGCGGCCACGATATCTGCACGATAGCGCCCTCGCCGGGCTCGCTTGAATTGCGGAAATCGAGCGTCGCGCCGGAGCGTTCGAGCAAGGTCTTGGCGATGAATAGGCCGAGGCCGAGGCCGCCGCCGGCTTCGGTGCCTTGTCGTGTCGACATATAGGGTTCGCCGATACGGTCGATGATCTCCGGTGGAAAGCCCGGCCCGTCGTCGATGATCGAGAAGCTGACGGCGGCTTCATTCCAGTTCCAGCGCACTGTCACGCTGTTGCGGGCGAAGTCGACCGCGTTCTCGACCAGATTGCCGAGGCCGTAAATGACGCCGGGATTGCGCCGGCCCACCGGTTCCGGGCCGATGCGCTCGCCCGGCCGAAGCTTGATCGAAATGCCGAAATCGCGGTGCGGCGCCGTCACCTCCTCAACCAGCGAGGTCAGCGGCAGGCGCGAGAGGTGCACCTCGCTCTCGGAGGACAAGCTGGTCAGGCGCTTCAGGATTTCGCGGCAGCGCTCGCTCTGCGAACGCAGCAGCTTCACGTCCTCGCCGTATTTCGGATCTTCGCCAAGCGCCTTCTCCATTTCCTTGGCGACAAGTGTGATGGTGGCGAGCGGTGTGCCGAGCTCGTGCGCGGCGGCCGCGGCGAGGCCGTCGAGGGCAGAGAGATGCTGCTCTCGCTGCAACACCAATTCCGTGGCGGCAAGCGCGTTGGCAAGCAGCCGCGCCTCCTCGGCCACCCGGAAGGCATAGATCGCGGTAAAGGCGATGGAGCAGAACACCGCCATCCACATGCCTGCGACATAGATGAACGGCATCGCCAATGGCGCGCCCTCATGCCATGGCAGCGGCAGGTGGTAAAAGACCAGCAGCGTCGCCGCCACGATCACCAGCGCGCCGAGCATGGCGGTCAGCCGCAGCGGCAGCGACGTCGCCGAGACGACGACGGGCACGGTCATCAGCAGCGAAAACGGATTGGTGAGTCCGCCGGTCATGTAGAGCAGGCCGGCAAGCTGCAGGCTGTCGAAGGTCAGGATGGCGAAGGCCGAGAACGGGGTAAGCCGATGCGCCGCCGGATAGCGGAAGGTCAGCAAAAGGTTCATCCAGGCCGAACAGGCGATCAGCGCAAAACACATGCTGACCGGCAGCGGAAATTTCAGCCCGTAAGCGACGACAAGCACGGTCAGGCTCTGGCCGACGATGGCAAGCCAGCGCAACCTGATCAGCGTGTTGAGGCGCAGCCGCTGGCTTTGCTGGAAGTCGGGTGCGTGCAGGATGTTTATCATGGCCAGTGATTATAGAGGGGAAACAGCCGGAGGTCTTTTCCGAAAACCGCCGAAGCCGGCCCTCGGTTCGGGATGACAGTCTGGAAGCATCAGGTACCGCGCGGCTTGGCGCGGCTGGTGGCGGCGGCGAGAAGCGGGTTCTCCGGCCAGACATGCCTGGGATATCGGCCGCGCATCTCTGCCCGCACATCGGCCCAGGAGCCGCGCCAGAAGCCGGGCAGGTCGCGCGTCGTCTGGATCGGCCGGTGAGCCGGCGACAGCAATTCGAGCGTCAGCGGCACAGTGCCGTTGGCGATCGCCGGATGCCGGTCGAAGCCGAACAGTTCCTGCACGCGGATCGCCAGCACCGGCCATTCGCCGTCATAGCGGATCGGCAGCCGGCTGCCCGACGGCGCGTCGAAATGGGTCGGCGCCAATGTGTCGATCTTGCGCTGCAATTCGTGCGGCACCAGCGTCATCAGGCCTTGCCAAAGCACGCTGGGATCGATTGCCGCAAAGGATGCCGCGCCGGAAAGGAACGGGAGCAGCCAGTCGTCGAGGCGCTCGACGAGCGCGGCATCGGAGACATCGGGCCATGGCGCGCCGAGGCCGCGATGCAGCCAGCCGAGCCGCTGCCGCAACGTCTCCGCCTCCCTGTTCCACGGCAACAGGGACAGGCCGTGTTCGCGCAAGGCGTCGAGGATGGCGCGATCCGCGTCGGCACCGGTCGGCGCCGGCAGCATGCGTTCGGACAGCGTGATGGCGCCGAGGCGAACCGTTTCGCGCACCCGCACCGCGCGCCTGTCGCGGTCGAAGCTCACCTCGCGGCGGGTCTCGATCTTTTCCGCCAGCGCAGTGCGGATGTCGGCCTCATCGATGGCTGCCGCTGCGGTGATGCGGGCGTTCTGCGCCTTGCCCTGCAGGTCGGCGACGACGAGCCAGGTCTCGCCGGCCAGCGGATCGGAGGCGTCGAGCATGGCGCCCGAGCCGTTGGCAAGCACGAAGCGGCCACGCTCGCCGCGCGCTTTGGCGACCCGATCCGGCCAGGCATGGATGAGGAGAGCGCCGGCTGTGCTGCCCTCCCCCTTGAGGGGGTCGGAAGGACGGGCGAGACCCGTGGCTCGCCCCGGCGCGTCGATCCGCGTAGCGGATCGGGGTGGGGTCGGTTCGGGCACGCCATCGACGACCCCGCCCCGTCTCCCTCGTCTCGCTGCGCTCGGCTCGCTCGCCGACCCTCCCCTCGAGGGGGAGGGTGAAGCCTGCTTTGCCAGCCTCTCAGCCAGGTGCCGGGCGGCGGTGGCGCGCGGCGATCTTTCGGCGCGAAAGCGCAGCAGCCGCCGTTCGAGATCGGCACCATCGCCGCCAAGGCCACGCTCGGTCAACAATACGGCGAGCATCGCCGCCTCGAGCGCCTCTCCGGTTCTTGCCGCCTCGGCGACCATGTGGGCGAGCCGCACCGGTAGCGCCAGCCTGCGCATCGCGGCACCGGCATCCGTCAGGCGTCCTGCCGCATCGACAGCATCGAGCGCACGTAGCAGTACCCTCGCCTCGGTGAGCGCCGGAGCCGGCGGGGGGTCGAGGAAGGACAGGCTGGTCGGATCGGCGACGCCGAACGCCGCGCTATCGAGCAACAGGCCGGAAAGATCGGCCTCGAGGATTTCCGGCGGCGTGAAGGCCGGCAGGGCCGCTGTCTGCTCGGCCCGCCACAACCGGATGGCGACGCCCGGCTGCGTGCGCCCGGCACGGCCGGCGCGCTGGTCGGCAGAAGCGCGGGAAGCACGTACCGTCTCCAGCCGCGTCAGGCCGCTCGCCGGCTCATAGCGCGGCAGCCGCGACAGGCCGGAATCGATGACGACGCGCACGCCGTCGATGGTGATGGAGGTTTCGGCGATCGACGTCGCCAGCACGACCTTGCGGCGGCCGAGCGGCGCCGGCTTGATCGCCGCGTCCTGCGCCCTGTTGTCGAGCATACCATAGAGCGGCACGATGTCGGTATCGGCGCCGACCTTGCCCGCCAGCCGCTCGGCGGTGCGCTCGATCTCGCGCTGGCCGGGCAGGAAAGCGAGCACGCTGCCCTCCTCCCCGGCAAGCGCCGAGCGAATCGCCTTGGCCATGGCGTCCTCGATGGTGACGCCGGCCGGCCGCTCGTCATAGCGGATGTCGACCGGGAAGGCGCGGCCTGCGCTCTCGATCACCGGCGCGCCGGACAGCAATTTTGCGACACGCGCGCCGTCGAGCGTTGCCGACATCACCAGCAATCTGAGTTCGGGCCTCAGCGCACCCTGCACGTCGAGCGCCAGCGCCAACCCGAAATCGCCGTCGAGCGAGCGTTCGTGGAACTCGTCGAATAGCACCGCCGCGACACCAGGCAGTTCCGGGTCGTCGAGGATCATGCGGGACAGCACGCCTTCGGTGACGACGAGAACCCTGGTCTTTGCGGAACTGCGGTTTTCCATGCGCATGGCATAGCCGACGGTTTCCCCGGGCTCTTGGCCGAGCAATTCGGCCATGCGGCGGGCGGCAGCGCGGGCGGCGAGGCGGCGCGGCTCGAGCAGGATGATCTTTCCGGCGCCGAGCCATTCAGCGTCGAGCAGCGCCAGTGGAACCAGCGTCGTCTTGCCGGCACCGGGCGGCGCCACCAGCACGGCGCTGTTACCATGGCTCAGCGTTTCATTGAGCGCCGGCAAGACAACGGAGACCGGCAGGTCCGGCAAGGGTTTTGTCGTCATTGTGCTATGCTGTGCAGCCAGTTGGCAGCGACCGCATATCAGCGGTGGCGGTCGCGGCGCAACCTCGGCGCCGACTCAAAGCCTGGTCCGCAAAAACGGGTTCCAGCGCACCGTGCCGAGCCGCACCTCCTCGCGCACCATCGTTAGCAGGCCGGAACCGCCGACCACGGCCAAGCCGACCAGCGACAGAAAATCCGGATATTCCCTGAAGAACAGCGCACCTAGAACCACCGCCCAGACGATCTGCGAGTAATGCGTCGGCGCGATGCGGTTGGCCGGCGCGTATTTGACCGCCAGCAGATGCAGCAGCTGGCCGCCGGCGGTAAAGGCGCCGGCCAGCACCAGCCAGGCCCATTGCCTGCCATCCGGCAGCGAGAACGAGGTAGCCGCCGCACCGACGCCGTTGAAGAGCAGGCCGTAGCCGATCAGCACGCCGAGCATCGTTGTGCGCTTTTCCTGCGCGGCGAGCGAACGCATCAGGATGACATTGGTGGCGGCCAGGAAGGCGATGATGAACGCCGCCAGATGGCCAAGCTGCAACTCGCGAAAACCAGGCCTGACGACCAGCATGACTCCGGCAAAGCCGGCGACGACCGCCAGCCACCGCCATGGGCCGACCTTTTCCTTGAGGACCAGCGTGGCCAGGATAGTGACGAACAGCGGCGCCAGAAAGATGAGCGCATAGACTTCCGCCAGCGGGATGGTGGTGAAGGCATAGACGCTGAGCACGCCCGAGGCGATGCCGGCCCAGGCCCGGGCCTGTACCGCCCAGGGCCGGTTGGTGCGCCAGAAATCGAGCCAGCGCTCGCCTGCCGGCCTGGTAAAGAGCAGAAAGCAGCCGGCAAACAACGTCGAGAAGAAGCCGATCTCGAAGACGTTGAACTGCCCGCCCAGGCTTTTGACAACAGCGTCGCTGCACGAATAGCTTGCATAGGCGATGAGCGCGAGCAGAATTCCGTTGGGCACGTTTTTCCATTTCCGGGAGAGATGAGAGTGAAGATATTGGCGCTTGGCGCGCATTCGGACGACATCGAGATCTTCATGTTCGGTACGATGGCGGCCTATGCCGCGCAAGGCGCAGAACTCTTTTTTGCCATAGCCACGGATGGCACCAGGGGCGGCTATGGCGATCCGGCCGCACTTGCCCGCACGCGCCGCAAGGAGGCGACGGCGGCGGCCGGCCTGCTTGGCGTGACGCCGCGCTTCCTCGACTTTCCCGATGGCGGGCTGGTCGCGGATGCCGCGCTGATCGGGGCGCTCAAAGCACTGATCGGCGAGATAGGGCCGGATCTGGTGATAACGCATGCGCCGAACGACTATCATGGCGACCACCGCGCGCTGTCGGATGGCGTGCGCATCGCAGCGTCATTCTCGGTGCCGGTGCTACATGCCGACACGTTCGGCGGCACCGGGTTTTCGCCAACGCACTACGTCGATACCTCCAGGCATTTCGATCTCAAGGCGGAGGCGATCCGGGCGCACCAGTCGCAGGATCCCGAGCGTTTCGTCGACGCGGCGCGCACGCAGAACGCCTTTCGCGCCGGCCAGTGCAACGGCCCAGCCGGATCGTTCGCCGAGGCCTTCCGCTTCGAGCCAGTCTTCCCCTTCGCCGATATCCGCGCGCTGCTGCCGCCGGCCCCAGTGATCCGTCCGGTGGCCGTCAGCAACAAGACGGTGACCTAGCCAGGTCGCCGCAACTTCTCACGTTGCTTTCCTATCCAGCATGCTGCGATGCAGCAACGAATTCGCTTGCCTTGTTTAGTAAAAATTGCATCACTAAACAAATTACTAAACATCCGGTGCGCCGCCGCGTCGTTGTGTTTGGGCCCCCGAGGAGGGGTTTAGCGGGCTCTTGAAACCGTCATCCGGACGCGTTTCGCAAATGGGAGGAAGGCATGAAATCGACCTTGAAATTGGCGTTGGGACTGGCATCGACACTCTTTGCGTCGACAGCCGTTTCGAATGTCGCGCAGGCAGAAGATCTGACGCTTTGCTGGGCAGCCTGGGACCCGGCCAACGCGCTTGTGGAATTGTCCAAGGACTTCACCAAGGAAACCGGCATCGGCATGAAATTCGAATTCGTGCCGTGGACCAACTATGCCGATCGCTTTCTCAACGAGCTGAATTCGCACGGCAAGCTGTGCGACCTCATCATCGGCGACAGCCAGTGGATCGGCGGTGCCGCCGAGAACGGCCATTACGTCAAGCTGAACGACTTCTTCGACAAGGAGAAGATCAGCATGGACGATTTCGTGCCGGCGACCGTCGTCGGCTATTCGGAATGGCCGAAGAACTCGCCGAATTACTGGGCGCTGCCGGCCATGGGTGACGTCGTCGGTTGGACTTACCGCAAGGACTGGTTCTCCAAGCCGGAGCTGCAGAAGGAATTCAAGGAAAAGTACGGCTGGGATCTCGGCCCGCCGACGACCTTCGACCAATTGAAGCAGATCGCCGAATTCTTCCAGAAGCGCGACATCGACGGCAAGACCGTCTATGGCGCGTCGATCTACACCGAGCGCGGCTCGGAAGGCATCACCATGGGCGCCATGGACGTGCTCTACAGCTTCGGCTTCCAGTACGAAAACCCGAAAAAGCCCTACGAGATGGAAGGCTTCGTCAACTCCGATAAATCGGTGAAGGGCCTGGAGTTCTACAAAGCCCTCTACGATTGCTGCACCCCTCCCGGCGCCTCGAACAGCTACATGGGCGAAGGCGTCGATGCGTTCAAATCCGGCCAGGTGGCGATGCACATGAACTTCGCCTTCACCTGGCCAGGCCTGCAGAAGGACGAGAATGTCGGCGGCGACAAGATCGGCTATTTCGTCAATCCCAAAGGTCCGGACGGGGACCAGTTCGCCCAGCTCGGCGGCCAGGGCATCTCGGTGGTCTCCTATTCCGACAAGCAGGAAGCCGCGCTCAAATACATCAAATGGTTCGCCAACAAGGACGTGCAGTCCAAATGGTGGTCGCTCGGCGGCTATTCCTGCCTCAACGCGGTCGTCAAGGACCCGGCCTTCCCGGCCAGCCAGCCCTACGCGCAGACCTTCCTCGACTCGATGGCCATCGTGAAGGACTTCTGGGCCGAGCCGAGCTATGCCCCGCTGTTGCAGGCATCGCAGAAGCGCTTCCACGACTATGTCGTTGCCGGGCAAGGCTCGGCCAAGGATGCGCTCGACGGCCTCGTCAAGGACTGGACCGAGGTCTTCCAGGACGATGGCAAGATGTAAACGGCTCCTCCCGAGCCCATGACCGAACCGTCCCGTGCCACTTGGCACGGGACACAGTTCAGATAAATTCCATTGTCGAGACGAGCCAAGTGACCGAAGCAGGACTGACCATGCTCAATCGGACGGCGGACAGCGTTGCCCGGGCTACGCCCGAGCCGTTGGCCCGCAAGGTCCGGGGCATCAGCGACAAGGGCCTCGCCTGGCTGTTCATCTCGCCGACGATCCTGTTGCTTTTAGCTATCAACATCTTTCCGCTGTTCTGGGCAATCTATCTGTCCTTCACCAATTTTCGCGCCAATCGGCCCAACGAGGTTGTGAAGAACCTTGGGCTGGCAAACTACAAGCGCATCCTCGCCGACCAGGACATCTGGATCGCCATGCAGACGACGGCGCATTTCGTGTTCTGGACCATCCTGCTGCAGACGCTGATCGGCTTCACGCTGGCTTGGCTGATCGACCGCAAGTTTCGCGGCCACGCCTTCTGGACGACAATCATCCTGGTGCCGATGATGCTGTCGCCGGCGGTGGTCGGTAATTTCTGGCGCTTCCTCTACGAGCCGCAGATCGGGCTGTTCGCCTACGCCGTTTCGTTCGTCACCGGCATTCCGGCAACCGAAATCAGCATGCTCTCCAACGTGTCACTGGCGCCATGGTCGATCATCATCGTCGACACCTGGATGTGGACGCCTTACGTGATGCTGATCTGCCTCGCCGGCCTGCGCTCGATCCCCGAATACATCTACGAAGCGGCCGAGGTCGACCGCGCCTCCAACTGGCGGCAGTTCTGGTCGATCACGCTGCCGATGGCGCTGCCCTTCATCATGCTGGCGGTGCTGTTTCGCGGCATCGAGAACTTCAAGATGTTCGACATGGTCAATTTGCTCACCGGCGGCGGGCCGGGATCGACCACCGAAGTGGCCTCGATCACGCTGAAGCGGCAGGCCTTCGAAAGCTGGCGGACGGGCTATTCCTCGGCCTTCGCCATCATCCTGTTCGTCGCAGTGTTTGGCCTCGCAAACATCTACGTCAAGGCGCTCAACAAGGTGAAGCAGAGATGAGCCTGACGTCAGCCCATTCCGTTGTCGCGCCGTCGGCCACGTCGAAGCGCGTCGCCGGCACGATCATCGTCGCCTACGCGCTGATCTCGATCGTGCCGCTGCTGTGGATCTTCGCCACAAGCTTCAAGACGCCGCCGGATTCGATCGCCTATCCGCCGAAGATCCTGTTCCAGCCCAGCCTCGAGGGCTACTGCAACCTGTTCTCGACCCGGACTCGGCAAACACCGGAATACATCAACTCGCTGGGACCGGCGACGGGCCTGTGCGACGAGACGGTGCGCAAGCGCAACATGGTGATCGCCGGCCCGTCCAACTTCATGCCGCGCTTCGTCAATTCGCTGATCATCGCGTTCGGCTCGACGTTTTGCGCGGTGTTCCTCGGCACGCTGTCGGCCTATGGTTTTTCGCGCTTCAAGGTGCCGCTCGCCGACGACCTTCTGTTCTTCATCCTGTCGACGCGGATGATGCCGCCGATCGCCGTCGCCATCCCGATCTACCTGATGTACCGGGAGCTTGGCCTGTCGGACACGGCTCTCGGCATGATCCTGCTTTATACGGCGGTCAACGTGTCCTTGGCGGTGTGGCTGCTGAAAGGCTTCATCGACGAGATCCCGCGCGAATATGAAGAAGCGGCGATGATCGACGGCTACACCAGGCTGCAGGCGTTCTGGCGCACGGTACTGCCGCAGGCGACCACCGGTATTGCCGCAACCGCCATCTTCTGCCTGATCTTTGCCTGGAACGAATATGCCTTCGCTGCGCTACTGACCTCGGGCACGGCGCAGACCGCGCCGCCCTTCATCCCGACCATCATCGGCGAAGGCGGTCAGGACTGGCCGGCAGTCGCGGCCGGCACGACGATCTTCCTGGTGCCGATCCTGGTCTTCACCATCCTGCTTCGCAAGCAATTGCTGCGCGGCATCACCTTTGGCGCGGTGCGTAAATGAGCATGACCGCAAAACGCAAATCGCGCTGGCCCGCCTGGGCCAGGCGCGGGCTGATGGAAAACGTCGCCACCGCGATCATCGCCATCGGCTTCCTGATGCTGTTCCAGCCCTTCGCACTGGTGCTCTACACCTATTCCTTCATCACCATGCTTGCGGGCACGGCGATGTTCATCATCGTCTCGAAATTTCCGGAGTAGACGATGGCCGAGATCAGGGTCGAACATCTGAGGAAGGCATTCGGCGATTTCGTCGCCGTGCAGGATTCCAACTTCGTCGTCGAGGACGGCGAATTCTTCGTCATGCTGGGGCCGTCCGGCTGTGGCAAGACGACGACGTTGCGCATGATCGCCGGGCTCGAACTGCCGACCGGCGGCAAGATCCTGCTTGGCGGCGAGGACGTCACCATGCGGCGTGCCCGCGAGCGCGACATCGCCTTCGTCTTCCAGCTGTTCGCGCTCTATCCGCACATGAATGTGCGGAAGAACATCGGCTTTCCACTGCTGGCGCAAGGCATGCCAGGCGCTGAAATCCGGAGCCGAGTGGAGGAGACGGCGAAGCTTTTGCGGATCGACCATCTGCTCAACAAATCGGTCTCCGGGCTTGCCGGCGGCGATCGCCAGCGCGTGGCGCTCGGCCGCGCCATCGTACGGCGGCCAAAATGTTTCCTGATGGATGAGCCGCTCGGCACGCTCGACACCGAATTCCGCGACCTGATGGTCCATGAATTGCGAGAACTGCACAACCGCATCCACGCCACCACCGTCTATGTCACGCATGACCAGATGGAAGCGATGTCGATGGCCGACAAGATCGCGGTGATGAACCACGGCGTCATCGAGCAGTTCGGCACGCCGCGCGAGATCTACGACCGGCCGGCGACGATGTTCGTCGCCGACTTCATCGGCTCGCCGCCGATGAATTTCCTCGGCTTCGGCGGCGGGCTTTCAAAGGGCGCCAGGGAAATTGTTGTGCAAGGCGCGAAGGTGGCCGTGCCGGAGATCCGCGAGGACGTCGCGCCGGCCGAGATGGCGCTTGGCATCCGACCGGAGCACATCCGCTTCGACGACGCTTCGAAGCTGCGCGGTGCTATTTACGGCACGGAATATCTCGGCACCACTCAGATCGTGGCGGTGGAGACAGCAGACGGCATCATCAAGGCCAGGGTGCCGGCCGAAATCCGGCTCAATCCGGGCGATCATGTGGGCCTGGCGCTGAGCAGCGCGCGGCTGTCGCTGTTCGCAAAAGGATCCGGCCGTGCGGTGCGCACCGAAATCCATGACTCGGCCTCCCAGGGGAGAGCACATCATGGCTGACGTTCACATCAAAAGCGTGACCAAGGCTTTTGGCGAGCATGTCGCCGTCGACAATCTCGACCTGCATATCGCCGACGGGGAATTCGTCGTGCTGCTCGGGCCGACCGGCGCCGGCAAGACGACGACGCTCAGGCTGATCGCCGGGCTGGAGCGTCCGGAAGCGGGCTCGATCCATATTGCCGGCCACGACACGACGACGCTGTCGCCGGCCGAGCGCGACACCGCTTTCGTGTTCCAGCAATATTCGCTCTATCCGCATCTGTCGGTTTACGACAACCTCGCCTTTCCGCTGCGCTCGCCAGCACGGAAAATGCCGGAGGATCAGATCCGCCGCCGCGTCGAGGACGTGGCCAAGATGGTGCGCATCCACCACAAGCTGAATAATCGCTCGACCAAACTCTCTGGCGGCGAGATGCAGCGCGTCGCCATCGGCCGCGCTTTGGTGCGCAAGCCGTCGATCTACCTGATGGACGAGCCGCTGTCGTCGCTCGACGCCAAGCTGCGCGCCGATCTCAGGCTCGAGCTGAAGCGCATCCAGGCGGAACTCGGCGCCACAATGCTCTACGTCACGCACGACCAGATCGAAGCGATGACCATGGCCGACCGCATCGGCATTCTCGCCGACGGCGTGCTGGTGCAGATCGGTTCCCCGCGCACGATCTATTCTGAGCCGGCAAACCTTCACGTCGCCGCAAGGCTCGGCCAACCGGCAATCAATTTGTTGCCGGTCGGACTGCTGCCGGATGGCGGCGCGCCGGCGGGAACAAAGACGATCGGTGCTCGTACCGAACATCTTTCGATCGAGAAGGCGGCGAACGGCCATGCCGACGGCGTCGTCGATTGGGTCGAGCATCTCGGCGACCAGAACCATCTGCATGTGACGGTGGGGACCAGGAAGCTGGTAACGCTAACCGACCCCGACACCGACCTGGCGCAGGGCGACAAGATCATGATCCGCTATCGCTCGCCGCTGTATTTCGGCCCCGATGGGCGACGGCTGATGTGAGCGCTGCGCGAGTGTTTTCCTGGCACCTTTCAACCGGCAATTTCGGGCACCGGACTGGACCAATTCGATGAAGCATTTTTTCAATCGCAGGGATAATATCGTAACTGAGGCCCTGGACGGCTTCCTCGGTACGACCGGCGCCGGCGATCTCGCTCGCCTCGACGGCTATCCCGAGATCAAGGTCATTCTCCGCGCGGACTGGGATAAGACCAAGGTCGCGGTCATTTCCGGCGGCGGGGCCGGGCACGAACCTGCCCATGCCGGCTTTGTCGGCATTGGCATGCTGACGGCGGCGGTTTCGGGCGAGATCTTTGCTTCGCCGAGCGTGGAAGCGGTATTGGCCGCCATCCGCGCGGTGACCGGTCCCGCCGGGTGCCTGCTGATCGTCAAGAACTATACCGGCGATCGCCTCAACTTCGGCTTGGCCGCCGAGAAGGCGCGCGCCGAAGGCTTCCCCGTCGAGATGGTGACCGTCGCGGACGACATTGCCCTGCCTGATATTGCCCAGCCGCGTGGCGTTGCCGGCACCTTGTTCGTGCACAAGATCGCCGGCCACCTGTCGGAAGCCGGCAACGATCTGGCGACGGTTGCCGCTGCGGCGCGGGCCGCGGTGGCGGATATCGTTTCACTCGGCATATCGCTGTCATCGTGCTCGATCCCCGGCCAGAGCCATGACGAAAGATTTGGCGCCAACGACGCTGAACTCGGCCTCGGCATCCATGGCGAACCGGGCGTTGAGCGGATTGCGGTGCAAAGTGCCGAAAGGCTGGTTGCGATCATGTCGGAGCGCCTTGCCGCGCGGCTCGATCCGGTCAGCGACTACGCCTTGCTGATCAATAATCTCGGTTCGGTGCCACCGCTGGAAATGTTGCTTGTCGCCAATGCGGTATTGGCTTCACCGCTGGCACAAAAGGTGACGCTGACAATCGGGCCCGGGCAGCTTATGACCGCGCTCAACATGAACGGCTTTTCCCTGTCGTTGATCCGGCTCAATGCGTCGCGCGAAGCGGCGTTGCGGGCGCCGGTAGGCCCTCACGTCTGGCTGCCGGCAAGAGCCGTTCGCCAAGCCAGCGTCGTGCCGATGGCCAAAGCCGCCGGCCCGAACAACGCGTCGAAAGCCAGCAAGGACGCACGCACCGACCGGTTGGTTATCGCGGTCTGCGAACGGCTGATCTCGCTTGAAGGCGCGTTGAACGGACTGGATGCCAAGGCGGGAGACGGTGACACCGGATCGACTGTGGCGGCCGGTGCGCGCAGCGTGCTTGGCCGCATTGCGACACTGCCGCTCGCTGACCCTGCCGCAACGCTCGCCGCCGTCGGCGACATCCTGAGCGCCAGCATGGGCGGCTCTAGCGGCGTGCTGTTGTCGATCTTCTTCACCGCCGCCGCGCAGGCGCTGGAGTCTGGCGAAACGCTTCCCAAGGCGCTTCTCGCCGGCCTCGATCGGATGTCCTTCTATGGTGGAGCGAGGGTCGGCGATCGCACGATGATCGATGCCCTGGAACCCGCCTTGAGGGCGCTGGATAGGGGGAGTCTGGAAGATGCGGCGGTCGCGGCGCAACGCGGAGCCGAGGCCACCGCTGCCATGCGCAAGGCCAAGGCCGGACGGTCCGCCTATATTGGCAGCCAGCTCGACGGCGTGGTCGACCCCGGCGCCTTTGCCGTCGCCGAGGTCTTCACTGCCCTCGCTGCGTTGCTCGAACCCGCTTGACTGGGGAAAAGAATGCTTCAATTGCCGGATATGCAATTTTCTCGTACTGCCGGCAGCACAGGGGCCAGGAGCATGGGTGATATGGCGGCAGCGGATATTTCCAGGCTGATCGAGGCGGCGGCAAACGCGATCGCCGCACATGCCGAAGAGCTGACCAGTCTCGACCAGGCCATCGGCGACGGCGACCATGGGCTCAACATGAAACGCGGCTTCGAGGCAGTGCGGGCCGAGGCCGGCGCGTTTGCGGCAAAGCCGTTGCCCGAGGCGCTGAAGGCGATCGGCACCAAACTGGTGATGACCGTCGGCGGAGCCTCCGGTCCCTTGTTCGGCACGCTGTTCATGGCGCTCGGCAAGGAGATTTCCGCCGCGCCGGGTCGCGCCGACCTGGCGGCGGCCTTCGGCAAGGCGATCGAAGCGGTTGCAGCCAGAGGCAAGTCGCAGGCCGGGCAAAAAACCATGCTAGACGTGCTGCAGCCGGTGCATGAGGCCCTGCTGCAGGGAAAGACGGCAGCGGACATCGTCGAGATCGCCGACAACGCGGCCGACGCGACCGTGCCGATGAAGGCGCTGCGTGGGCGCGCCTCATTCCTTGGCGAGCGTTCGATCGGTCATATGGATGCCGGCGCACGCTCGACTGCGCTTCTGGTGCGGGCCGTAGCCGAGGCAATCGAGAGGCGCGCATGAGCAATGTCGGCATCGTCATCGTATCGCATTCGCCGCTGGTCGCCGAAGGCACCGCCGACATGGTGCGGCAGATGGTCGGCAACGAAGTGCCGCTTGCATGGTGCGGCGGAAACGGCCATGGCGGGCTGGGAACCAATGTCGAGGCGATCATGGGCGCCATCGACAAGGCCTGGTCGGAGGCGGGGGTCGCGATCCTCGTCGATCTCGGCGGTGCCGAGACCAATAGCGAGATGGCGGTCGAGATGATCGGCGAACCACGCGCCCAGAAGATCATCGTCTGCAATGCGCCGATCGTCGAAGGCGCGGTGATGGCGGCGACCGAGGCTTCCGGCGGCGCCTCGCTCAGGGAAGTGGTGGCGACGGCGCACGAATTGTCGCCGTCGTGAACGAACGGGAATTTTGACAAGCATGTCCGCAGCAGCCGAAGCCAGCGTCCTGATCACCCATGAGGTGGGACTGCATGCGCGTCCTTCGGTGAAGTTCACCAAGCTTGCCAAGACGTTTTCGGCCGACGTCGAGATTGCGCTCGCCGCCAACGGGCCATGGTTCGACGCCAAGAGCATCGTCAAGGTGATGGCGGCGAAAGCGCCGAAAGGCACTGTCCTGCATATCAGAGCCAAAGGGGACGGCGCCGGCGAGGCGGTCGGCGCACTGGTCGAGCTGGTGCGGCGCGATTTCGACGAAGGCAAGGACCATGCCCGAACCGCTTAGGCTGCAGGGCATTTCGGCATCGGCCGGCTATGCCGAGGGGCCGCTGTTCGATCTGGACCAGGCTGCTGTGCGTTATGTCCGCAAGGCGACTGCCGCGGACGAGAAGGCGGCGCTTGAGGTCGCCATCTCCATTGCCGCAGGCCGGCTCGCGACATTGATCGAAACCAGCGACAGCGAGGCGGCCGGGATCCTCGAATTCCAGCTCGCCATGCTGGAGGACGACGCGCTGACCGGCCCGGCCTTTGCGCGAATTGCCGAGGGCATGGCTGCTGATGTGGCTTGGCGAAAAGCGCTCGACGCCGAGATAGCCGGCTATGAAACATCCGAGCAGGACTATTTCCGGGCGCGCGCGGCCGACATGCGCGACATACGCGACCAGGTGCAACGCGCGCTTGCCGGGGGCGGCGACATTGCCGCGCCGGCAGGTGCGATCTTCTACGGCGAGGATATCGCACCGACGCGCTTCCTCGAAACCGACTGGAGTGCCGGCGGCGGCATAGCACTTACGGCCGGAAGTGCCGCAAGTCATGTCGCAATGCTGGCACGCTCACGCGGCGTGCCAATGGTGGTGGGGTTGGGGCTCGTAGCGCGTGGGGTAGCCGGGCCCGGTGCTTCGCCGGCTCACCTTGCCGGAATCGCACTGCTCGATGCCGAACATGGCGGCATCGTGTTGGCGCCTTCGAAAGCGGAGATCGACGCATTCCGGCGATCGTCATCGTCTTTCGCGGCGCATCGCGACAAAGCGGCAGCCTATTTGACAAGGCCGGCAGCAACGAAGACCGGCATAGCGGTCCACGTGCAGGTGAATATTGCCGATCCGTCCGATGTCGACCGCATCGATGCTGCGGCGTGCGACGGTGTCGGGCTGATGCGGACCGAATTCCTGTTCGGCAAGACGCTGCCGGACGAGGAGACGCAATATCGCGCCTACCGTAGAGTGCTGGAATGGGCAGGCGACAGGCCGGTGACGATCCGTACTGTCGATGCGGGCGGCGATAAACCTGTGCCGGGCCTGACCGTCGAGGAAGGTAATCCATTCCTTGGCCTGCGCGGGATCAGGCTGTCGCTGATGCGTCCGGAGGTCTTTCGTGTGCAGATCCGCGCCTTGCTACGTGCCGCCATGCACGGCAATCTGAAGGTGATGTTCCCGATGATCGCCGTTCCGGAAGAGTATGAACACGCCACCGCGCTGTTCGCTGAGGAGCAGGCTGATCTTTTGGCGCGCGGCATCGCGCACAAAATGCCGCCGCTTGGCATTATGGTCGAGGTGCCGTCGGTGGCCATCGCACCGGAGGCATTCGCCAAGGCCGCCTTCTTCTCGATCGGTTCGAATGATTTGACCCAATACGTGATGGCCGCCGCGCGCGACAATGCGTCGGTCGCACATCTGAATTCCGTCAGGCACCCGGCCGTGCTCCGGCTGATCGCCTCGGTTGCCGCCTTCGCCTGCGAGCATAATATCCCGGTCAGCCTGTGTGGCGATGCCGGCGGCGACCCCGCCTCGATCCCGGCGCTGCTCGAAACCGGCCTGCGTGGCCTCTCCGTCGCTCCCGCCCAACTCGCGATGGCCAAGGCGGCCATCGCGGACGTTTCGATCTAGGCCCCGGTATGGCAGACAAGGCGTCGCAGTCCGGCCCCGAAGAGGCGATCCGCGCCTACAAGACGATCCTGTCGCAGGTGATCGACCAGCGCCCGTCCGGCATGCGCCAGCGCCTCGCTGATGCGCTGGGCAAGCATCGCAGCTTCGTCACGCAGATTTCCAGCCCGGCCTATTCGACGCCGATTCCGTCGAAGCATTTGCCGGCTATCTTCTCCGTCTGCCATTTCAGCCCGGCCGAACGCGATCATTTCCTTGAGGCCTACCATCGGGCGCATCCGGGAAAGATGTCGCTGGCCGCAGGCTTGCGCAAGACACGCCATGTCTCGCTGATCGTTCCCGATTTCGGCGACGACAAGCAGAACGCGGCGCTCGACCGGGCGGTCAACGATTTCATCCAGAAGATCACCAGCATCGCCGGCAAGGGCAGCTGACGCTGGGCTATTTCGGGAGGACGGCCATGAAGAAATTTTTGAATTCGGTCGATACGGTGCTGACCGAGAGCCTCGACGGCTTCGTTGCCGCGCATGCCGATATCCTGGCGCTTGGCGAGGAACACAAATTTGTCCGCCGCAAGCTGCTCACACCGGGCAAGGTGGCGCTGATCTCCGGCGGCGGCTCGGGTCACGAGCCGCTACATGGCGGGTTCGTCGGGCACGGCATGCTGGATGCGGCCTGCCCCGGCCAGGTATTCACCTCGCCAACGCCTGACCAGATGATGGCGGCGGCCGAAGTCGTCAATACGGGCGCCGGCTGCCTGTTCATCGTCAAGAACTACGAGGGCGACGTGATGAATTTCGACATGGCCGCTGAAATGTCGGAAGGCGTGATGCAAATCGTGACCAATGACGACGTTGCGGTCGAAAACTCGTCCTACACCACCGGCCGGCGCGGCGTCGCCGGCACGCTGGTGGTCGAGAAAATCGTCGGCGCGGCGGCCGAACAAGGCATGGCACTGGAGCCGTTGAAGGCGCTCGGCGAGCGCGTCAACGGCGCGACGCGCTCGATGGGCGTGGCGCTGACCAGTTGCACCGTGCCGGCGGCGGGCAAGCCGACCTTCGATATCGGCGACGGCGAGATGGAGTTCGGGGTCGGCATCCACGGCGAGCCTGGGAGGCGGCGCGACACATTGAAAAGCGCCGATGCTATCGCCGAGGAGATCTGTACCGCAATCCTGGGTGACCTGGGCGACGGTGCCAGAGGCCAGGCGCTACTCTTCGTCAACGGCTTTGGCGGCACACCGTTGATGGAGCTTTATCTGATGTACAACAGCGCCCGCAAAATCTTCGAGAAGCACGGCGTGACGGTGATCCGGTCGCTGGTCGGGTCCTATGTGACCTCGCTCGACATGGCCGGCTGTTCGATCACGCTGAGCATGCTCGACGACGAGGCGGCTGTTTGGTGGGATGCACCGGTACATACGGCCGCGCTGCGCTGGGGCATGTAGCGGCGGAGAATGCCCCAGAAATAGTCGGTGACAAGACCGGTATCGGCAACGCCGCGCATCGCCAGACAGTTGCCCTCCTCACCCTGCGTAAGATAGAGAATCTGCGGGTTTGGGGAGTTCGAGCATGCGTTACAATTGGGATCGGGCGCCGACGGGTTTCGAGCGCCATGGAAAGGTGCTGGCAGCCGCCTTGCTGATCGTCGGCGGGGTCGGACTTATGCTCGCTGCCCTCCCGCTTTAGGGACAACAAACTCGGGTAGCGGACTACGTCTCAGCGCGTTGCCTCAATGCGCCTGGCCAGTCACGGCGATGAAACGGCGGTCGGGCCCTTCAAATCCTTGGCTGAAGCGCTGCACGAGCACCGCAAGCACGCCCGGTTTTCCATCCGGGGTGAATGCGTAAGATTCCGACAGGCTGTAGGAAGTCGGGCAATTCCTCGAACCGGGCACCGCCTTGTCCTCATGCAGCAGCTTGATCGGCTTGCCGTCCTGACCCTGCAGCGTCAGGCGAAAGCCGAGCGCCTTGCCGGTCGTTTCGCCTTGCTGCGTCGCGTCGAAACTCGCTGAACAATCCGCCGTGCTGTCGGCACGGATCTGCTCGAGCTGGATGGTGCCAAGCTCGTCATAGGCCGGCGAAAGCCATTTTTGCGAAACCTGCTCGAGGCGCGCAATGTCATTGTAGGCGACCATGTCGTCGGGAAAGGTGAACCTGTCCAAGGCAGTCCGCTCGCCGCGCGGCGCGATGGCACATTTGGCCAGCAAGGGCGCCGCCAGTTCGGCGGCCTGTGCCCTCGCCTGCGCAAGCGTCAATGTCGAATCCTCCGTCTCGTCGGCGATGACGATCGGCTTGCCGCCGACGAACTCATCGGTCCGCGTGTCGATGATGTCGATCTCCGACCAGCCCGAATCCGAAGCACCGGCATCGAGCGTGCCGTACTGCTCGAAGGGGAAATAGTTGCCGTCGGGCGAAAAGCCGATGATGCGCCTTGCCGCCGCATCGCCGGCCTGCGCAGCTGAAGCGAGCACCACCGCCAGCGTCGCAACCGCGGCAAACCCAAGGTCATATCGCAATTTCATCGCGCCCTGCCCCTAATGCCGAAAATTCGAACGATACCGGCCCCCAGACCACCATGACCCGCACTTGCGGCCAAGTTAGAACGACAGCAAACGAAACGCACAAATACATGGTTACACAAACCAGCATACGCTATTTCAAGGACAGCAAACATTCCTGGGGAGGAAGCTGGATGGCGTCACGCTACCACGAGGTCTATGACGGCTGGAAACGCGACCCGGAAAAATTCTGGGCCGATGCCGCCGGCGCAATCGACTGGTTCTCGCCCTTCGAGACGGTGTTCGACGCCAATGCCGGCGTCTATGGCAGGTGGTTCGTTGGCGCCTCGTGCAACACCTGCTTCAATGCCGTCGATCGTCATGTGGCGGGCGGCCGTGCCGACCAGATCGCGTTGATCCATGACAGCGCGATTTCGGGCACAATCAGGAAATTCACGTATGCCGAGTTTAAGCGCGAGGTGGTCGCGCTGACCTCGGTGCTCAAGAATCGTGGCATCCAAAAAGGCGATCGCGTCATCATCTACATGCCGATGGTACCGGAAGCAGCCTTCGCCATGCTTGCCTGTGCGCGGATCGGCGCCGTGCATTCGGTGGTCTTCGGCGGCTTTGCCTCGCATGAGCTCGCCACCCGCATCGACGACGCCAAGCCGAAGCTGATCATCTCCGCTTCCTGCGGCCTGGAGCCAGGGCGCGTCGTTGCCTATAAGCCGTTGCTCGACAAGGCGATCGAGATGTCGCGGCACAAGCCGGAAAGCTGCCTTATCCTGCAGCGCGACCAACTGCGCTGCGAACTCAGGGAAAACCACGATATCGACTATGCCGACGCCGTGGCGCGGGAGCGGGCCGCGGGTGCCAATGTCGACTGTGTTCCGGTGCTTGCCACCGATCCGCTCTACATCATCTACACGTCGGGCACGACCGGCCAGCCGAAGGGAATCGTGCGTGACAATGGCGGCCATATGGTCGCGCTGAAATGGTCGATGGAAAACGAGTTCGGCGTCAAACCGGGCGAAGTGTTCTGGGCGGCTTCCGATGTCGGCTGGGTGGTCGGCCATTCCTATATCGTCTACGGCCCGCTGCTGCATGGCTGCACAACGATCCTGTTCGAGGGCAAGCCGGTCGGCACGCCCGATGCCGGCACCTATTGGCGTGTGATCGCCGAGCATGGCGTCGTCGCGCTGTTCACCGCGCCAACCGCCTTTCGCGCTATCAAAGGACAGGACCCGAAGGGCGAATTCGTCCCGAAATACGACCTGTCCAAATTCCGGACGCTGTTCCTCGCCGGCGAGCGCGCCGATCCGGAAACCATCAAATGGGCGGAGCAGAAATTGACCGTGCCGGTGATCGACCATTGGTGGCAGACCGAGACCGGCTCGCCGATGACCATCAACCCCGCCGGACTGGGCCTGCTGCCGGTCAAATACGGCTCGCCCGGCGTGCCGATGCCCGGTTATGACATCCGCGTGCTCGACGATGCCGGGCATGAGGTCAAGCGTGGTACGCTTGGCAATGTCGTGGTGAGATTGCCGTTGCCCCCCGGCTGCCTGCCGACGCTGTGGAATGCCGACGAGCGGTTTCGCCAAGCCTATCTCGACGAGTTCCCCGGCTTCTACAAAACCGCGGATGCCGGCATGATGGACGAGGACGGCTATCTCTATGTCATGGCTCGCACCGACGACATCATCAATGTCGCCGGCCACCGGCTATCGACCGGCGCCATGGAGGAGGTTCTGGCCGCGCATCCCGACGTCGCCGAATGCGCCGTCGTCGGTATTGCCGATGCTATGAAAGGCCAGGTTCCACTCGGCTTCGTCGTGCTGAATGCCGGCGTCGACCGCGACGCCGGCATCATCGAAAACGAGGTTGTCACCCTGGTGCGCGAACGGATCGGCCCGGTCGCTGCCTTCAAGACGGTGGTGACGATCAAGCGCCTGCCGAAGACGCGCTCCGGCAAGATCCTGCGCGGCACCATGCAGAAGATCGCCGACAAGGAGGAATGGGCCATGCCGGCAACGATCGACGACCCGGCCATCCTCGACGAGATCACCGCCGCGCTGAACCGCCGCGGCATCGGCCTGTAAGGGGCGTCCGAAGCTCCGGTATGGAACGACCGGCGCCGGACGTGGTATCCACGCGCGGTGTCGTCATGTTGTTTCGGAATCGAGACGCACCCACAGCCATGCGAGATGCCATACGTGACCCTGTTCCAGCGATCGAGAAAGCCCCAGGCCGCGGCACGCCAGCGGCTGGAGATCGATATGCGGGGCGCAGTCGTCTATGCGATCGGCGACGTGCATGGCTGCTACAAGGAACTCCGCGCCCTGGAGCAGAAGATCCTGCTCGATTCGGCGCCCTTCGAAGGGCGCAAGCTCATCATCATGCTTGGCGACTACGTCGATCGTGGACCCCAGTCGGCGCGTGTGCTCGATCATCTGCTGGCGCCACCGCTCCATGATTTCCAGCGCATCTGCCTTGCCGGCAACCACGAAGTCGTGATGCTGAACTACGTCGACGGGATCATTTCGAGAGAGTCGTGGCTGGCGATAGGCGGCCTGCAAACGCTGTTTTCCTACGGCGTCGACCCGTCGCGCATGGCCGATCTGTATGGGTCAAGCGAGGAGGTCGACAAGCGCATTCGGGAAGTCATTCCAGCCGACCACATTAGCTTCATGCGCGCGCTGCCGGTCATGGTCTGTTCGGCGAAATTCGTGTTCGTCCATGCCGGCATCAGGCCCGGCATCGAGCTGGCCGCGCAGGACGAGGACGACCTGCTGAATATCCGTTCGGACTTCTTCGACGCTGCGCATCTTCTCGACCGCTATGTCGTGCACGGACATACGCCGGTCGACACTCCGAAGCTCGAGGGACGCCGGCTTGGCATAGACACCGGCGCCTTCCAAACCGGCCAGCTGACCGCCCTCAGGATCGTCGACAACCGCGCCAGGTTGATATTTTCCTGAGCGCGATGTCGTCGCTCAGGCGGCTGCCTTGGTGCGCGCTTCCGATTTTTCCAGATAGTAGCTCGAATATTTGTCGAAGAATTTTTCCGAGCCGCCGATCGCGCCATATTTGGCCAGCTTCTTCAGTTCGACCTTGTTCAGCACCGCGCCAATGATCTTCTTGGCGATGTAGGGCTCCGAGCTGAGCATGGATTGCACCATCGCACGCGGCGTGCGTCCCCACTCGGTGACCAGCACGAAGCCGTCGACAAGCGGAGCGAAGGCCTTGGCGTCGACGACAGGCCCGAGCGGCGGCAGATCGACGATGATGTATTCGAAGGTTTCCTTGGCGTTATCGATGAAACGCCGCATGCCGGCTGAAGACAGAAGCTCGCTGGTATGCGAAAACTGGCCGCGCAGGACGGCCGGGATGATAGCCAGCTTGGTCTGCCGGTCGATCTTGCCGACCGACTGCCATGTCTGCCCGCTCACCACAGCTTCCATCAGGCCCTGCTCGGCCTCCATACCGAGGCTGCGGCTGAGGCCGGGATTGCGCAGGTCGCCGTCGATCAGCAGCGTTTTCGATCCGTTGACGGCAAGCAACCCGGCAAGATTGGCCGCCACCGTCGACTTGCCTTCGCCGGGAAGCACCGAGACCACGCCGATGACCCGGCTGCCCTGGCCCTCCATGACGACGTCGAAGGCGATCTTGGCGTTGCGCAGCGTCTCGGAGAACATCGATGCCGGTGCATCAACGGTTACCCGCATCCGCGCACGTTTTTCGGCTGCCGACAATGTTTTGGAGGGCTGGGATTTGGAGGACTTGGCGGTCTTGGATTCAACGACCTTGACGTCAGGCTGACCGCCATTGCGCTGGTCATCCTTGCCAGCCTTGCCGATGACCGGCAGGTAGCCGAGGAATTTGAGGCCGACCCGGTCGCGCACATCCTCGCCGGTCCTGAAGAAGCGTTCCCTGAATTCATTCAGGCCACCAACCCCTGCGCCCATCATTATGCCAAGCGCCAGCGAAAGCCCCAGCACGATGGCCGTGCGCGGGGTTGCGGCCGACTGCGGCATCGTCGCGTCCGAGATGACCCGGATCTTGCCGACCGGGAAGGATTGCTGCTGGGCGGCCTCCTCATAGCGGTTCAGGAACGTCTGGTAGAGTGTCGACAGCGCCGTCGCCTTTTGGTCCAGCTCACGCAGCTTGACCTGCGACTGGTTGTCGATGGAGCTCTTGCCAGCCGCCAAGGCGACATTTGCGCGGAGCGCGGTTTCTCGCGCCAGAGCGACCTCGTATTCGTTGCGGTAGCTTTCGGTCAGTTGCTTCAGCTCGCCGAAAATCTGCGCCGATATGTCGGCCTTCTCCTTGGCGAGCGCGACGGCCTGCGGATGTTGCGGGCCGAAATTGGCTTCGACGTCCTGCTGCCGCTTGGCGACGGCGAGATAGCGGTTCTTCAGCGTCGTGATGACGGAGCTGCTCGGCTGGTCGTTCGATATCGCGGCGTCCTTGAATGCATTGTCCGAGCCGCTTTCGACGATCGACTTGTACTGCTGATAGCGGGCGCCGGCACGTGCGGTATCGGCCTGCGCGACGATCAGCTGGGTGTTGAGATCGGACAATTGCTTGTCGCTGATCAGCTGGCCGTCATTGACGGCCAATCCGTGTTCGGCCCTGAACTTTTCGACCGCCAGTGCAGCCGCCTGGGAGCTCTCACGAAGCTCGGTCAGCCGGCCTTGCAGCCAGACCGCCGCCCGCTCGGTCGCGTCGAAGCTGGCATCGAGTTGATCGGCTAGATAGGCATCGGCATAGGCCTTGGTGATGGCGGTCGCAAGCGCCGGATCGGTCGCCTGAAAAGAGATGCTGATGACAAAGCTCCGGCCGATCCGCTCGGCATCGAGTTGGCTCTGCAGTTTGAAGATTGCGTAGTCACGGGGCGATGAGGATGCGGTGATCGCGTCACGCGTCGCAGCATCAAGCTGAGTGACATCGGTTGTGCTAGCGGCGCGCTTGGGGCGGACAGACTGGACGATACCGCGCACAAAGCCAGCAACCTTCGACAGGGCCGATGTCGGAGGGTTCATGAAAGCGTCGTTCTGATCGAGCTTCAGCTTGTCGACGACCACCCCAGCCAGCCTGGCCGACTGTAGTATTTCGATCTGGCTCAGAACGGCGGAGTCGGTCTGCATGCTGACCGACGCCGCCGAAATGTCGTCGACGACCTTGTTCAATCCTTCGTCGATCAGCACGCTGCTCGTCGCCACATAGGTAGGAGGCGTCGTCTGCAAATAGAGCACGCCGAGAAAGAGACCGATGACGGCGCAGGCGGCAACCACTTTCGCCTGCCGCGCGGCCATGCCAAGCAGGCGCTCGATGTCGATGAAGTCTTCGGCGTTTGCCGCATTAGAAGCCGGCAATGGCGTCCTCTTGTCGACAGGAAAATTGGCATAGTTCATCTTCGGTCCAATTCTAGTTTGCAGGCGCTACCGCCTCGAAGGTCGGGACATAGGGTGCAAACCTTGCGCCGGACAGTGCGCGTCGCGCGCGGCGCAACGGCCTGTCCTGCGTCATCAGCCGCACCCACAATGCCTCGAAAAAATGGACATTATGCGGCTTCTTCCCGACGCTGATGCGACCGGACGAATTCCTGCAGCATCTCGAAGATCGGGCCCTTCATGTCCTCCCGCGCCAGCGCGAAAGCGACATTGGCCTGAATGAAGCCCTCCTTCGAACCGCAGTCGAACATGCGGCCGTCGAAAGGCTGGGCGAAGAAGGCCTGGGTCTGTGCGAGACGCACCATTGCGTCGGTCAGTTGTATCTCGTTGCCGGCGCCGCGCTGCTGGCTGGCCAGCAACGAGAATATCTCGGGCTGCAGGATGTAGCGGCCGTTGATGTAGAAGTTCGATGGCGCGTTGGCAGGAGCCGGCTTTTCGACCATGGCCGTCACCTCGAAGCCCGTGCCGACATCAGCGCCGCGCCCGACAATGCCGTATTTGCTGGTCTCGGTCGGATCGCAACGCTCGACGGCGATAACGTTTGCGCCAGTCTGCGCATAAAGATCGGCGACCTCGGCGAGACACCCGCGCCCGCCGAAGGACACCATGTCCGGCAAAAGCAATGCGAAGGGCTCGTCACCGATGACTTCGCGCGCGCACCAGACGGCATGGCCGAGGCCTTGCGGCGACTGCTGGCGGATGAAGCTCGTCGCGCCGGCGACGGGAAGCAGGCTTTCAAGCGATTCGAGTTGCGCCTTCTTGCCGCTCTGCTCCAGGGTTCCGATCAGTTCAGGATGCAGGTCGAAATAGTCCTCGATCACCGCCTTGTTGCGGCCGGTGACGAATACGATGTGCTCGATGCCGGCCTCGAACGCCTCGTCAACCGCATATTGCACGACAGGCCTGTCGACCACCGGCAGCATTTCCTTCGGCATGGACTTGGTCGCCGGCAGGAACCGCGTTCCGAGCCCCGCCACCGGTATGACTGCCTTCCTGACTTTTTTCATTGCATGTTCCTTCTGAGGAGATCGATTTCAACCCTGTCGCAGGCGGCGAAACTGTCTTCATTCACCTGCAGCCCTTCACCTCCCCGCCACCACGGCAAACTGTGCCGCTACCCTTCGCAGCCGGACGGCGATCGGCATGCTCATATGCCGAACCGCCGCCGGATCGCTGAGCGCCGTCCATATCGCCTTGAGCGGGGACCGCGCCTTGATGTGCTGGACCAGCGACAGGAATGATGCCGCCCGGCGCAGGCTGCGAGCGCGCCTGGCGAACGCCGCCTCGGCCGCAGCATCCATGGAATGGGTCGCGGCGAAGGTGGCATCGGCCCTGCGCATCGCCTCGACGTGATGAAGTTCGAGCACCCGGGAGATGGAGCTGGTGCGAATGTGGTAGATATAGCCCGTCGTCGGCTCGACCACGCATTTGCCCCCCTTGGCCAGAGCACTGGCCAGGAGGATATAGTCTTCGCCAATGATCAGGCCTTCATCGTAACGAAGCCCGTTCTCGTTCAGGAACCGGCGCTGGAAGATCGGCTTGAGGTAGCCGAGATTGAACCTCGATTCGAAGAGGACATTGCCGCCGATGAAATCCGCCAGCGAGATTGAACCGAGCCCTTCCAGATAGTCGGCCGGGAACATCGTCTCTTCGGCAACGCCATCCTCGCGAACGACCTGCAGATTATCGACCGCGATCTCGGCGCCCGCTTTCTCCGCGCGTTCGATCATGGTGCAGATTCGCCCGGGATAGACCGCGTCGTCCGAATCGAGGACCGCGACCCACCTGCCGCGGGCAAGCTCAAGGCCGGCATTCCTGGCGCCGCCGGGGCCACGGTTTTGCTCAAGCGCGACAACGCGTACGATGTCTTCGGGGTAGGATCTCGCCAGGTCGAGCGTCCGGTCGCGCGACTTGTCGTCGACGACGATGACCTCGACGCTGATATTGCGCTGGGCGACGGCGCTGGCAATCGCCCGATCGATGGTCGCCTCGGCATTGTAGGCGGCAATCACGAAGCTCACGTCAGGCTGCACGCTTGCCCCCTTGCTGCGGCGAAGACAGGCCGTATTGGCGGATTTCACGAACCCCGACGAGGCCGCTGACGACGCCGACATGCATAATGCCGCGAAGCAGGCTGCGGTTCCGGCGTACGGGGTCGATGGCGACCGGAATTGCCGACAGGAAACTGTAGGCGGCCTTTGCCGCGGCAATGCCGACCTGCTTGAGCCGGGCAAGGCCGTGTGCGTTGCGCCCCAGAAGATGACCGTGCGTCTGCCCAACGCGGAACCGGCGGCGGCCGAGCCAGTCGAATGCCGCCCTGGCAGGTGGCACCGCTTCGTCGACCCAAGCCTCCGGCGAAAAGGCGATGCGGCCGCCGGCCTTGACCATCTGGTCGAAGAATTCCGTATCTTCGCCGCCGGTCTGGCCACGTGCCAGGCTGAAGCGCCGGCCGCGCAGGCTCTCAGCGCCAATCCTGAGCAGGACGTTGCAGGTGTAGCCGGTGCGGATTTCGCCGCTCACCCAGACCGGCAAGGTCGAGTGGAAATCGCCTTTGCGCATCCAGGCGGGCGCATCCGGCAGGTAACGGGCTTGCACCGGCCCAAGCACCGTCGCAGCACCTGTTGCTTCCGCCGTCGCCACCAGTTCGGCAAGCCAGCCAGCGGTGGCCGTCTCGTCGTCGTCGATAAAGGCGACGAAATCCGCCGCACTGGTATCGAGGCAAGCGTTGCGCGCGATCGAGATGTTGCGGGCCGGGGCGTGCCGGTAGGTCACCGGCAGCTTCAACTCCCCCGCCAGCTTGGCGACCAGCGTTTCGGCCGTCGGCGTATCGTCGTTGTCGGCGATGACGATACCGACGTCGAACCCCGCGGGCATGTCCATGGCCGCTATGGAGCGAAGCGTGTCGGCAAGCTCCGGCCGGCGGAATGTGCAGACGCAGATATCGATGCTTCGATTTTTCCTGACCGGGTCCATCACGCTACCCCGCGCTGCGGTCGCGGTGCGAGCAGTTGCAGCCAGAAACCAACCGACCAGCCGAAATGCATGACCATTGCCGAGACCCCGGCAAGCGCAATGTCGGCTTTGCGCTGGCTGACGGCGGTCCAAAAGCCGTAGCCGAGGCAGACCGACGCCCATAGCAAAAGCGGCACGGCCGCCAGCCAGTGGACGAAGGAAAAGGCGGCGAGAAGAACCACGGGGAACACCAGAAGCGGCACCATCTGCCGGATCTTCGGGATCATGCGGTGCTTGAGAACGTTCTTCGCCCGGCCACGGCCATAGCCGAGATATTGAAAATAGAGGCCCTTCAGCGAGGAGCGCGGGTAGTAGACCATTTGCGTCTTGCCGGTCATCCAGATGCGGTAGCCGGCCTGGCGGAGCCGATAGTCGAGTTCGGCATCCTCATTGTGGCTGAAGGTTTCGTCATAGCCGCCGACCGCGGTGAAGGCCGATATCCGTATCAGTGCGTGGTGGCCATGATCGACCCATTCCCCCGCCGAAAGATGCCGGTGCTTGGAGCCGCCGGTGCCGAGCCTGGAGTTCTGCGCCGCTGCCGCTGCTTTCTGAACCATGCCGCTGCCACTGGTCAGCATCGAGACGACGACCGAATCCGCACCGGTGGCCTGCGCTTCTTCGACCAGCCGGTCGCAATAATCCGCAGGATAACCGCCATGCGCGTCGATGCGAATGAGATAGTCGACGCCTTCCCCGAACCTGGCGACGGCGAGATTGATTGCCGCGCTCTGCAAGCGCTTTTCATTGTGCAGCAGGATCACCCGCTGATCTTTTGCGGCGATGTCCGCGACGATCGTCCTGGTGCCGTCCGTGCTGCCGCCATCGGCAACGATGATCACGGCGCCCAGCCTCTCGGCCGCAGGGCGGAGATCTCGAAGCAACGCGCCGATATGGGCCGCTTCGTTCAGGCACGGAACCACGATCATGCAGGATGGAATTTCGGTTTGCGTCATCGGCCGTCCTTCTATGCCAATGCTTCGGCAGCATATGGACCGGGAGCCGCAGTCAGCCCGCGGAGCTTTTCGACGAGCGCCCGGCAATCGGCGCGGTCGTAGCTCCAGGTGCGCGGATTTCGGGCGAAAACACGCTCCCTCAATGTCCCGAACCGATGCTGCTCCATCGTGCCGACGGCGGCTTCGAGCGCCTCGGGCGTGGCTTCTGGCAAAAGAACCCCTATGCCTTGCCGGTCGAGGAACCGGCCGGTTTCGGTGGCTCCCATTGAAATCGGCACGGCTCCGAAGCGGCAGCCCTCATAGAGCCGGTTGGGCAGCAGCCACTCGGAGTTCAGGCCCTGCTCAAAAAAGTCGATGGCCCAGGAAAAGTGAACCTCGCGGTAGATCCCCGCCATGTCCTCGGGATTGCGGTAGGGCCCGCCAAACGAGAGCCAGGGTTCCGATTCGACAAAACCGTGGAAATCGGGAAATTCGGACAGCGCCGGGCGGCCCCTGAGGACGATTTCAAAGCGGCCGTCGAGGCGGCGCGAAAATTCGGCCAGAAGCTCCAGGGAACGGCGGCAGCGGAGCGCCCCGAACCAGCCGATCCGCCAAGGCGGCGCTACGGGGTTCTCCGGCGCCGCGCGGTCATCCAGCGAGGCCGCGGCTGGCTCGAAATACTTGTTTTCGAGCAGTTCGACCGGGGCGGCAATCTGTCCGAACGGCTTGAAATAGTTGGCGATGAAGGCCGGAGAGCTGGTCACCAGAAGCTTCACATCCCTGGCCAGGAAGCGTTCTGCGCCGCGCATCGCCCAGCCCAGCGGATCGTCGCGAAGCAGCAGGCGATGGATATCCAGGCACTCGTAGACGATCGGCACCGTTGCCTGGAACGCCGACCTGGCGCGGCGGGCAAGCGCCAGCATTTCCAGATTGCGCGCGATAATGAGGTCGGGCCGTGGCATTGAGCCCAGCTTCGAGCCGGTCGAGACGACTGCCTTCATGATCGCGGCCAGACGTTGGGCGAATCGGCCATCACGAGTCGGGCCGAGATCGATCGGCTGCAAGCCCTCGACATCAGCAACTGCGCTTGCCGTACGACGAAAGCCCGCCAGCGTAACCTGGGCGCCGCCTGCCTTGAGCATTATGATCCGCCGGCGCACTGCCGGGTCGGAGACGTCGTGTACCAAGTACAAGACATGCAGCATGAAAACTCGACCGCTGTTGGCCCGCCCGCGACAATGCTAGTACAGCTCTTGCTGCATCGCAACATTTTTGGTTGCAGCGTAGCAAAGATCCCCGTTTTTTGTTGCACTGCAAAATCGATGGGTTAATCTCGCTCTGCTTGGGCCACATGGACCGCGCGTTGGCCTGCCATGGGCTGCGCGCCAATAATCACGACGCGAGGACCATCCTTGGCGTGCAGCATTTTCGGCCAACCCGCCTGCAATCCGCCCCTTCGCATCCGTCGATGGAAGCACGGGACTACTCACGAAATGAGGTCATTCCATGAAGATCGCGGTTGAAAACACCGTCTGCCTGAATACCGGGGATGCAGCGATTCTCCTGGCGATCCGCCATGTTTTCAAGACGATCGTGCAAGACGATATCCAGTTCTACGTCTTCGACAGCCAGCCGGAGGTGGCGGCGAGGCTCTACACGAAGAAAGAGTATCCTGATCTCGAATTCCACAAGCTGCTGTCGGAATCGCTGTTCCGCTACAAATACGGCAGCGGGCTGAAGAACCTGTTCAAGCCGATCTACAATCGGCTCGTCCTTAATGCCCTGCGGCGGTTCGGCATCCGCGGCGTTCTCGGGCGTTTGTTCAGCTCAAGCAATCGCCGTGGTCTCGAGATCTACAAAGACGCCGACCTCGTGGTCACGACAGGCGGAACCTATCTTGTCGAGACCTACAATCTGGAACGGCGACTCAATCAATTCCGGATCGACGCGATTCTGGGCAAGGACCCCGTCTTCTTCACGCAATCGCTCGGCCCGTTCAACAAAAGTTACAATCGCCAGGAGTTGAGCCCAAGCTTCGATCGGAGCCCGCTCATCCTGCTGCGCGACGAACGTTCGCGAGGCCACATTGTGGACATGGTGAAAGACCCCGGCAAATGCCACGTCGTGGCCGACGCCGTCTTTGCCCTGGCCGACACCGACAGGATCGGAAAAATTCTGGCCTCCGGCCAGTCGGCGACCGTCACCGGCCGCGTCGCCATTTCCGTCCGTCACTGGAACTATGTCAGCGACGGCGAGGGCGGCATGCGCCGCTACATCGACTCGATCCGCGCGATCGCGACCATCCTGGTCAGGGACCACGCCAAGGAGGTCACCTTCGTCTCCACCTGCCAGGGCGTGCCGGAATACGCCCATGACGATTCCAAGACGGCGCGGGCTATCGTTGCCGAACTCGATCCGGAGATCGCCAAGCATGTCAGCGTGGACGCTTCGTTCCACACGCCGGAGCAACTGATGGCACTGGTGAAAGGCTTCGACTTCGTTGTCGCAACGCGCATGCACATGATGATCATGTCGCTCTGCGTCGGCACGCCGGTGCTGCCGATCGCCTATGAATTCAAGACCAAGGAACTTGCCAAGCGGATCGGCGTCGCCGACCTGCTGCTCGACATCGACACGGTGACGCCCGAGGAAGCGAGCGAGAAGCTCGGCAGACTTACCGCCAATCTCGACCTCTATCGCAGGACGAGCCTTCAGGCAGTGCTTGAGGAGCATGCGTCGGCGATGTCGGCAGGTGAGCTTTTGAGGCCGGTGATTGCCGGCCTAGCGGGCGTTGCGCATGGCGCTGGAAAGCGTGGTGAACAGGGCGCTGCGCGACTGGCGAAGGGCAAGCATGAGGACCAGGCCGATCGAATAATTGAGGGCAACCGCCAGGACCACCGCGAGCAGGTCTGACTGGCCGGTCAGCGATGCCGGCAACTCGCGGTACACGGACCAGGCAAGCAGCGACGACGTGATGAAAAGTCCCTGCATGACCAGGAAGTCGGCTGCGGTCACCGGGCCGACCCGGTGGACAAGAACGGCAAGCACCGGGACGCGCAGCACATAGCCGCTGATCGCATAGGCCGCCGCGACACCGACGGCGCCCCAGTGCAGGCCGATGATGAAGGCGGCGACCGTCGTCAGCGACGAGTAGATGCCCCAGTGGAACATGGTCTTGGTCTTGCCCTGGCAGATGAAGATCCAGCCGGTGGTGCTCGAGACGGACTGGATCAGGCTGGCGATGCCCAGCCAGGCGAAGATCGGCGCCACCGCTGTCCAGCGCTCGCCGAAGAGAAGCCCGACGACCTGGTCCGACGTCAGCGTCAGCGCCGCGATGCCGGGCATAGTGATGGCCGCCAGCATCCAATTGGTTCGCACATAGATGTCGCGAAACCGCGCCTTGTCCTCATGGATGCGGCTCAGCAGCGGCACCATCACGCGTGTCAGCGGCTGGTTGATGTTCTGCAGCGGAAACAGCAGGAGCTTGTAGGCGCGGTCATAATAGCCGAGCTCGATCGCGCCCGAATATTTTCCGATCAGGATGTTGTCGAGATTGCGCGAGAAGAAGTTGGCCAGATTGAAGCCGGTCAGATTGGCGCCGAAGGACAATATGTCGGTATCGACCTTCAGGTCCGGCCGCGACGGCGTCCAGCGCGCCACCTGCCATGCCGCGGCCAGCGCGACAACAGCCGATACCGCAGGGCCGATGACCAGCGACCAGTAGCCCAGCCCCGCATAGGCGGCGATTGCGGTAGTCGCAAGTCCGGCAGCAGCGGTTATCACGTCGTTCAGCGCGAGCTGGCCAAAGCGCAAGTGACGGTTCATCAGCGCCAGCGGCACCGCGGCGAGGCTGCCAAGCAGCAGCGGCAAGGCAGAGCCGATGGTGATCCCCACCATGCGTTGATCGCCATAGAAGGCAGCGATGGCGGGCGCCAGGCATGCAACCACCACGGCACTGCCCATCCCCACCAGCGCACTGATCCAGAATACCTGGTTGAGCTGCTCGGTGCTGATATCCTTGCGCTGGACCACAGCCTGTTGCAGGCCAAGATTTTGAAGCAGCCCGACAAAGGCCACGATCGGCCCGACGGAAGCCACCAAGCCGAAATCCTCGGGCACGAGCAGACGGGCAAGCACGATGACCGAGAGAAACTGGATCGCCATCTTGAAGCCTTGCGCGCCGATCGTCACCATGCCGCCGCGCAGGGCGACGCGACCGAACTGGGGGGGCGGGTTGGCGTTCATGCCGGCTGCCTGGCTTCGGCCAGTTGAGCAACGATCTGCGCAAAACGTTCGTTGAGTACGTCCGCGTTGAAATCCTGCTCGATCTTGCGGCGCGCCGCACGTGCGATGCGCTCGCATTTGTCCGGGTTCTCGGCCACCCAGACAAGCTTGCGGGCCAACGCCGCAACGTCTCGCTCCGGTGCGAGGAAGCCTGTCTCCTGATCCTCGATCAGTTCGGGAATGCCCGAGTGATAGGTGCTGACGACGATCAGCCCGGCGGCCATAGCCTCCATCAGCGCCACCGGAATACCCTCGAGATCGCCGTCTCGCGCGGCAACGCTAGGCAGCAGGAATACGTGGGCATTGCGCAGGCGCTGCTTGACCTCGGCGTGCGGACGCGGCCCGAGGAAAGTCACCCGGTCGGCAACGCCGAGATTTGCGGCGAGCTTCTTCAACTCTTCCAGCAATTCGCCGCCGCCAATCACCGAATAGACCCAGTCGCGCCGCGGCAGGCTGGCGAGCGCGCGAAGGGCGAATTCGATGCCCTTCTTTTCGGTCAGCCGGCAGACCGAGATGAAGGACAGCGTGTCCCGGTCCCAGGAACGCCAATGGTAGCCGATCTCACCGGGCCGCACGCCCATATGGTGAACCATGACTTGCGCCGGGGGTGCTCCGACGCCGATCAGGGCATCGCGGAAAAACGCGTTCACCGGGAGCTGGAGAACGCCCTTGTCGAAGACAACCTTGTAGCGCGTGAGCGTGTTGTCATGCAGCGGTTCGCCGACATCGCGGCCGTGGAATATGGTCACCAAAGGAGCGGAAATCCGGCCTCGTTTCATGGCGCGGGCGACGCGCATGCCGTTATTGCCGAAATGCGCGACGATCACATCGGCGTTCTGCAATTTGCGCGCAAAAGCGATGTCGACAGCGGTCGAGAGCTTATCCCAGAACCTGCCCGACCATTTTCTGAGCGTCGGGCGAAAGCGCCCCAGCCCGCCCCACCAGCAGACGACCTTGCCAGGGAGAGCCTGCCAGCGGCGATCGTCGATGTTGCTGTCCTTGCCGAAGGACGTCTCGTTGCAGACGACGCCGACTTGCATGCCGCGCTCGAGGCACCCTTCTATCTGGTCGAGGACGAAGGTCTCCGACAAAGAGGGGAACTTATCAACTACGAAGCAAATCTTCATCGGATGGACGATCTTTCGAGGCCGGTCGGCGATCTGCTCGCGCGGATGAGGGCTGACGCCCGTCGCTACCGTGCGAGGCGCCTCAAGCGTCTGGTGTTGTGCGTGTCGTTGTCCCAGGGCAGTTCCCACCCCGGTCAGGCGCGAGAGCCGGCTTTTGGGCAACGTGCATGGTTTTGGACGAAATGCATCAGGCGGCACGCTCCAGCGCGCCTTGCCTGGCGTTGTCGAGAACGCGGAGGAAGGTCGCGAACTGGCTGTCGGGGTTCATTTGCGGCCGCTCCGAAAACAGCTGCGCCGCCGCCGACAGCCGATCGTACTCGGCCTTGTCGCTCCATAGTCGCCTGACCGCGGCGACCCAGTCGTCGAGCGGTGCGTCATAGTCGAGCACCACGCCGCCGGCGCCAATCGCTTCCGGCAGGCCGCCGCGACGGGACCCGACGACTGGAATGCCGCTGCAATGGGCCTCGGATGCCACCCGCCCCCAAGCTTCTTCCCATTTGCTGGGCGCCAGCAGGATCTTGGTGCGGCCATAGACGGTCTTCATGTCGCTGGTGCGGCTTTCCAGCCTGACGTTGCGCAGCGGCGCGATGATCCGTTCGATCTGCGCCCGGTGGTCGTCGTCGAGCTTCCAGCTTTCGACGAACAGGAACGGAATTTCGGGGCATTGGCCGGCGATGCGCACGGCGAGTTCGAACCCTTTTTCATTGTAAGGATTGATCAGCGTGACGAATTCACCGGTGGTCGGCGTGCTGTAGAGCCCGGGATTGATGGTCGGCGGGATCACGGTCGAATCGATGCCGAACCTTTCCTTATAGGTGCGCGCAGTGAATTCGGAGTTGGCGATATAAAGCGCCGAACGCAATTCGCGCAGGTCGCCGGCCAGTTCGTGGAATTCGACGTTCCGCAGATAGACCACCAGCGGCACGCCGAGCGCCTGCAGCGCCTTTCCGATCGGCACCGATTTGTGGCACTGCACGACGGCGACATCGGGATCGAGCCGTTCGACCGCGAAGCGCGCCGCCTCCCAGGGAAACCATGCCCGCACGACCGGATAGCCGGGATAGCTGTCGATGACCGCTCGCTGGCGAAGCAGCTTCATCTTGGCGCGCGCCTTGAAGCCGAACATGCCGTCACCGAACAGCGCCGCCAGAACCGAGGCGTCATGACCGTGCTCGCGCAGCTGCTCGACCAGATGATGCGTGCTCGACTGAACGCCACCGCTGAACTGCGGCGTGTAGCCGTTGCCGCCCGCAAACAGAATTTTCATGGACCTGGCTCCTTGCTGGACCGCCCTAGCGTCACGCCGCCATTCTGCCGATGCTGTGGTATTCGATGCCGTGGCGGGCGATGACCTTGGGGTCGTAAAGATTGCGTCCGTCGAAGATGACGGGCGTGGTCAGCGCGTTCTTCAGCGCATCGAAAGACGGCGCGCTGAAGCTTTTCCACTCGGTCACGATCAAGAGCGCATCGGCGCCTCGCAGCGCGGCCTCCTTGGTGCCGCACAGTTGCAGGTCGTCGCGCAGCCCGTAGATCGCCTGGCATTCCTGCATCGCCTCCGGATCATAGGCCTGCACATTGGCACCGGCGGCCCAGAGCGCTTCCATCAGCGTGCGGGCCGGGGCCTCGCGCATGTCGTCGGTATTGGGTTTGAAGGCCAAGCCCCACAGCGCAAATGTCTTGCCTTTGAGATTGCCCTTGAAATAGCGGTCCACCTTCTCGAACAGGACCGACTTCTGCTGGTTGTTGCGCTCCTCGACGGCACGCAGCAGCTTGGCGTCGAACTTGACGGCCTCGGCGGTCTTGATCAGGGCACGCACATCCTTCGGGAAGCACGAGCCGCCATAGCCGAGGCCCGGATAGATGAAGTGGTAGCCGATCCGCGGGTCGCTGCCGATGCCCTTGCGGACCTCCTCGATGTCGGCGCCCAGTTGCTCGGCCAGGTTGGCCATTTCATTCATGAAGCTGATCTTGGTCGCCAGCATGCAATTGGCCGCGTATTTGGTGAACTCGGCACTGCGCACATCCATCACGATCATCTTTTCGTGGTTGCGGTTGAACGGCGCGTAGAGCTCGCGCATCACCGCCTCGGTGTCCTCGTTGCTGGTGCCGACGATGATCCGGTCGGGCTTCATGCAGTCGCTCACAGCGGACCCTTCCTTGAGGAATTCCGGATTGGAGGCGACGTCGAAAGCCAGATCCTCGCGCCCGCGCGCCTTCAGCGTTGCGGCGATCCTGGCCTTTATCCTTTCGCAGGTGCCGACGGGCACGGTCGACTTGCCGACGACGATCTTGGGCTCGTCCATCTCACGACCGATGGCCTCGGCGACGGCCAGCACATATTTGAGGTCGGCCGAACCATCCTCGCCCGGCGGCGTGCCGACGGCGATCATCTGGATCTGGCCATGCTTGATCGCCGCGGCGGCGTCGGTGGTGAACTTGATGCGGCCGGCGGCATGGTTCTCCTTGACCATGCTTTCGAGCCCAGGCTCGAAGATCGGGACATGACCCTGGTTGAGCCGCTCGACCTTTTTTGCATCGATGTCGACGCAGACCACCTGATGGCCGACTTCGGCAAGCACCGCCGCCTGTACAAGACCGACATAGCCGATTCCAAAGACAGTCAAATTCATTCGGTTTCATTCCTGTTCAAGGTTTCGGGCCTGTTCAAGCTTCGGTTTTCCGACCACCTTCGGCCCGGCCGGTTCAGATGCGCTTCTAGTTTGTCTTGCATGCCAGCGATTCGGGGAATTGGCAGGGCTGGCCAAGTGCGGTGAATGCAACGCGATCCACCTGCATGGTGAGCTTGCGGCCCGGATCCGAGAACGGCCCCATCCAGCCCTTCATCGTATCGCTGCCCCACAGGCTGAAATAAATCCTTTGCGAATGGGTGGGCAGCTTCGCCGGATCGGTGATCTCGTGGACAAGCTTGCCGTTGACGTACCAGCGCAGCCGGTCCTTTTCCCAGACGAAGGCGTAATCGTTGAAGGCCTTGTCGGTGCCGCCAGCGACGTCGACCAGTTTCTCGTTCTTGCCTTTGCCGGCTATGTAGGCGTTGACCTGAACCTTGGACGTGTCCTTGGTCAGCACCTCGAAGTCGATTTCATCATGCGGCTGCTTGTCGGCATCGCCGACGAAGCTGAAGAATGCCGCGTTGACGCCGGAGCCCGTGTCGGTCTTCATCCGCGCCTCGTAAGTGCCGTAGCCGAAGCGCTGCTTGGTCTGGATCTCGGCGCAGGCGAATTCGCGATCCTTCAGCTTGCGCTTCTCGAAACCGAGCGTCAGCATGCCGTCGGAAAGCCCGATCAGGCTTTTGGACCAGGTGCAGTTCTGATGCTTGCCGTTCGTCCAGCCGTCGGAAATGTACCAGCGCGCGCGACTGAGGCTGGTGAAATCATCGACAAAGGACGGCGCGGTTGGGAGATCCTGGGCGCGCACGGGGACCAGGCCCGCAACCATGCTGCCGAGAACGACCAGCAGAAACGCGCCGTCTGAACGGAGCCGCTGCAGCTTGCCTGGGATCGGGCGCGTGAACGGGGTGCCGCGGGTTGCCGGGGCGGACGTGCTTTTAGGATCTGTATTCATATCAAACTCACCTTGTGCTGTGCGCCCCCAAAGCGATCGTTCGAACCGTGACGAAACAACCTGATCTTGACCTCTGTCGCTCCCAAGCTCCGTGTTGTGCCTAAAACCATTGCGCCGACCCGGGTCGCTCAGCCTGTGCCGGAATCGGCGGGCTTCACAAAATCGGTCCTTATGTCGGGACCGTTCTGCCGCTTCTCCTCGAAGATTTCATCCAGCGAATGACGGAGATCCTTCATCACCTGCATCTGGCGCGACAGCGCTGCGATGCGCCGCTCGCAATTCAGGATCGACCTGGTCAGTTCGCCGACTTCGGAAGACCTGCGAGAGGAGACCGCTCCGTTCTCCATGGCCTCGACCAGAAAGGCGGCATTGGTAGCCGTCGTCCTGTAGCGGTTCTCAAGGCCGCTCTTCTCCGCCTCGACTTCGGCCGAGATCTGGTCCAGCAGCTTTGCCAACCGATCGAGGCGCGAGGTGTCGGTCTGCGTGTCGCGCGCCGGATCTCTCGATCGGAAGCCAAAGATCGAGGCCATGCAGTCAGCGCCCCATCATCGTCGAGCTGGTGAACGGCCTTAGTGCCCGTCCACATTCAAAAGACATTTCTTGCATCGTCCAGCTCCTCCGACAGGGGGATGTCTTGGGCCAGTTCGGTTGGCCGTTCAAAATTGCTGCACCGCAACATAGATTGCCATTCCCTGCGCGGATAGGCAACCACCTAGATCGTAAACTCATGAATCTCGTTGAAACGGTGCGAGCCGACAGAAGGGTAAGGGAGTGGCTACCGCCGTCGCACGTTGACGGGCCTAGCTTTCGCCGGCCGTGCTGGTTCCGGCCATGAGGAAGCGCAGCGGCGGCACTTGTTGACGCTTCGCGGCGAGGCCAGCGCGACGAAACAGCGCATCCAGCTTGTCGGAGGCAACGCCGCGGACGACGGCTGTGAGGTTGGACGAGCCGGCCAAGGCGTAGGCCGCGGCCGGCGCCAGCCCACGCTCAGCCTTCACGTCTAAAAACTTCCGCAACCGGTATTTGTCGCGGATGTGCCGCTCGTGCCTTCTCAGCGCAGCCTTCGATGCCTCCGGCAAACTGTCGATCGCAAGCAGTGCCAGGTCGGCATCGGCCAGATGCTTCAGGTCCTGGGTCTTGTGCCGTCCGCTCAGCGAATCGGCGCGCACGATCGCGCCGTAGCCACAGGATTTGATGACCTTGAAGCGCGCGCCATGGGCAACCGCGCGCGCATAGAGTTCATAGTCTTCACCCAGGCGCAGCTTCTCGTCGTAGCGCAGCCCATGCCGATCGAGAAAGGCGCGGCTGATCACTGGCTTGAGGAAGCCCAGTTCCCCGCGTTGCACACGGCGCCTGGAGATGTTGGCGTCGATGAAACCCTCGAAATCGAGGAATTCCGGCTCGGGCGAGAACGGTGGAGCAACGATTTTCGAAACGTCGGTTGCCGCGTCATCCCTGACAAGCATGATGTTGTCCGCGGCGAAATCCCAATCGGTGCTGGCGAACAGTCTGTGAAACCTGCCTTCGAAAAAGAAATCATCAGCGTCCAGAATGCTGATGAACGGCGACCTGGAACCGGCTATCGCGGCGTTGCGTGCAAAGGATGGGCCGCGATTGACGTCGAAGCGGATGACGGAAAGGCGGCCCGTGCCGTCGCCGGCCGCGTGGGCGACTTTCGCGGTATCGTCGGTGGACGCGTCGTCGACGACGACAACTTCCGCAACCTCAGGCTCGCGTAATGCCGATGCAATGGCAGCCGGGATTGTCCGCGCCGCATTGCGGGCGGCGATGATCACGCAGACCTGGAATGATGTCATGAACATGCCTCTCGATTGCAGAAGTCGTTGCGGATTTCCTCGCCCCGTCCGCTCAATGCCCCACCGCCCATTCTGAAATGCATCGGCCCAAACGCCTATGCTGCAAGTGCGAAGCAAGCATCGCCAAAATCATCGGCGCCGTCCAGTTTTTCATTTTGCTGGGTGTCATGGCCCGGTTGGGCAGGCGGCGAGCCTCAATCGGGATGGCTCCAGAAATGCGCCACTTGGCAGAGCCGTTCCTACACGCTCCATCAGAGCGCTCGACTGGCAGAAACCAGTTGCTGATCCTCGCCGACCGGACGGCGGCGGGGCGGAGCGAGCGCGTCGAGGCCCGCAGTGTCAAGGAATTGAAAGAACAGGAATGCCGACTGCCGGTGTTGTTGAGGCGAGCAATTCGTCAGAGGACCGGCGAGCTTAACCACAGGTCACATGGACATCGCAGACCGCGGCCAGGCCCGAAATCAGTGAAGGCCTCTCCTGGCGCTGAGTTTCTCGCCTTCGGCCGCCTCGTTCGAACTCAGCTTTCGTTCAGCGTCACGGATTTTGTCGGCCGGGGTCGGGGCATTTCTGGCAACCATGGCAAAGACCAGCAGAAAATAACCCAGTTGGATGACTATAGCGCAGCCGATGACACGAAACAGCGTCGTACCGAGCGAGGCGCCGCCCAAATAGGACCAGACGATCACGATCGCCAGCGCAAAACACATTCCGATAATGAACTTTGGCAGTGACATACCCGATAGCCCATCAACCGGCTCGGGAAAAAATGTCGACAAGCCCACCCCGAGCACCTCCCTTAAACTCTGCGAGCTTATTTAGGTTGCCCGCTTCTGGCCGGTTGCTTCCGGCCTAGCCCAATCTGTCCATAGTCCGACAGAAACAATTTGCAACTCTATTGAGCCGCGCAATAGGCGGCAAGGGCAGCTGCGGAATAAATTTTAAACGAATCCTCGGGATCGACTCTGCCATGGTGCAACGCACACGTCGGCATCACCACTGATTGCCGGATATCGACTCGCTCCAGTAAGGTTTATAATATTGATTAGTATTTTATCATAACATCAGTCATTATCTTGAAATTCTAAATGACGGTAAAGCTCCACAGGAGGGTATAAATAGCGATTCGCCTAAAATCAGCCCAAAAATTGGACTAGCTTTTCCAAAATTGCCCATAATCTGTCTCTTTTGCGACATAAATGGGAAATTTTGTGCAGGACGAGTTTATTATTTAGTCAGTTCATGACGCGACTATTACAGCCGTCTGGGAAATTGTGTGTTGCGCTGCAACATTTTTTTGGTATCGTGCGGTAAACCATCCGTTCAACGTATGGAGTTTACGCATGAGGGACGTAGCCAAGCCGGCCGATGCGGATTTTTCGCAGGCCGGCGTCGATTTTCCGCCACCGATTGGCGGCCTGCTCAAACGCAGCTTCGATATTGTCGGTTCGCTGATCGGCCTGGTCGCTCTCAGCCCGCTGTTCGTAATGATAGCGCTGCTTGTCAGGTTTTCCGATGGCGGGCCGATTTTCTATGGTCACAGCCGAATCGGCCGCGGAGGACGGATTTTTCCGTGCCTCAAGTTCCGCACCATGGTTCCAGACGGCGAGCGGGTGCTTGCTGCCTATCTCGCCGCGAATCCGGAGGCCAACGCCGAATGGATAGCGACCCGCAAGTTGAAGAACGACCCGCGGATCACGCGCGTCGGAGCGGTGCTGAGGAAGCTCAGCCTCGATGAGTTGCCGCAGATCATCAACATCCTGCAGGGGGATATGAGCCTGGTCGGGCCTCGTCCCGTGGTGCGCGATGAGCTGGAGATATATGGCAATTCGGCCGTCTATTACCTGAAATCGCGCCCCGGCCTCACCGGGCTCTGGCAGGTCAGCGGACGCAACGATGTTTCGTATGACAGCCGCGTCGCATTCGACAGGCACTATGTCGAGAACTGGTCGATGTTCGAAGACATTCGCATCATCATCAAGACCGTACCTGCGGTCTGGATGTCGCGAGGCTGCTACTGACGGCCGCTTGCTGGCCGTGCATCGAGGAGCGACTGTCCAGAATTCGGGCCCGGAACTCAGGCCCCTAACTCAGGCATCGGCAGCTCATCGGGCGGGGCAAACCAGATCGGAAACGCTCAGTTGAAAGCAGATATAATCGATATCTTTTGCACCGGCATTCTCTCCAGACGCATGCGGCGAGTACGGCTTTTGACGACTTGCCTTACAATGGCGACCGGCCTGACCCTGTCGCTAGCCTTGCCACAGTTTGCCTTCGCCGACGACTATCGGCTTGGAGCACAGGACAAGCTGACCATCCGCGTGGCGGAATGGCAGACCGTCGAAGGCACGTTCCGTGACTGGTCGGCCATCAATGGAGAATACACGGTCGGCCCCGCTGGAACCTTGTCGGTTCCTTTCGTCGGCGAGATGCCCGCATCCGGCAAGACGACTTCGGAGATCGCGGCATCGCTCGGTGAGGCGCTGCAGCGCAAGCTCGCTCTGGCCGACAAGCCGGAGGCTTCCGTCGAAATGGCGCAGTACCGGCCATTCTACATCTCTGGCGAGGTGCAATCGCCCGGCCAGTATCCTTGTGTGCCTGGGTTGTCCGTGCTGAAAGCGATGAGCATTGCCGGCGGAGCCCGGCGGAACCCGGAGAGCGGACAGCGCTACGACCGCGACCTGATCAATGCCAAAGGCAATTTCGACGTACTACAAGACCAATTGGTCAGGCTGACCGTCAAGCGCGCCCGCATCGAAGCGGAACTAGCGGACAAGCCGACATTCGCGGTGCCGAAAGAGGTGGCCGACGATCCGAAGCTGCCCAGCATCGTTGCCGATGAGACGGCAATCCTGGCGGCCGACCAGAAGAAACTCAAGCTGCGCTTGCAAGCACTCGACGATTTGAAGGCACTGCTGCAAAGCGAGATCGATTCGCTGGAGAAAAAGATCGTCAACCAGCAGAAGCAGGTCGATCTGGCGAAAGAGCAGCTCAACGGCATCGGCTCGCTGGCGCAAAAGGGCCTGGTCGTCAACACGCGGGTTTTGAACTCGCAGCAAACGATCGCCGACCTTGAAGGCCAGATCCTGGATTACGAAACGGCGATTCTCACGGCCAAGCAGTCGATCAGCAAGGCCACCCAGGACGCCATCGATCTCGAGAACACCCAGAACTCCAGCCTCGCGACCGACCGGCAACAGACGGAAGCCGATCTCAACGAGGCGACGCTGAAGCTGAATATGGAAAAGGCCTTGATGTCCGAAGCCTTGTCGGGCAGCCCCATGCCGCAATTCTACGGCAACAACCAACCAGCGGCCTTGTCATTTTCCCTGGTGCGGGTGGTCGACGGCAAGACCAGCGAAATCACCGCCGATGAAGACACGCCGGTGCTGCCAGGGGACGTGATCAAGGTCAAACCGGCGCCCCTGGCCATCCAGTAGCTTCTTTCCACCGGAGCAAAGCACCAACCCCGCAGGCAGCGGTCTGCGGGGTTTTTGCGTTTGGGATCTTATGGGTCAGAAAACAAGGCGGCCTTCGGGCAACGAACCGCCTGGATCCGCCCGCTCTAGCCTCGCACGGCGTCCGGTTCCTCGAGATGGTTCACGGCGCTCCACCGGGAAGGAGCGACGGCCGGCACCCTCACCAGCTTGAAGTAGCTGTAGTACAGCAGGAACGATCCCATGATGTAGGGATTGAGGGTCTCGACCTCGACGAAGGACCGGATGAACAGAAGCACCATCACGCCGGCGAGAATCACCGACTCGGCTTGCCATGTCCTGAATATCAGCGCCGAGACGTGACCCCAGAGCGTGCGCAGGATGATCAGCGAAAGCAGTGTCGCGCCGACGAAGCCGAGTTCCACCAAGGTCTCGATGTAGGTGTTGTGGAAGTGGAAGCCGCTTCGCGCGGCGATATAGAATTCGTTCCACAGCCGCTCGGCCTCGGAGAAGCCCTGCACCCAATAAGCCGCGTAGCCGACGCCGAGGATGGGCGATTGCTGCGCGGCATTCCAACCCTGTTGCCAGAGGTAGGTTCGTCCGGTGAGCGTCGAATCCTTGCCGAAAAGGCCAAGGACAAAGTCCATCAGCCCGAGATTCAGCGCAATCACGGTGCAGGCGACCAGCCCGCCCGCACCGATTATGAAAATCACCCGGCGATGGCGGAGCGAAAGCAGCTTGCCCATGGAAAGCAGCGCGACCAGAGCGAGAACCGCCGGGGTCGACGCCATCGAAGTGGCCGAATGCGACACGACCAGCAGATAGCCCGACAGAAGGACGATCGGTACAATCAACAAAAAGCTTATGCGTCCGCGCCTGAGAAAGGCGAGGTAGACAACGCAGAAATAGATGCCAAGCGATGCGACAAAGCCGATCTGGTTCTTGGAGCTGAACGCGCCGACGAAATTATACGTCCCATCGAGAACGTCGTAGGAATAGCTCGCGACCTTGAGCGAGTAGAGCAGGACGACGAAAATCCCGATCAGGGCGCCTATGGTCAAGGTCCGGACGCTGACGGTGCGCGCAGCAATGTAGGCGCAGGCGATATGGGAGCAATATTGGACGGCCGTTCTTGCCGTGGTGCCGGGAGCCGCCGACCAGAACACCGAGAAGCAGACATAGGTTGCAAAGGCCAGCGGAAGCCAGGCGCTGGAAGCGTGCCTTAATATCTTGCGGTAGTCGACCAGGATGAGCGGCAGCCAGACTGCATAGTAGGCCAGGATCATGGCCTGGCCGAAAATGGTCGAGTAGGAGAACGCCCAGATCGAGACGGCAACGGCAAAGCTGCCATAGACCGTGTTCTTGTCCGGATCGATCAACAGAGATTTTGGAATCTTCATCTCGATAGCGGTTTTCCATCCTTGCAGCTCAATGCCGATTTCATGGGCCGCTCGTGGGCCGATTCGTCGGATCGATGGGAGCCTCGCCTGCAGGCGCTCGCATTGTGCAGTGCAATATAACCCATCCGGCGCCGCCTGTCACCCGGATGCCAACCGGGCGCGTCGTTCCAGCCGTTCTCTCCATACCGGGCGAGACGATTTGGCCAGAAGGCAGTGCCGTACTATTGACCGGTGCTGGCCCATCATAAGCTGTTCTGAGGTTGCAAGTCCGCGCTTGAACTTGTCCGCCGTTGACTTCACATTCGCCGCCCATTGGGAGGAAGACCACATGCCGATGAGTTTCGCGGGACGATTTGCCGGACGATCTGCTGTTATCACCGGCGGCGCCTCAGGCATCGGCCTGGCCGTCGCGCAAAGGATCACTGACGAAGGCGGGCGTGTTTCGGTCTGGGATCGCGATGCCGCCCAGATCGAGCACGCCAAGGCCATTGTTCCAGGCCTGCACGGCGTGACCATCGACGTCGCCGATCCCATAGCGGTCGAAGCCGCCACCGGAGAGACGATCGAGGCGCTTGGCGCGGTCGATATCCTTGTCACCAGCGCTGCCATCACCGGACCGAACATGACGACCTGGGAGTATTCCGTCGAGGATTGGCGCCGGGTCATCGACATCAACATCAACGGCGTCTTCTTCTGCAACAAGGCGCTGGTCCCGCATATGCTCGAACGCAATTACGGCAGGATCATCAACATCGCCTCGATTGCCGGCAAGGAAGGTAACCCGAACGCCTCGGCCTACAGCACCTCCAAGGCGGCGGTGATCGGCATGACCAAATCGCTCGGCAAGGAACTGGCCAAGACCAAAGTAACGGTGAACTGCGTCACGCCGGCGGCCGTGCGCACCGCGATCTTCCAGCAGATGAGCCAGCAACACATCGACTTCATGCTGTCCAAAATACCGATGGCGCGGTTCGGCGAGGTCGAGGAGGTGGCGGCGCTGATTTGCTGGATCGCGTCCGAGGAATGCTCGTTCACGACGGCGGCCGTCTTCGACGTCTCCGGCGGCCGGGCGACCTACTGAGGCGGGGCCGGACGCAAACCGCCCGACCGGATCGCGGCGCCTCAGTCGTGAAGCTCCCGCGAGATCGGCGGGCCGATCGAAAAGTCGCTGAATGTCACTTCGAAGCCCTCGCGCTGCGGCGAACAGCACATCATGCCGACATCGACCGTTTTCGACGGCGGGAAATAGGCAAGCCGCACCGGTTTCCAGTGCTTGTCAGATGCGTCGCGATACTGGACGCGGATCGTCTCGGCATGGCGGGTCAGGCGGATCCTGACCCCGCCGGGGTCGGCGGGAATGCTGGCCAGCGACCAGTCGGAGGCATCGTTGGTGACGACGACGGAAAAATACATCAGCCCGTCGGTGTATTCGATGCCGGCCTTGATCCAGTGCGTCTCGCTCAGGCGGACCATAAGCCCGGCCTGATCGTAAAGCACCTCATAGTGCCCCTTGACCGTGACTTCGGCGCTGAAATCGCCCTCGACCTCACGATAGAGGAAATGGCCATTGTCGCGCCAGAAGCCGTAGAACGTCTCGCGCCAGAAGTCGGTCTCCTCGCCGGTCCGTACATGCACCGTATTGTTGCCGAAGGCGTGGTGCGGCGGCGGATTGAGCCAGGTCAGGTCCGTATTCTCAGATGCCATCGACTTGCTCGCTGCCTGGCTGGTCTGCCGCCTTTTCTTAGCCGGCAAACGTGTAAGCGGTCTTCACCGTGGTGTAGAACTCTGCGGCATAGCGGCCCTGCTCGCGCGGGCCGTAGCTCGATCCCTTGCGCCCGCCGAAAGGCACGTGGAAGTCGACGCCCGCCGTCGGCAGGTTGACCATGACCATGCCGGCTTCCGAATTGCGCTTGAAGTGCGTGGCATGCTTGAGGCTCGAGGTGCAGATGCCGGAGGTCAGGCCGAACGGCGTGTCGTTGGCCACCGCCAGCGCCTCGTCATAATCCTTGACGCGGATGACATTGGCGACCGGGCCGAAAATCTCCTCGCGCGAGATGCGCATGGCGTTGGTGGTTTCGGTGAACAGCGCCGGCTGCAAATAGAAGCCGCGGGTTTCGCGATCGAGCCGCTCGCCGCCGAAGGCGAGATCGGCACCTTCCTGACGTCCGATGACGATATAGTCCTCGTCCTGTTTGAGCTGGCTCTGGTCGACAACCGGTCCGATCTGGGTCTTGGCATCGAGAGCATCGCCGACGACCAGCTTGGCCATCCGGCCCTTGAGCGCCTCGACGAAGCGGTCGTGGATGCCGTCCGTCACCACCAGCCGGGACGACGCCGTGCAGCGCTGGCCGGTCGAGAAGTAGGCACCGTTGATGGCGCAGTCGACGGCGACGGCAAGGTCGGCATCGTCGAGCACGACAAGCGGGTTCTTGCCGCCCATTTCGAGCTGGAACTTGCGCATGTGCTCGACGCTGGCGGCGGCGACGCGCTTGCCGGTGCCGACCGAGCCGGTGAAGGTGATCGCGTTGAGGTCAGGACTGTCGAGCATGGCCTGGCCGACCACCGAACCTTTGCCCATCACCAGGTTGAGCACACCCTTGGGCAGCCCGGCGCGGTGCAGGATGTCGACAATGGTCCAGGCGCTCTCCGGAACGAGTTCCGCCGGCTTGAAGACGATGGTGTTGCCGTAGGCCAGCGCCGGAGCGATTTTCCAAGCCGGAATGGCGATCGGGAAATTCCACGGCGTGATGATGCCGACGACGCCGACCGCTTCGCGGGTGATCTCGACGCCGACGCCGGGCCGCACGCTTGGTACCAGCTCGCCCGACAGGCGCAACGCCTCGCCGGCGAAAAAATCGAATATCTGGGCGGCCCGCACAGTCTCGCCGATGCCCTCGACCAGCGTCTTGCCTTCTTCGCGCGCCAACGCCCGGCCTATTTCATCTTTCCGCGCGGTGATCTCGTCCGACGTCTTCCTCAGCACCGCATGGCGTGCCAGCAGGCCCGATCGAGACCATGCCGGAAATGCCGCTTTCGCCGCCGCGATGGCCTGCCGAGCATGCTCCGCGCCCCCCGATGCATATTCGCCGACCACGTCGTCGAGATTGGACGGGTTGATGTTGCGGGAGCCGGCATCGCCTACCCACTCGCCATCGATGAGGTTCTTTCGAAACGGGATCATGTTGCTGTCTTCCTTGTCGTCCTTCGATCGCCGTCTATCTGGACCACCGACCGCCGCACCGCAAGGCCGAAGAAGGCAAACTTCTCCTTCTCGAAAGGCATGTGATAGGTGTCGGGGGCGGGAAAAGACGATTCTGGTGTGATGCGACGCGGATCGCACGGGAGGTAAAGTATCATGTCCGACAGCGCCTTGCCGCTGGTGATCAGCGCACCCGAACCGCGCACGCTCGACCTGATCTTCACGCCGGCTGCGCTGGCGAAATTTCGATCGAAATACCGCATCGTCGAAACATCGCCCGAAGATGTCGCAGCCTTGCCGGCTGATGTGCTTGCCGAAACCCGCTACATCGTCGGCCAGCCGCCGATCACGCCGGAGACGCTGGAGAAAATGAAGGCGCTGCGCTGCGTCTTCAATGTCGAGAGCAACCTTATCGACAACATGCCGTACGAGGCGCTGTTTTCGCGCGGCATCCATGTCGTCACCACCGGGCTGGTGTTTGCAGAGCCGGTGGCCGAGCTCGGCCTTGCCATGGCGCTCAACCTCGCCCGCGGCATCGTCGACGCCGATCTCGCATTTCGTCAGGGCAAGGAGCTGTGGGGCGGCGACGGCAACCGGACGGCGCGGCTTCTTTCCGGCGCGGATGTCGGCATTATCGGCTTCGGCGATCTTGGCCGTGCGCTCAACCGGCTGCTGTCAGGCTTTCGCACGCGGACAAAAGTCTTCGACCCGTGGCTGCCGCCGTCGATCCTGATCGAAAACGGCGTCGAGCCGGCCTCTCTCGACGACGTTCTGTCGAACAGCGATTTCATCTTCGTCGTCGCTTCGGTGACCAACGAAAACCAGGGTTTCCTTGGTGCCGAGGCGTTTGCCAGGATGCGCAAGGGAGCCGCTTTCATCCTGCTCAGCCGAGCCGGCGTGGTCGATTTCCCGGCACTGATGGACGCCGTCCGCAGCGTCCATATCGTCGCCGCCAGCGATGTTTTTCCTGAGGAGCCTCTGGCCCAGGATCACCCGGTCCGTACATTGCCGGGGTTCCTGCGCTCCGCCCATAGGGCCGGCGCGCTTGACATCGCCTTCAAGCGGATGGGCGACATGGTGCTGGAAGACATGGACCTGATCGACCGCGGCCTGCCGCCGATGCGTTCGAAGCGGGCCGAGCGTGAGACCGTTTCGCGAATGCGTTCGAAGCCGGTCGACAAGAATTAAGCCGCCTGCCGACGGTCGCACATGCTCAGACGGTGAAGGACCAAAACAGGCAGGCCAGTGTCGCTGCGGCGAAGACGACGAAGAACAGGCTTCTCAACAAGATGTTGCGGCGCAGCTCGTTGATGAACACATGGCATCCGACGACGGCTGCGACAAACAGGAAGCGCCAGTTCAGCAGTGCGGAGAGCACATCGCGCTGACCGAAAGCAAATCTCGCGGCGAGACATCCAACGATGAGCGCAAACAATACGATGACCGTCCAGAAGATCGCATCGGCGGCATGTGTCAGGACGATGCCAGCGAGCCTGATCGGCAGAATCATCATCAGCAGTGCGCTGAAAAAATAGATCGCCGCGAGCGGAATGAACGTCCCCGCATCGGCGACGTCGCTCAAGCGCTTGGCGCCGATCGCGCCATAGGGATAGCCATGCCTGGCCACCATCAGGCTGAGCGCCATCAGCAAGGCCGTCAGCACGGCGGCAAGCGCGAATGAGGTCAGGGCTTTGTTCATGGGGTTCCCGTTCCGAGCGAATCGAAGTCAGAACGTTGGTAGCCCATGGTTTGTGAATTGCTAGTAAGCATCATGTAGCGGCACGGCAGAGTTTCTCGGCGCATCACTCCGCAGCTTGCAGACGCCGCCCGTCGATAATGGTCTTGATCTCGGCGCGGCAAGAGCCGCAATTGGTGCCGGCGTGAAGGACGGCGCCGATTGCCGCGACGCTGGTACAGCCGCCGCGTACCGCTTCCGCGATCTGGTTGGCACCGACCCCGAAACAGGCGCAGACGATGGCACCGCGGTCGACGCTGTTGCCGCCCGGCCGCCCGGCGACAATCGCCAACCGCGCCTGCCGATCGGCATGGTCAGCACCAAGTTGTTCGACCGCCCAGCCGCGCGACACCGCTACCGGGGTAGGCGCCAGATAGAGCGCGCCGACCAGCCGACTGCCCGCGAAACGGGCGAAGCGATGGTGCCCGCCGGCGATGTCGTGATAGGCGAGCGTCTCGCCTTCGAGGCCGAACAGCGAGGCGGCAAACCCGATCCAGTCACGGCTGTCCTGCAGCGCAATTTCAAGCCGCCAGCCGGCGGGGCAGCGGGCGAGGCTCCAGTAATCGGCGTCGATCGATGCGGGCCGTTCTGCAAGCACGGCGAAGCCGAAGGCAGTGGCGGCGGCGAACCGCTGGATTCGGGCGGCAACGTTCTTCGAGGCCGGCTGACCTGAAATCGCATCGGTCGTCGGCGGGACAAGTGCATCGACACGCGCGCGGGCGGAGATCTGATCGGTCCAGTGCATCGGAACGAATACAGAGCCTTGGCGTTGGCGCACCGTCACCAGCGCGCGAACCAGCACCTCGCCATGGCCAGTCGAGACGCGCACGATGTCGGCATCGCCGATACCATAGTGCTGCGCATCCGCCGGGTGGATTTCGACGAACGGTTCGGCCATGTGCTGCGACAGGCGCGGGCTCTTGCCGGTCCGCGTCATGGTGTGCCAATGGTCGCGGACGCGCCCGGTGTTGAGGACGAGCGGGTAGTCCGGGTTGGTGCGGGTTTGTTCGGCTGGGCGGATGGCAATGAAGCGCGCCTTGCCGTCGGGCGTGTAGAAGCCGCCATTGGCGAAGAAGCGGATGCTGGCTGAGCTATGTCCAGCCTGAACACCCCCCTCTGGCCTGCCGGCCATCTCCCCCTCAAGGGGGGAGATTGGCGGCTTTGCCGGCTGCGCCCACTCATCAACCTGGGAGACTGGCGACAGCCGAGCAGCAGGCTGATCTCCCCCCTTGAGGGGGAGATGGCCGGCAGGCCAGAGGGGGTCATCTGCGACGGCCTCCACCTCGGTGGGGCGACCCGGAGAGGTCGAGACTTCACCACCGACCCCACCCCGTCCCGCTTGTTTCGCTTTGCTCAACGCGCGTGCCGACCCTCCCCTCAAGGGGGAGGGTGAGGCCGGCGCTGGCCATTGGAACGGCAGAAGATCCTCATAGGCCTCTGCACCGATATCGCCATACGCGCCTATATCAAAATCGCGAACGCCATCATTCTCGAAGCCCGACAGCGCCGCATGCTCGGCGAAGATGTCGGCCGGCGACACATGCGAAAACGCCTCGCCGAAGCCCATCAGCTTGGCAACTTCAGCGATGATCCACCAATCTGGCCTTGCCTCGCCGGGCCTGGCCAAAAAAGCCCGCTGGCGCGAGATGCGGCGCTCCGAATTGGTGACGGTGCCATCCTTTTCGCCCCATGCGGTGGCTGGCAGCCGGACATGGGCGTGGCGGACTGTGTCGGTCTTGGCCAGCACGTCCGAGACCACGACAAACGGGCAGGCCTTGATCGCCGCCTCGACGGCATCGGCGTCCGGCATCGAATCGACGGGGTTGGTAGCCATGATCCACAGCGCCTTGATGCGTCCGTCGGCCACCGCTTGGAACATCTCGACCGCTTTCAGGCCGGGTTTTTCGGCGGCGGTTGGGGCATTCCAGAAGCGCTGCACGCGTTCGCGGTGCTCGGGGTTTTCGATCTCCATGTGGGCGGCCAGCATGTTGGCCATGCCGCCGACCTCACGGCCGCCCATGGCGTTGGGCTGGCCGGTCACCGAGAACGGCCCGGCGCCGGGCTGGCCTATCCGGCCGGTGGCCAGATGGCAGTTGATGATGGCGTTGACCTTGTCGGTGCCCGAAGACGACTGGTTCACGCCTTGGCTGTAGACGGTCACCGTCTTCGCCGTCGCGGCAAACAGGCTGTAGAAGCGGGCCAGTTCGTCCTCACTGAGACCCGTGGCAGCCGCGATGCCGGCAAGATCGAGCGCCGAGGCGGCGAAAAGCGCTTGCCCGAAGCCGGTCGTGTGCGCCGTGATATAGGTGCGGTCCAGCGCGTTGTGCTGGCCGAGATAGGCGAGCAGCCCGGTGAACAAAGCGACGTCGCCGTCGGGCGCGATCGCCAGATGCATGTCGGCGATGTCTGAGGTCATGGTGCGGCGAGGGTCGATCAGCACCACCTTCATCTCGGGCCGCTTTTCCCGGGCGGCGGCAATGCGCTGGTAGAGTACCGGATGGCACCAGGCGAGATTGGAGCCGACCAGCACGATCAGGTCGGCAAGTTCCAGATCCTCGTAATTTCCCGGAACGGTGTCCGAGCCAAAGGCGCGGCGGTGGCCGGCGACCGACGAGGCCATGCACAGGCGCGAATTGGTGTCGATATTGGCCGAGCCGATAAAGCCTTTCATCAGCTTGTTGGCGACGTAATAGTCCTCGGTCAGCAACTGGCCGGAAACATAAAAGGCGACCGAACCGGGGCCGTGTTCGGCAATGGTTTGCGAGAAGGTCGAAGCGACAAGGTCGAGCGCTTCGTCCCAGTCGGTGCGGCGACCGTGGATCTCCGGGTATAGCAACCTGCCGTCGAGGTCGATGGTCTCAGCCAGAGCCGAGCCTTTGGAGCAGAGCCGGCCGAAATTCGCCGGGTGGTCCGGGTCGCCACGAACGGTTATTTCACCGTCCGCGGCGACCTTCGCCAGCACGCCGCAACCCACCCCGCAATAGGGGCAGGTGGTCCTCACCTCGCGCGCTTCATCAATCTGCATGGTTCACGCCGCGCGGCTGGCCAGCGCTTCCAGCGCAATGAACAGCCGCTCGCCGTCGATCCGCACCGCAATGGTGCGCACCGCGCCCTCGTCCGCGCCGAGCGCCCTGCCTGTCTCCAGCGAGATCACCCAATTGTGCAAGGGACAGGTCACCGCCGTGCCATGGACGATGCCCTGGCTGAGCGGCCCACCTTTGTGCGGACAATGGTCGTCGATGGCGAAGACTCGATCGTCGGCCGTGCGGAAGACGGCGATCTTGCCTTCGGGCGTGGCGACGCAGCGCGCGCCGCGACGCGGAATGTCCGAGAGCGTGCCTATCGATACCCAGTTCATGTGGCTATTCCTCTTTTGCGCGTGTTCTTGTCCGAAAACGCATTCCACTTTTCGGGAACACGCGCCTACTCCGCCGCCTGGGCAAAGCCGACCGAAGCCATCGGCCGGAATTCATGCTTGTCCTTGCCGGAAGCACGTTCCGACCATGGGTCGACCTGGGCGAATCTCTGCGAAAAGACGAAGCGGTCGAAATAGGCTTTGCGCTTCTCGCCATCGTCCATGATCTGACGCTTGATCTCAGCTATGCCGACGCGCTTGGCCCATTTGTAGATACGCTCGAGATAGCGGCCCTGCTCGCGATACATCTGCGTCAACGCAACGATATGCTCCAGCGCCTCGTCCTCGGTCTTGACCATGCCGAGCACCTCGGTGCCCTTGATGTCGAGGCCGGCAGCACCGGCGAAATGGATCTCGTAGCCCGAGTCGACGCAGATGACGCCGACATCCTTGCAGGTCGCCTCGGCACAGTTTCGCGGACAGCCCGACACCGCCATCTTGACCTTGGCCGGGGTCCACGAGCCCCACATGAATTTTTCGATACGGATGCCCAAGCCGGTCGAATCCTGCGTGCCGAAGCGGCACCAGTCCGAGCCGACACAGGTCTTCACCGTGCGCAGTCCTTTGGCATAGGCGTGGCCGGAGACGAAGCCAGCCTGGCCGAGATCGGCCCATACCGCCGGCAGGTCTTCCTTGCGGATGCCGAGCATGTCGATGCGCTGGCCGCCGGTGACCTTGACCATCGGGATCTCGAACTTGTCGACGACGTCGGCGATGGCGCGCAATTCGGCGGCATTGGTGACGCCGCCCCACATGCGCGGCACTACCGAGTAGGTGCCGTCCTTCTGGATGTTGGCGTGGACGCGCTCGTTGATGAAGCGCGACTGGTAATCGTCGGCGTATTCGTCGGGCCAGTCGCAGACGAGATAATAGTTGAGCGCCGGCCGGCATTTGGCGCAGCCGCAGGAGGTTTTCCACTCCAGCTCCTGCATGACGGCGGGAATGGTCTTCAGGCCCTTGGCCTTGATCAGCCGGCGGACCTCGTCATGGCCAAGCGCGGTGCAGCTGCACATCGGCTGGACCGCCGCGGGGTTGTATTTGTCGCCGATGGTCAGCACCATCAGCTTTTCGACCAGCCCGGTGCAGGAACCGCAGGACGCCGACGCCTTGGTGTGGGCGCGCACATCGTCGAGCGAGGTCAAGCCCCTGGCCGTGATCGCGCCGGTGATCTTTCCCTTGCATACGCCGTTGCAACCGCAGATTTCCGCATCATCCGGCAAGGCTGCAACGGCCGCCATAGGGTCCAGGGGGGCGCCTCCCTGGTAGGACTGGCCGAAGATGAGCGTATCGCGCATCTCGGATATGTCGGTCTGCTTCTTCTTGAGGTCGTTGAACCAGGCGCCGTCCGCCGTCTCGCCATAGAGCACGGTGCCGATAATGCGGTCGTCCTTGAGTACCAGGCGCTTGTAGACGCCGGCCGCGGCATCGCGCAGCACGATCTCCTGGCGGTCATCGCCCTCGGCGAAGTCGCCGAGAGAGAACAGCTCGATGCCGGTGACCTTGAGCTTGGTCGGCGTGTCCATGTGGACGAAAGCCGCCGCCTCATTGCCGGCCAGATGGCTAGCGGCGACGCGCGCCATCTCGTAGAGCGGCGCGACCAGCCCGTAGACCTGGCCGTTGACCTCGGCGCATTCGCCGATTGCGTAGATATCGGGATCGTTGCTGCGCATGCCGGCGTCGACGACGATGCCGCGATTGACCGCAATGCCGGCTTCCTTCGCCAGCGCCGCATTCGGCCTGATGCCCACCGCCATGACGACGAGCGTTGCGGGAATGACTGTGCCGTCGGCAAGCTCCACCCGCTCGACCTTGCCGTTGCCGGTGATCGCCTGGGTGTTGGCCTTGGTGATGACCTTGATGCCGCGCTGCTCGACGGCGCGCTGCAGGAGATATCCGGCGGCCGGATCGAGCTGACGCTCCATCAGCGTCGGCATGACGTGCAGCACGGTGACGTCCATCCCTTGCGCGTTCAGACCCGCAGCCGCTTCCAGGCCGAGCAGGCCGCCGCCGATGACCACCGCCTTGGCCCGCGACTGGGCGGCAAGCATCATCGCCCGGACGTCGTCGAGATCGCGATACGTGAGCACGCCGGGCAGATCATGGCCTGGCACCGGAATGATAAACGGCACCGAGCCGGTGGCGATGACGAGCTTGTCGTAGGGCTCGGTCACGCCATGATCGGAGGTGACGGTCTTTGCCTGCCGGTCGATGGCGACGATCTTGTGGCCCTTGTAGAGGGTGATGCCGTGCTTGATGTACCAGCCGTCGCCATGGATGATGATCTCCTCATAGGCCTTTTCGCCCGACAGAACCGGCGAGAGCATGATGCGGTCGTAGTTCACGCGCGGCTCGGCGTTGAAGATGGTGACCTGGTAGCGCCCAGGCGCCTTTTCCAGGAGGTGCTCCAGCATGCGCCCGGGGGCCATGCCGTTGCCAATGATAACGAGTTTCTCGGTCATGTCCTGATCCACTCCGGTCTCACTCAGCCGCGTAGGAAAGGCCTGAGGCTTCGTCAGACGCCGTGCGCTCCATCCGCCGGATGGAAAAATGCATCCAGGCAAAGCAGGTGGCGACGATGACGAAGAGCAGCATGAAGCAGCTCGACCAGACGCCGGTGAGGTCGTTGAGCGCTCCGAAGACGATTGGCAGGATAAAGCCGCCGAGCCCGCCAATCATGCCGACAACGCCGCCGACCGCGCCGACACTCTGCGGATAGTAAGTCGGGATGTGCTTGTAGACGGCAGCCTTGCCAAGGCTCATGAAGAAGCCGAGCACACAGGCAACGGCTATGAAGGCGAGCGGGCCGACCTCGAAATGGAAGGCGATCGGCCCGCTGACACCGCGCACGACGTAATCTGCCGAGGGGAGAGACAGAACGAGAGTCGCGGCGGCACTGACAGCGAAGGTCCAGTAGAGCACGGTGCGGGCGCCGATCCGGTCGGAAAGCACGCCGCCGTAGGCGCGGAAAATACTTGCTGGAATTGAATAGGCCGCCCCGATCATGCCGGCGGTCGCAAGCCCGAAGCCGTAGACGCCGATCAGGTAGCGGGGCAGCCACAGCGAGAGCGCCACGAATGCACCGAAGGCGAAGAAATAATAGAAGGCGAAGCGCCAGACCTGCAGGTTCTTGAGCGGGGCGAATTCCTGCAAGAAGCTTCTCGCGGGCGCTGCCTTGCCGGCGCGGCGCTCGCGGATGACCGGATCGTCGCCGGTCGTGAACCAGAAGACGGCGGCCATGACGACGAGTGCTGCCGCCCAGATCAGCGCGACCGACTGCCAGCCCCAGGAGAGAAGCACGAACGGTGCCAGGAACTTGGTGACCGCGGCGCCGACATTGCCGACACCGAAAATGCCAAGCGCCGTACCCTGCTTGCCGGCCGGGAAGAAGCGCGAGACATAGGCGACACCGACGGCGAAGGAACCGCCGGCGAGCCCAACGCCTAGTGCGGCGACCAGCATCTGCCCGTAGGTGTGCGCAAAAGCGAGCAGAAAGGTCGCGACCGCCGCCGCAAGCATGGTCGCGGTGTATACCAGCCGTCCGCCAAAACGGTCGGTCCAGACACCGAGCACCATACGGACGAGCGAGCCGGTGAGGATCGGCGTGCCGACGAGCAGGCCGAACTCCGTCTCGTTCAGCCCCAGCTCCTGCTTTATGCGCACGCCGATGATTGAAAAGATCGTCCACACCGCGAAGCAGACGGTGAAGGCGATGGTGGACATGGCAAGCGCCTGCCGGGGAGCGCTGTCCTGGCTGGGCGCGGCTGGGAGATTTGCGGTCATTTTCTGGCTCCGGTTTGCGGCGTGGGAGGCACCGCCCTTGTCTGTTCGTTCGCGACTGTCAGCGGCGCAGCATCGGCGAACTGGTTGAAACCGAGCTGTGCGCGGTCACTTCGAGACCCTTGCCGTCAGTCTTGGTGCCGGCGGGAAAGAGGAGGAGCGCGGCGGTGAACAGCGCCGCCGTCAGCGCGCTGACGGCCAGAAAATCGCGGCGCGTGAAGTCCGCGAGGGACGCGCCAGTTCCGATCCGTTTCGTCATCGTCGTCTCCGGTTGGGCGCCGCTTGGGACCAGCGCCGTCGATTGCGTCAAAACAAAAAAGCCGCCGGCCAGGTCTTCGCGTCCGGGATTCCGGGAGCGCGTGTGGACCTGAGCGGCAGCTTTGCCTGTGGCGCCCGCCATTGGACGCCGTGTCACTTGGCCCTTGCGGACCCTACATTTTGGAAAGCAGGAAGCGTGCCAATTCGACAGCGCTCTTAATTATCGAATGAAATCAATATGAACCGCAGCCGCGCGACTTTTGACCAAGCTCGGCAGCGGATCAAAGATTAGTCAAAATGCCTTGCACAGCAGCATAATGTTTGTGCAATGCGGTAGATTGCCCACTGCCGATGCAGTTGCCAATGATGATGACGAGTTTTCCTGTTATGGCCTTACTCCGCGGCTTCGACGAAGCGGTGGCGTTCGTAGAGGAATTTCAGCACCGCCTCGCGGCAGCGCAGGAAGGTGCGGTCGGAGGAAAGCTCGATGCGCCGACGCGGCCGGGCCAGCGGCACGGCAAGAACCTCGCCGATGGTGGCCGCCGGGCCGTTGGTCATCATCACGATGCGGTCGGACAACAGCACCGCCTCGTCGACATCATGGGTGATCATGATCGTCGTCGAGCCGAGCCTCGAATGGATATCCATCACCGCGTCCTGGAGATGGGCGCGGGTCAGCGCGTCGAGCGCCCCGAACGGCTCGTCGAGCAGCAGGATCTTCGGCTCCATGGCCAGCGCCCGGGCGATGCCGACGCGCTGCTTCATGCCGCCCGAAATCTCGGCCGGACGTTTGTCCTTGGCATGCGCCATCTGCACGAGATCGAGATTGCGCATGATCCATTCATGCCGCTCGGCCCGGCTCTTGCTCCGGCCAAGGACCTTCGTGACTGCCAAATTGATGTTTTCGTAGACGGTGAGCCATGGCAGCAGGCTGTGGTTCTGGAACACCACGGCGCGTTCCGGGCCGGGACTATCGACCTCCTTGTCTTCGAGCAGAACCGCGCCGGCCGAGACCTTGGTCAGGCCGGCGATCAGGTTGAGCAAGGTCGACTTGCCGCAGCCGGAATGGCCGATGATCGAGACGAATTCGCCCTTGTCGATGGTCAGCCGGATGTCCTTCAGCACGTCGCTGACCTGGCTGCCGCGGGCGAAGGATTTGTCGATGTGGTCGAGTTTCAGATAGGCCGTCATCGTCCCTCTCCTCACTTTGCCGTTGTGCCGCGGGTGACGAAGACGCTGACCGTCGCGACCAGGCGATCGAGGCAAAAGCCGGTGACGCCGATATAGGCGAGTGCGACGATGATGTCGGGCAGCCGCGACGAATTCCAGGCATCCCAGATGAAGAAGCCGATACCGACGCCGCCGGTCAGCATTTCGGCGGCGACGATGGCCAGCCACGACAGGCCGATGCCGATGCGCAGGCCGGTGAAGATGTAAGGTGCCGCGGCCGGCACCATGATCTTCACGAAGAATTCGAGCTGGTTGAGCCTGAGGATGCGGGAGACGTTGCGATAGTCCTCTGGAATGTTACGGACGCCGACGGCGGTGTTGATGATCACCGGCCAGATCGAGGTGATGAAGATGACGAAGATCGCCGACGGGCTGGAATCGCGGAACGCCGCCAGCGACAGCGGCAGCCAGGCGAGCGGCGGTACCGTGCGCAGGATCTGGAACACCGGATCAAGGCCGCGCATTGCCCAGATCGACTGGCCAACCAGCGCGCCGAGCGCGACGCCGACGACAGCCGCCAGGCCAAAGCCGATGGCGACGCGCTGCAGCGAGATCAGCACCCGCCAGGCGAGTCCGATATCCTGCGGGCCATTGTTGAAGAACGGATGGGCGATCAGGTCATAGGCCTCGTTCCACACCTGGCTCGGCGGTGGCAGGCTGGCTGTGGGCGACGAACAGGCGACCTGCCAGACGACGAGCATAATGGTGATGACGATGACCGGCGGCACCAGCGTGCTGGCCAGTTCGGCGGCGATCGCGGCCGGGTCGAAGCGGCGCCGCGCCCTGGCGGTCAAGGCGATGATTTCGGCGGGCTTGGCCGGTGCGGGGAACGGCTTCACCTTGCGGTCCTCGATGGCTTGGATAGACATTTCTCGAAAAACTCCTTGGCGGCAGGTGCAAGGCAGGCGGCGCTGCCACCGCCTGCCGCGCATCTATGTCAGGCTCAGGCCGACACCTTGATCTTCAGGCTGTCGAGATAGGCGGACGGGTTGGCCGGATCGAAGATCTTGCCGTCGAAGAAGGTTTCGGTGCCGCGCGATGATGAGGCCGGGATATCTGCCGCGGCGACACCAAGATCCTTGGCCGCCTCGCGCCACAGATCCTCACGGTTGACCTGGTCGACCAGCGCCTTGATGTCGGTGGTCGGCGCGAACTTGCCCCAGCGTATGTTTTCGGCGAGAAACCAGGAGTCGTGGCTCTTAAAGGGATAGGACACGCCGCCCTGCCAGAACTTCATGTAGAGATCGGTGCCGTTGGCGACGCGGCCATTGCCGTAATTGATGTCGCCCTTGAGGCGGCCGATTATGTCGGCGGTCGGCACGTTCATCCATTGCCGCTTGCCGATGATGGCGGCCATCTCGTCCTTGTTTTCTTTTGCCTCGCACCATTGCTGGGCTTCCATGACGGCCATCAGGATCGCCTTGGTGGCGTTCGGATACTTGTCGATGAAGGCGGCGCGCAGGCCGAGCGCCTTTTCCGGATGCCCCTTCCATAGCTCGCCCGTGGTGGCGGCGGTGAAGCCGACGCCCTGGTGGACGAGTTGCTCGTTCCACGGCTCGCCGACACAGAACACGTCCATGTTGCCGACCTTCATGTTGGCGACCATCTGCGGCGGCGGCACGACGATGGTCGATACGTCCTTGTCGGGATCGATGCCGCCGGCGGCCAGCCAGTAGCGCAGCCAAAGATCGTGCGTGCCGCCCGGGAAGGTCATGGCGGCCTTCACCTCCTTGCCTGCGGCCTTCTTGGCCGCGAAGGCGTCCTTCAGCTTTGAGGCGTCGAGGCCGACGCCGGTGCCGGCATATTCCTGGGCGACGGAAATGCCCTGGCAGTCGTAGTTGAGGCGGGCCACGATCGCCATCGGCAGCGGCTGCTTGTTTTGCGTCACCTTGCCGGTGTGCATCAGATAAGGCATCGGCGTCAGGATATGGGCGCCGTCAATGCCGTTGGCTTCGCCGCCGAGCACCAGATTATCGCGCGTCGCCCCCCAGGAGGCCTGCTTGAGCACCTCGACATCGGGCATGCCGAATTTCTCGAACAGGCCTTTCTCCTTGGCGATCATCAACGGTGCTGCATCAGTCAATGCGATGAAGCCGAGCTTGGCGCCCGTGACTTCCGGTACGGCGGTCGCCGCATGGGCGCCGGAGGGCAGCAGCGCACGCGTCGCGGCCAGCGTTGCCGCGGTGGCCGCGCTGATCCTCAGGAAATCGCGGCGGCTGATCGCCGTTTGGACGGAATGGCTATTGGTGCTTTTCGTCATCGTCATCTCCGGTTGGGCGCGGCTTGGGATCGGCGCCGTCGATTGCGTGTTCGACCAAAACAAAAAAGCCGCCGGCCAGGCCGCGCGCATCCGTCCATCCGGGATCGCGTGTTGACCTGAGCGGCAGCGTTGCCTGTAGCGCCCGCCATTGGACGCCTATTTCGTGACCCCGAGAAGAGTCTGCCTATTGCAACGCAGGAACCGTGCCAGTTTCGGAATGGATGACAAACGTCAACGAGATCAATGACATGCCAAAATCGTCGGCGCGCCGGCCCGCTGGGCGAGCAAGCCAAAGATTGTTCATTAGCGCAGTTGCACGCACATTTTTTGTGCAGCGCACAAGAATGCCGCCGAAATGATCAGACTTCGGCACGCGCCAATTTCTGGCCGGCAATGTAGGCGTCGATCTCGTCGGGATCGAAGATCTGGCCATCGAAGAAACCATCGGGACCGAGCACCAGGCTTGCCCCCGCCGAACCGACCGGAGTCGCGGCCTTCAGCGCGCCCTCGACCTTGGCATTGGCACCGGGAAGCGCTACGCCAAGCGGCTTCAACGCCGAGCGGTAGAGATCGGGGCGGTAGCAGTCGCGGGCAATAGCGAGGTTTTCCGGCGTGTGCGCGACATGCCCCCAGCGCACCATCTGCGTGTAGAACCACAGCGCATGGCTCTTCCACGGGAAGTTCGCCGCCTTGTTGAAGGGCAGAAAGAAGTCGCCGACACTCAGTTCGGCGCCGCCGCCGAGCGCCAGATGGCCGCTGAGGATCGGCATCTGCAGCGCCGGCGCAAGCCCGAGGAAGGCCGGCTGCGCCATCAGGGCCGCGAGTTCGCCACGGTTTGCCGGATCCTGGCACCAGCGCGCCGCGTGATGAAGCGCACGCAGCAGGGCTGAAAGCGCGTCCGGCTCTCTTTCCGCCCATGCCTTGCGCACGCCGACGACTTTCTCGGGGCTGGTCTTCCAGATGGCCGCCTTGACCGTGGCGATATGGCCGGTGCCGGCGACGACCGAGGCGCTGTTCCAGGGTTCGCCGACGCAGTAGCCGTCGATCCTGCCGGCGGCGAGTGCGTCGGCCATGAAGGGGGGCGGCACGATGACGATCTCGATTTCACGCGACGGGTCGATGCCACAGGCGGCGAGCCAGTAGCGCAATTCGTAATTGTGCCCGGAGTGCGGATGGACGACGGCGAAGCGAAGCGGATCGCCGCCGGCATTTGCCTGTTCGCGGATCAGCGCTCCCAACGCCCTGCCGGCCCGCGCCGGATCGAGGTCGGGTCGGGCGCCGTGCGCGGCCATGCCCGCCCAGACGGCGTTCGAAACGGTCACGCAATTGCCGCCAAGGCCGAGCGAGAACGGCACGACCGTGTCGGAGGCGAGCGGCGTCAGCCCCAGATTGCAGGCGATCGGCATTGGCCCCAGCATGTGCGCCAGATCGAAATGGCCGATGGCGATGCGGTCGCGGATGTTGGCCCAGGACGTTTCCCGGTTTAGCGTCAGGTCGATGCCTTCACGCAGGGCGAAGCCGATTTCCTTCGCCGCGACAAGGACAGCGCTGTCGAAGAGCGGCATGAAGCCAGCATTGATCCGGTGCTCGGCCGCCATCGTCAACTCTCCTCGGGATCCAGCAGGCCTGCCGCCGTTACCAGGCTCTGGGCGATCTCGGCGATCTTGCGGTTCTGGTTCATGGCGGTCTTGCGCAGCAGCGTGTAGGCCGCGTCCTCCGACAGGCCGCGCGACTTCATCAGGATGCCCTTGGCGCGATCGATCACCTTGCGGCTTTCCAATTCGCTGCGGGCTTCTTCCAGTTCGCGCGCCATGCGCGAAAACGCATTGAAGCGGCTGATTGCCATGTCAAGGATCGGCTTGACCCGCTCCTGACGCAGGCCGTCGACGACATAGGCCGACACTCCGGCTTCCACCGCTGCCTCGATCGAAGCCTGATCCGAGCGGTCGACGAACATGGCGATCGGCCGCTTCACCACGCGCGAAAGCTGGAACATGTTTTCGAGCATGTCGCGGTTGGGATTTTCGAGATCGATGACGATGACGTCGGGTTCGATCTCGGCGATCCGTCGCGCGATGCCGGCGACGTCGTGGATGACCGTGACCTGCTGATGCCCAGCCTCCCGCAATCCCGCTTCGATTATCGAAGCGCGGATGTGGTTTTCATCGATCACCAGGACAGTGAGGGATTTGCGGATCATGCCGCATTTTGCGCAGGCGAGACGATTGTGCAATGCGGCATCGCGAGATTCACGGAAACAAAGCCGGCGTCCAGGCGCCGCCTGAGGAATTGGACGCGACGGCCAGCGTCGCGGCGGTGGTGCTGGGGCGGTCGGCGACAACGAACGGGCAACACGCCTGTCCGGCGTCCGCTGCTGGCAGGTGATCACGGCGCTCTCCGTTATCTCGAGCGTGCTCGTCGGCACTGCACTACATCGGCCTGATCAAAGCCGTCGCTCGCCGACCCGCTGGTGCTGCCTTGGGTGGCCGCCGCCGTCGTCGGCGGCACCTCGATCTTCGGCGGCCGCGACGGGCTGCACCGGCACAATCAACGGCGCTGATCCCCACCGCGCTGACGACGCTGCTGACGATTTTGCAGATGCCGGAAGGGGCGTGGTAGATATTGTTTGGGTTAATCGTGCTGTTTGTGACGGCGGCTTATTTGCGGATTGTGGAGGAGAGATAGGGGGAAGCTGAGGCGGGGGATCACGACGCTCACTCCGGTCAGTGGTAACGTCCGGATTTGGCGCGCGATTCCGACCTCAGCGAACGAAGTTATGACACGCCATTCCAGTGTATGCTTGCTTCGCCAAATTGGGTGTGCGCTGCAATAGCAGCCCGAGACAGTCGCGCTTGCCGAAGGGGCTGTCGGCTTTAACGGGATTGGCGTAAGCTGCAGTTAAGGGGGTGCACACATGCACCGCATCATCGCCATAGCGATCTTAGTTCTCGCGGCCGTGTTCAGCTCCGCGCGGGCGGAGGTGTTGATCGGCGTCTCGGCTGCGATGACGGGACGGCTCGCCTGGATCGGCGAGCAGGGACAGCGCGGCGCGGAGATGGCAGTGGCCGACGTCAACACAGCGGGCGGCGTGCTCGGCCAGAAGGTGAGGCTCATCTCGGTCGACGACTTCTGCGATCCCGAGCAAGCCGTGGCGGCCGCCAAGAAGCTGGTGGCTGACGGGGTCGTGCTCGTCGTCGGGCATTATTGCTCCGGGGCCTCGATCCCCGCATCAAAAGTGTACGAGGAGGCGGGCGTCGTTGAGATATCCCCAGGCTCGACCAATCCGCAGCTGACCGAACAGGGCCGTGCCAATGTCTTTCGCACCATTGGCCGCGACGACGCGCAAGGTTTCATCGCTGGCAACTACCTTGCCGATCGCTGGGGCAACAAGAAGATTGCGATCCTCCACGACAACTCGACCTATGGGAAGGGTCTCGCCGACGAGACCAGGAAGCAGCTGAACAAGCGGGGCGTGACTGAGGCCGTTTACGACGCATACATTCCCGGGAAGGACGACTATTCGGCCGAGGTCGCTACGTTGCAGACCGCCGGCGTCTCCGCCCTATATGTGGGTGGGTATCATGCCGAGGTTGCGCTGATTGCTCGCGCTGCACACGACAGTGGCTACACGGTTCAGCTCATATCCGGAGATGCTTTGGCGACCGAGGAATTTGCCCTGATCGCCGGCCCCGCGGCAGAGGGGACCCTCTTCACGTTCCCGGCGGACCCGAGGCGAAGCCCCGAAGCGGCCGCGGTCGTTGAGCAGTTCCGTGCGGAGAATTTCGAACCCGCGGGCTACACGCTGTTGAGCTACTGCGCGGTCCAGGTTTGGGCCCAGGCAGTCTCGAAGGCAGGTTCGCTGGAACAGAAGGCCATCATTGCGGCACTGCACGAACAGGAATTCGACACCGTCATCGGCCGGGTCGATTTCGACGACAAGGGCGACCTCACGAAGCAGAGCTGGGTTTGGTACGTCTGGCGCGGCGGAGAGTACGTGCCGGTTGAATAGGGTTCGCTGATCGCCGGCGTGCCGGCTGAGATGTCTAGTCTGATGCAGACCAGTGTGGCCGGACTGTTCCGACTCGCCGAGCTTGAACGCCTCGGCATACGCGGCCGGCTGTTGCTCGCCTTTTTCGGGATCAGCGCCCTTGCGGTGCTGGCAACCGCTGCGGCGCTTTATGCCTTCCTCCAGGTTGGCGACGTCGTGGACCGAATTACCACGGATCGAGTGCCGTCGGCGCTCGCCTCCCTCCAGCTGTCGCGCCAGGCCGAACGGGTCGCTGCTGCCGCGCCATCGGTGCTGGCAGCGACAAGCAGGGCTCAGCACAGCGAGGTCTCGGCTGCCGTCGCGCTCGAGATGTCCCGCCTCGAGGCCCTGCGCACGGACCTCCGGGATGCCACGTTGGGCACAGTGCCTTTGGCCGAGATCGAGGAAGCCGCGATTGTTCTGAGGCGCAACCTGAAGGAGCTCGACTCTCTTGTTGTCGCCCGGCTCGACGTGGTCGCCCGCAAGGAGGAGCTCCTGAACCGCCTCGCCGCGACGACGACCGGAAGCCAGCGCCTTGTCGCCACCGGCATCCTAGTAATGGATTCCAGGCTCCCGCAATGGCGGGCGGTCGCGGCCGACACGTCGCTGTCGCCCGATCGACGCGCAGCGGCGATGGCCGACCTGGTCCAGGCGATTGCGGCCTACATTCCCCAGCAGAAGGCGCAGCTGGAGATCTCGGCGGTCAACGACGCGCTGGTGAAGGTCGCGAACGCGCCGACGCCTGGCGACCTGGCGTTGATCCTTTTTCCGCTACGCCGTTCGCTCACTGCTCTTGAAAAGGTTTCCACGGAGATCGACGAAAAGCTGCGGACCCGCTTCCGGCAGCGTGTTGACGAGTTCAGGGGTTTGACCGACGGCGAGGACAGCATCCCCAAGGTGCGGGAGGACGAGTTTGCTGTCCTGGCACAGGGCGAAAGGCTTCTGGCCGAGAACAATCGACTGTCGCGCAATCTCACCGCTGGCGTCGATCGCCTGGTCGCCACGGCAGATCAGGAGATCGCTGCGTCCGGTCGCGAAGCCGCGCTCGTCCAGCGCTACGGCACCGCGGTTGTACTCGGCTCCGCCTTTCTCAGCCTCCTGAGTTCGGTTCTGGTTGTCTGGCTCTATGTCGACCGCAGCCTCCTCGCCCGACTGGGGGCCGTGAGCCAAGGCATGCTCGCGATTGCGGGGGGCAATCTTCGTGCGCCGCTGCCAGCCGCGGGCAGCGACGAAATCGGGCGCATGGCCGAAGCGCTGAGACTCTTCCGGGATACTGCTGTCGAGGTCGAGGAAAAGAACCTGCGCGACGTTGCGGAAGCTCGTCAGCGGCTCATCGATGCCATCGAAAGCATCTCCGAAGGATTCGCTCTGTACGACTGGGAGGACCGGCTAGTCCTCAGCAACAGCCGCTACCGCGAATTGCTCTACACCGGTCTGGAGACCGAACTGACGCCCGGCACGACATTCGAGCAAATCATTCGCCGATCCGCTGAGCGCGGCTACATCAGGGACGCCGAGGGGCGGATCGAGGAGTGGGTCGCCGAGCGCCTCTCGCGGCACCGCAACCCTGGCGAACCTTGGGTGCAGCGGCGAGGCGACGGGCGATGGGTCATGGTCAGCGAGCGGCGGATCAGCGCCGGCGGCACGGTCGCCGTCTATTCGGACATCACTGAGCTGAAGCAAAGGGAGGAGAACCTCGCCGAGAAATCCGTGGTTCTGGAGGCGCTTTCCAGCAAGCTGGCGAAGTATCTGGCGCCCCAGGTGTATCGCTCGATATTCACCGGCCGCCAGGAGGTCAGGATCGCCAGCCAGCGGAAGAAACTGACAATATGCTTCTCCGATATCGCCGGCTTTACCGAGACCACTGACAAAATGGAATCCGAGGATCTCACCCAACTCCTCAATCACTATCTGACGGAAATGTCGAAAATTGCTTCGGATCACGGCGCGACGATCGACAAATATGTCGGCGACGCGATCCTGATGTTTTTCGGCGATCCCGAGACTCGCGGCGTCAAGGAGGACGCGCTGGCTTGCGCGCAGATGGCACTTGCAATGCAAAAGCGGATTAGCGAGCTTGCCGAAGTCTGGCGGGACATGGGGATCGAAACACCGCTGCGCTGTCGCATCGGCATCCACACCGACTACTGCACCGTCGGTAACTTCGGCAGCGAGGACCGGATGGATTACACGATAATCGGCGGCGCCGTGAATCTCGCCTCGCGCCTGGAGCAGGAGGCGCCGCCGGGGGCCATACTCATTTCCTACGAGACGTTTGCGCAAGTGAAGGACGCAATCGACTGTGAGGAACTGGGGCAAGTCCAGGTCAAGGGGATCGCCTATCCCGTCGCCACCTACCGCGTCATCGATCTGAAGGCCAATTTGGCGGCCGCTCGTCGTGCTGTTCGAACCGAGCTGCCGCACTTCAGGTTGGAACTTGAACCGGAGCTGATGTCCCCTGACGAGCGTGGCGATGCCGCCAACGCACTTCGAGACGCGCTGGATCGGCTTCGTCACAAGACTGGGTAGTAAGGCTTGGTCCACAACGACCCCTCCCAATGGACACAAGGAGTGGGATGTGGGACGCCGCTCATTGGCGCTATCGATGCGAAGGCCGCAGAACGGTCGCGGTCAGTCTTCGAACTCGGGCGGAACGTCCGCATCGGAGCCGAGACTTAACATTCACGGCATCACTGGCAAGGTCCGGATATGGCGCTTTGCTGATGTTGAGTAACGTCAGTTTTGGCCTAAACCACCCCAATCAAACAGCCACCCTCCCCTGCTCCGCCTCCGCCGCATTCGGATCGCCCGGCGCCGTCGCCCAGGCCAGCTCCACCAGCGTCACTGTCCGCCGTCCGACCCCGTCGAGCTGGCAGACGATCAGGCCCTGTTCCTCGATATAGCTCAGCAGGCGCCGGGCGCGGCGTAACGAGTGCGAGCCGTAGGCGCGGGCGATTGCCGCGTCGCTCGGGCAGGGCCAGCCCTCCTTGGCGGCGCGAGCGATCATCATGAACACGCCTTGCATGTCCTCGGGCAGCAGCGAGGCGCGCACCGAGACGTCCTGCCAGGCGTCGTCGCCTGCCATGTCGGAGCCGAGGCCGGCGCGGGCGCGCGTCAGCATGCGGCGGAACTCGGGCAGGTCCGGCACGACCGAGGCGAGGCCCTCGATGCGGCAGCGGACCACGAACTCCTGATAAAGCACGCCGATGACCCGGAAGCCGGCATCGGGTTGCGCCAGCACGGCGCGCAGCACCCGGTCGACGCGCTCGCGCCGCTCCGCCAGATCCTCGGCGCTGATCGGCGGCTCCACCGGTTCGGGGCGGATTTCCAGCGCCGCCGATTTTGCCGCCATCAGCTGATCGAGCAGGTCCGGCGACGACCGGCGCTGCGGCCGCACGGTTTCGGGCGGCGGCGCCGCCAGGATGATGGCGCGGGCATCCTCCAACGCCGCTTCCGGCAGCGGCATCAGGCGCGGGGTCGCGTTGCGCGGACTGGTATCGGTCGGGCCGATGCGCAAGCCGAGCGGACGGCGCGACAGCGCTGGGCCGAGCGCCATGAATTGCCCGCGCTCCAGGTCGCGAAAAGCCTCCGCCTGGCGGCGCTCCATGCCGAGAAGGTCGGCGGCACGCGCCATGTCGATATCGAGAAAAGTCCGGCCCATGAGGAAATTGGAAGCCTCGGCGGCGACGTTCTTGGCGAGCTTGGCCAGCCGCTGAGTGGCGATGATCCCGGCCAGCCCGCGTTTGCGGCCGCGGCACATCAGATTGGTCATGGCGCCGAGCGAGAGCTTGCGTGCCTCGTCCGAAACCTCGCCGGCGACGGCCGGCGCGAACAGCTGCGCCTCGTCCACCACCACCAGCATCGGGTACCAGTGGTCGCGGGCGACCTCGAAAAGCCCGCCGAGGAAGGCGGCGGCGCGCCGCATCTGGTTCTCGGCGTCGAGCCCCTCGAGATTGAGCACCGTGGAGACGCGGTGGATGCGCGCCCGCTCGCCGGCGCTCTGCAGGCCGCGCTCGGTATGCTCCTCGGCGTCGATCACCAGATGGCCAAAACGGTCGCCCAGCGTCACGAAGTCGCCTTCGGGGTCGATGATGGTCTGCTGCACCCAGGGCGCGCTCTGCTCCAAGAGCCGGCGCAGCAGGTGGGACTTGCCGGAGCCCGAATTGCCCTGCACCAGAAGCCGCGTCGCCAGCAGTTCCTCAAGATCCAGCGCCGCCGGGGCGCCTGCGCTCGTCTGGCCCATCTCGATCGCAACGGTCATGTCTCGACTCTCCTTGCGGAGAGGGCTTATCAACCGCATCACAGCCCGTCGAGCGCGCCATGGCCGGCGCTCCGTGTTGCGCACAGGCTGGATGTCGCGGACAATCGAGGATACGGAACGTACCGTTTCGATTCGATGAGGCTTGTCTCTTCAGGTCGAAAACCGGTACCCGCCTTTCACCGGCTGGGCCTGCCTGGCTTTCTGCGAGCCGGCGCGCGCGGCCGCCGCAAGAATGCTCTCCATCAGGTCCTTTTCGCGCAGCGGTTTGCCGAGCAGCGGCACGTCGGGGGGCCGGTCGGCGATCGCGTCGGCATCGGCATATCCCGTTATCATCACCGCCGGCCAATCGGACCGCAGATTGCGGGCGAACCGAATGACCTCCAGGCCCGAGAGCAGCGGCATGGCAAAATCGGTGACGATGACATCGAAATCGTACGGCGCCCGCTCGATCATCGCCAGCGCTTCGGCACCGCCCCCGGCACAGGTAACCGCAAAGCCGTGTTGGCGAAGCGATTGGGCCGTCAGTTCCCGTAGTACATTGCTGTCGTCGATCAGCAGGACCGATGGATAGTCCTCGCCGGCATTCCCGACGCTGTCGTCGGGATCGGACTTCTCGGCGATTTCCACCGGGCGCTCGATTGAACGCGGCATCCAGAGCTGGACGGATGTTCCACTGCCGACGGTGCTTTCAATGCGAAGCGTGCCGCCCGATTGCTTGACGAAACCATGCACCGTGCTCAGACCGAGGCCAGTGCCTTTGCCGACCGGTTTTGTGGTGAAGAACGGTTCGACGACCTTGGCGAGAATGTCAGCCGGTATGCCCGACCCCGTGTCCTTGACCGTGACCACGACATAGTCGCCCGCCGAAATATCCTCGGCTGCACTGCCTAGCGTTCGATTTTGCGCCTCCACAATTATCGTGCCGCCGGACGGCATGGCATCGCGCGCGTTGAAGACCAGGTTCATCAGCGCGAGCTCCAGCTGGCTGGCATCGACATGCGCCGGCCACACAGCGTCGTCGACAAGCCAATCGAAACGGATCAGGCCGCCCAGGACCGGGGCCACCAACCCGTTCATTGTATCGCCGAGCGCGGCGAGGCGCACGGCCTGCGGCCTCAGCGTCTGGCGGCGCGAGAAGGCAAGCATGCGGTTGACGAGCTCGGCGCCTTGTTTTGCCGACCGGCGTGTCAGTTCCAGAACCTGCCTGGTCTGTCCGTCGAACTCGGCATGGCGCTCGAGCAATCCCAATCCGCTGAGAATTGCGGCAAGCAGATTGTTGAAATCATGCGCCAGGCCGCCGGTAAGCTTGCCGATCGCGTCGAGGCGCTGCGACTGCAGCAGCTGGTCCTCAAGCTCGCGCCGCTCGGTAACGTCCAGCAATGTGCCGAGGATCTCGGGCTTCCGGCCGTCGGAGCCATTCGACAGGACGCCCTGGTCGAGAAAAATCCGGTAATTGCCGTCGGCGCATTGCCAGCGGAATTCGCAGGTGTAGGAGCCGGTGGCCTTGGCTGCGAGCAGGACCTCCCTCACTCTCGGCAGATCGTCGGGATGAACGCGGCTCAGGCCGAAGCCTGGATCGGCGGTCAGCCGTTCCGCAGGAAAGCCGGTCAGGCGTTCGACCCCTTCGGTGACAAAGCTGGCGCCGAACGGCGGCTCCGCCGCCCTTGCGTGGAAGCAGACCGGAAGAGAGCTCAAAATGGCATGCTGCCGCTCCTGTGCGCTGCGCAGCGCCCGCTCGGCCTCGAGCTTTTCCTTCTGCGCCTGCAGTGCCTGGGCCAGCAGCCGTTGCTCGGCAGCCGCCTTTTGCTGGATTTCGAGCGTCTTCTCATGAAGTTCGACGAACACGGCAACCTTGGAACGCAGCATGGCCGGGTCGAAGGGCTTGAACACGTAATCCACCGCGCCGGCGTCATAGCCGCGCAGCATGTGCGCGTCTTCCTTGTTGATGGCGGTGAGAAAAATTATCGGCGTTCGCCTGGATTGCTCGCGCTGGCGGATCAATCCCGCGGTCTCGTAGCCATCCAGCCGGGGCATCAGCACGTCCAGCAGGATGACTGCGAAATCCTCCTTCAGCAGTGCGCGCAACGCCTCTTCGCCCGACTGCACGCAGACGACTTCACCGATAGGGGCCAGAACCTCGCCGATCGCCAGCAGATTGCGCTCGTCGTCATCCACGGCCAGGATGCGCGCCTTTGCCGGCCCCGCTGCCGGCGCCATGACCTCCAGCTTCCTTGCTCCGTTTCTCGACAGCTTCTGCATCGAGCGGCCGTCAGTTCACTGCCATGAGCGTCTTTTCCGGACCATGGACACGGGATCGCGAACGGCCGATCCAGACACGCAGCAATGCCAACAGCAGATCGAGATCGACAGGCTTGGCGATGTAGTCGGAGGCGCCGGCGTCGAGGCACTTCTGCCGGTCGCCCTTCATTGCCTTGGCTGTGACCGAGATCAACGGGATATGGGCGATCGCCGGCATGCTGCGGATCTGCCGCATCGTCTCGTAGCCGTCCATTTCCGGCATCATGATATCGATCAATGCGGCATCGATGTCCGGGCTCTGCTCCAGAAGCGCGATACCTTCCCGGCCGCGCTCCGCATGCAGCACCTGGATGTCATAGGTCTCGAGAACGCTGGTGAGTGAATAGATGTTGCGGATGTCGTCGTCGACGATGAGGACCTTTGCGCCGGCGAGGTCGAACTTGTCCGGCTGTTCGGCTGCCGCACCATCGTTTTCGTGGCCTCGCCCGGGGAGTGTTGCCGACATCAGGAGAGCCAGCTGCGCGAAATTCTCCGCCCGCGGAACATCCGCCAATGCCGGATGCAAGGCGAGCGACTGTTGCAGCGCTTCCGGATGAGGCGCAAAGAACAGCAGTCGCGACACCGACTGCCCGAACAGGACGGCAATCTCATCCAGCATCTGGGCGTTGTCCTTGGCCGAGCGGCCAAAGCCGAGCACAACGGCATCATAGTTGGCGATGCCGATTTCGTCCGCATTCGCCGCGACGCGGCCGATCGCCGTAACCGAGGTGACGCCGTCGCGGATCGCCTCGATCAGCGAAAGGCGGCGCTCGGGATCGGGATCGGCAATCAGGACGCGGCTCTGGACGCGGAGCTTTCTGGAATGAATATCCTGGAAGACCTTCATCAGTTCGTCCGACGATACGGGCTTGGTTGAAATGCTGGATGCACCCTTGCGGGCAAGCACCTCGATGTCTTCGGCGCCCGAGATGACATGAACGGGAATGTCCTTGGTTTTCGGGTCATGGCGAAGCAGATCGAACAACACCCAGCCGTCGATATCCGATAGTCCGAGATCGAGCGTAATCGCGTCGGGAACCAGCTTGCGTGCCAAAGCCAGCGTGCCGGAGCCCGCGGTCGACAGGACGCCTTTCAGCCCGGCCGAACGTGCAAGGCCGAGCAGCAAACCGCCGAAGGTCGGGTCGTCCTCGACGATCAGCACGACCCGATCTTCCGACGAGATCGTGTCGCGGTCATCGAGCAATTCGGAGGACGGCGGGCTCGGTTGCGCTGTCGTCGCGGCCACCTCCATCGCCGGCAGCAACGCCGCTTGCGGGGCCAAGGCCATCCGGGGTCCGTCGAATGGAATGACCAGAGTGAACGTCGAACCCTTGCCCGGCGTGCTCTCGACCCGCAATTCGCCGCCGAGCAGCCGGGCAATCTCCCGGCTGATCGAGAGCCCAAGCCCGGTGCCGCCATATTTGCGGCTGGTGGTGCCGTCGGCCTGCTGGAAGGCTTCGAAAATCAGCTTCTGCTTGTCCTGCGGAATACCGATGCCGGTATCGCTGACCACGATCGCGAGCGCCTCCATCGGTTGCGCCGAGCCGTTGTGACGGCCCGTCTTTTCGGCCCGGAAATTCAAGCGGACCTCGCCTTGCGAGGTGAACTTGAAGGCGTTCGACAAAAGGTTGAGCACGATCTGCTGCAAGCGCTTCTCGTCGGTGCGGACGGTCTCCGGCAGCTCGGGGTCGACATTGATGGTGAAGCCAAGTCCCTTGTCGGTCGCCAGCTGCCGGAAGGTTCGCTCCATATGCTGGCGAAGATGCACCACGGGCATATCGTTGATATCGATCGAGACGGTGCCCGATTCGATCTTCGACAGGTCGAGGATGTCGTTGATGAGGCTCAAGAGGTCGGTGCCGGCCGAATTGATGGTGCGCGCGAACTCGACCTGCTTGTCGTTGAGATTGCCCTGCTGGTTGGTTGCGAGCAGGTTTGAAAGGATGAGCAGCGAGTTCAGCGGCGTGCGCAGTTCGTGGCTCATATTGGCGAGGAATTCCGACTTGTATTTCGAGGTAAGCGCCAGCTGCTCGGCCTTCTCCTCCAGCGCCCGCCGCGCCATCTCGATTTCCAGGTTCTTGTTCTCCACCTGCTTCTTTTCGTTCTCGAGCAGCTGCGCCTTTTCCTGCAGCTCCTCATTGGTGGCGTGCAGCTCCTCCTGCTTCTTGGTCAGTTCGGTCTGACGCGCCTGCAATTCCGAGGTCAGCAGCTGCGACTGCTTGAGCAGGCCTTCGGTGCGCATGGTGGCGGCGATGGTGTTGAGAACGATGCCGACGGATTCCATCAGCTGGTTGAGGAACGACTGGTGCGTGTCGCGGAATTCGCTGAACGAGGCGAGTTCGATGACGGCCTTCACCTCGTCTTCGAACAGAGCCGGAAGAATGATCACGTTCGCCGGCGCGGCATTGCCAAGGCCGGAGGTAACGCGCAGGAAATTCGGCGGCACATTGTCCAGCATGATGGCGCGCTTGTCGGCGGCACTCTGCCCGACAAGCCCTTCACGCAGATCGAGGCGTTGCTTGATTTCCGCCTTGCTTTCGGCGCCATAGGAGGCGGCGAGCTCCAGATAGAATTCATCCTCGTCGCGGTTGGTCACATAGAACACGCCATATTGCGCATTCACCAGCGGGGCGAGTTCGGACATGATGAGGCGCGAGATCGTGGCCAGGTCGCGCTCGCCCTGCAGCATGCGCGAGAAGCGGGCGAGATTGGTCTTCAGCCAGTCCTGCTCGGCATTCTTCAGCGTCTGGTCCTTCAAATTGCGGATCATCTCGTTGATGTTGTCTTTCAGCGCCGCCACCTCGCCGGAGGCCTGGACGCTGATCGAGCGGGTCAGATCGCCCTTGGTCACCGCCGTCGACACCTCGGCAATGGCGCGCACCTGGGTCGTCAGGTTGGCCGCGAGCTGATTGACATTGTCGGTCAGGTCGCGCCAAAGGCCGGCAGCGCCGGGCACCCGGGCCTGGCCGCCGAGCTTGCCTTCGATGCCCACTTCGCGGGCGACGTTGGTCACCTGGTCGGCGAAGGTCGCCAGCGTCTCGATCATGCCGTTGATGGTGTCGGCGAGCGAGGCGATCTCGCCCTTGGCATCGACCGTCAGCTTGCGCTTGAGATTGCCTTGCGCGACCGCGGTCACGACATCGGCGATGCCGCGCACCTGGTTGGTCAGGTTCGTCGCCATCAGGTTGACGTTGTCGGTCAGGTCCTTCCAGGTGCCGGCAACGCCCTCGACCCGCGCCTGGCCGCCGAGCTTGCCCTCGGTGCCGACCTCGCGGGCGACACGCGTCACTTCGCCGGCAAAGGAGTTCAGCTGGTCGACCATGGTGTTGATCGTCGATTTCAGCTCCAGGATCTCGCCCTTGACGTCGACGGTGATCTTCTTCGACAGGTCGCCGCGCGCCACTGCGGTGGTCACCTCGGCGATGTTACGGACCTGGCCGGTCAGGTTCTCGGCCATCGAATTCACATTGTCGGTCAGATCCTTCCAGGTGCCGGCAACGCCGCGCACCTGCGCCTGGCCGCCGAGCTTGCCTTCAGTGCCGACCTCGCGCGCAACGCGCGTCACCTCCGAGGCAAAGGAATTCAGCTGGTCGACCATCGTATTGATGGTGTCCTTGAGCTCGAGGATCTCGCCGCGCACATCGACCGTGATCTTCTTCGACAGGTCGCCCAGCGCCACCGCAGTCGTCACCTCGGCGATGTTACGCACCTGGCCGGTCAGGTTGGCAGCCATCGCATTGACATTGTCGGTCAAGTCCTTCCAGGTGCCGGCAACGCCGCGCACCTGCGCCTGGCCGCCGAGCTTGCCGTCCGAACCGACCTCGCGCGCCACGCGCGTCACCTCGGAGGCGAAGGAATTCAGCTGGTCGACCATCGTGTTGATGACGTCCTTGATCTGCAGGATCTCGCCCAGCGCATCGACGGTGATCTTCTGGGTCAAATCGCCGGTCGCAATTGCCGTCGCCACCTTGGAGACGTCGCGCAACTGCACGGTCAGATTGCCGGCCATGGCGTTGACGTTGTCGGTCAGGTCCTTCCAGGTGCCGCCGACACCCTCGACATGCGCCTGGCCGCCGAGCTTGCCTTCCGACCCCACTTCGCGCGCCACACGCGTCACTTCCGAGGCGAAGGAATTGAGCTGGTCGACCATCGTGTTGACGGTATCCTTGAGCTCGAGGATTTCGCCCTTGACGTCGACGGTGATCTTCTTCGACAGGTCGCCGCGGGCAACGGCGGTCGTCACCTCGGCGATGTTGCGGACTTGGCCGGTCAGGTTGGCGGCCATCAGGTTGACGTTATCGGTCAGGTCTTTCCAGGTGCCGCCGACTCCTTTCACCTCGGCCTGGCCGCCGAGCTTGCCTTCGGTTCCGACCTCGCGCGCCACACGCGTCACTTCCGAAGCGAAGGAATTGAGCTGGTCGACCATCGTGTTGATGGTGTCCTTGAGCTCGAGGATTTCGCCCTGCACGGCGACGGTGATCTTCTTCGACAAGTCGCCCGAAGCGACGGCGGTCGTCACCTCGGCGATGTTGCGGACCTGGCCGGTCAGGTTCTCGGCCATCGAATTGACGTTGTCGGTCAGGTCCTTCCAGGTGCCGGCGACGCCGCGCACCTGCGCCTGGCCGCCGAGCTTGCCCTCGGTGCCGACCTCGCGGGCGACGCGCGTCACCTCGCCGGCAAATGAATTCAGCTGGTCGACCATGGTGTTGATAGTCGATTTCAGCTCGAGGATCTCGCCCTTGACGTCGACGGTGATCTTCTTCGACAGGTCGCCCAGCGCCACAGCCGTCGTCACCTCGGCTATATTGCGCACCTGGCCGGTCAGGTTCTCGGCCATCAGGTTGACGTTGTCGGTCAGGTCCTTCCAGGTGCCGCCGACACCTTCGACGCGCGCCTGGCCGCCGAGCTTGCCTTCTGTACCGACTTCGCGCGCGACGCGCGTCACTTCCGAGGCGAAGGAATTGAGCTGGTCGACCATCGTGTTGATGGTGTTCTTGAGTTCGAGGATTTCGCCTTTCACGTCGACGGTAATCTTCTTCGACAGGTCGCCGGAAGCGACGGCGGTCGTCACCTCGGCGATGTTGCGCACCTGCCCGGTCAGGTTCGTCGCCATCGCGTTGACGTTGTCGGTCAGGTCCTTCCAGGTCCCGGCCACACCTTTCACGCGGGCCTGGCCGCCGAGCTTGCCTTCGGTGCCGACCTCGCGCGCCACGCGCGTCACTTCCGAGGCGAAGGAGGCCAGTTGCCCGACCATGGTGTTGACGATCTTGCCGATGCGCAGAAACTCGCCGCGCAGCTGCCGGCCGTCGATTTCGACCATCATCGTCTGCGACAGGTCGCCTTTGGCGACCGCGCCGATGACGCGCGCCACTTCGGCCGTCGGCTGAACCATGTCCTCGATCAGATCGTTGACGGAACGGACGCTCGATTCCCAACTGCCGGTGGCGTTGCGGACACGGCCGCGTTCGCCGATCCGGCCATCCTTGCCGACGACCTTGCTGAGGCGCTCAAACTCGCGCGTGACCTGATCGTTGAGTTCTACGATTTCGTTGAAAGTGTCCGCGATCTCGGAATCAAGGCCGGCGTAGACATTGTCGATACGAACGGAGAAATCACCGCTCCGAAAAGCCTTCAGCGCGTTCAGTATTTGACGGTGGTCCAATTGCCTTGTGGATGCAAGCACGCTCACAGCGCCCCTCCCAGCTCACGGATTTCTTGAATGTCCTGGTGAAACTGTCCCCTGCGGCCGACACAACTCCCCGCAAGCGCAAGAACGCGGCATGCTCGATTTGGTTCCAGACGAAATTGCCGCTATGCGGCAGGAATTTCGCAGCCGCATTCACGATACGACGAGCAACAAAGATCCATAATGATTGTATCGATCAATATTTCTGCCCAACGGAACATCTCGAAAAAACTCTCGTTGGTATAGATCGCGATAGAGCGATGCAACTCGATGGAGACACTAAGATGATGAAAATTCTCTCTGCATCCCTACTTGCTATCGGCCTGGCCACATCTGCCATGGCACAATCCATGGGCTCCGGGACTGGTAGCGCCGATGGCAATACCGGCGTCAACACAGGCACTTCCGGCGGCAACACCGGGACCGGCAGCGCAACTACCCCGAACACGATCGATCCGAACGCAACGAATGCTACCACGCCGCAGACAAACGGTATGGAGGACCGCTGTAAGGATACGGCGAGCAGCGATACCGACAACAACACCCCCAGCGGCGCCATGACGTCGGATATGCAGAACTGCAACAAGTAACGGAGTTTTGCGCAGCGGTCATTTCAGCCCGCTGCCTGGTCCAGACCGGTGCTCGCGGTTCAAACCACAGCCAGAACAATGCACAGACCGGGCACGGGCTCACTACTTCTGAATGGATCGGCGAGCCCAAGTAGGGCGGCCGATTACACTAGTCTCAGCTAGGTTCTGCGATAGGCGGCGGCCAGCCCGGACGGGCGGGCGGCCGTTCTGCTGATTTTCGTGGAGAGAACTGGTGGAGCCAATCGGAATCGAACCGACGACCTCTTGAATGCCATTCAAGCGCTCTCCCAACTGAGCTATGGCCCCACTCCGGCAGTTCACCGGCGCCGTTTCCGGCGAAGAGATCCGGCGCGGGTTCTAGACCGCGCCGTCAGTGCAGGCGGCTTCTAACCCCGCCTTCAGTCAATATCAAGCCTTCAAGAACCGCTTTTTCTAGGCAGCGCCGCGAAAGCCGGCGAATGCGGTTCGCTCAGACCTCGTCGTCGTCTTCGCCGACGCCGATCATGTCGGCAACGTCGTCGTCTTCTTCCTCCTCGTCGGCGAGGAACGTGTCATCCTCGTCATCGCCAAGGTCAACGTCGTCTTCGTCATCGCCGAGATCGGGAAGCTCGTCGGCCTTCGCGTCCTCGTCCGCCTCTTCGAGCGAGACGACCTCGACGCCCTCTTCCTCCTCGGCGTCCACTTCCTTCTCGGCAACTTCCTCTTCCTCCTCGAGAGCGGCGATCTTGCCTTCTTCGAAATAGGAGCGCGGATAGCTCTTGCCCGTGTAAGGCGAGACGATCGGGTCCTTGTTCAAGTCATAGAATTTTCGACCCGTCTCCGGGTCGATGCGTTTGGTGCCAAGTTCGGGTTTTGCCACAGCAAGCCTCGTCGATGAAAGTTTGGTCCCCTTAACCAGAGTTTACGGCGCTGTCAAAGCGAAAAGCCGGCGTCCCAAAAAGCTTGAATTCGAAGGCCTTCATACCAAGGGGATGACCATTTCGGTACGCCATGATAGGAGACCCCGCAAACCAGCAGAAAATGGCCGGCCGCCGGCGTTTCCAGGAAAGAACCATGTCGCACACTGCCGCCCCGAAGCAGGCCACCGCCCGCAAATCATCTGGCCTTTCAGGCGCGGCACGGGTGCCGGGCGACAAGTCGATCTCGCACCGCTCGTTCATGTTCGGTGGCCTGGCCTCCGGCGAAACCCGTATCACCGGGCTGCTCGAAGGCGAGGACGTGATGCGTACGGGCGCTGCCATGAAGGCCATGGGCGCCCATATCGAGAAGCATGGCGCTGAGTGGGTGATCCGCGGTACCGGCAACGGCGCGCTGCTGCAGCCGGAAGGCCCGCTCGATTTCGGCAATGCCGGCACCGGCTCACGCCTCACCATGGGCCTGGTCGGCACCTATGACATGGAAACCACCTTCATCGGCGACCCCTCGCTGTCCGGCCGGCCGATGGGCCGCGTGCTCGAACCTTTGCGCCAGATGGGCGTGCAGGTGCTGAAGGCGACGCCCGGCGACCGCATGCCGATCACGCTTCATGGGCCCAAGCACGCCGCGCCGATTACCTACCGCGTGCCGATGGCATCGGCACAAGTCAAGTCGGCGGTGCTGCTGGCCGGGCTGAACACGCCGGGGATCACCACCGTCATCGAGCCGGTTATGACGCGCGACCATACCGAAAAAATGCTCAAGGGGTTCGGCGCCAATTTGTCGGTCGAGACCGACGAGCGCGGCGTGCGCCACATTTTCATCGAAGGCCAGGGCAAGCTCACGGGACAGACGATCGCGGTGCCGGGCGACCCCTCCTCGGCCGGCTTTCCGCTGGTGGCGGCGCTGATCGTGCCGGGCTCGGACATTACAATCGAAAACGTGCTGATGAACCCGACCCGCACTGGACTTCTGTTGACGCTGCAGGAAATGGGCGCGCGCATCGACATAATCGATCCGCGCAACGAAGGCGGCGAGGATGTTGCCGATCTGCGCGTGCGTTACTCCGAGCTGAAAGGCGTCACCGTACCGCCGGAACGGGCGCCGACGATGATTGACGAGTATCCGGTGCTTGCCGTGGCGGCCAGCTTCGCCGAGGGCGAAACGCTGATGCTTGGCCTGGAAGAGCTGCGCGTGAAGGAATCCGACCGGCTGTCAGCAGTGGCCGAAGGGCTGAAGCTCAACGGCGTCGACTGCACCGAGGGCGAGGCTTCGCTTGCGGTGCGTGGAAAACCTGGCGGCAAGGGATTGGGCCAGCACCCAAATGGACAAGGCACCATCGTCCAGACCCACCTCGACCACCGCATCGCCATGAGTTTCCTGGTGATGGGGCTGGCGACGGAAAAACCGGTGACCATCGACGACCAGGCGATGATCGCAACGAGCTTTCCGGAATTCATGGGACTGATGAAGGGGCTGGGCGCGGAGATCGAGTAGCTTGATGGCAATCAATAGCCTTGGGGGTTGGGGCCAAACTGGAACGTCGGCGGGACAGCGCCCCCCTCTGTCCTGCCGGACATCTCCCCCACAAGGAGAGAGATTGGCAGCTTCGGCGCTCCGCTCAATCCTGCGACGTAGACAATCGGCGAAAGCCGCGATGGCCGCCGATCTCCCCCCAAGTGGGGGAGATGTCCGGCAGGACAGAGGGGGGCGCGAAGGATCGCCACGCCTATCTGGATCATTGCGCTTTTCGATTCCGGTGGGCGGCCAATGACCTCAACTTTCACCATCGCCATCGACGGACCTGCCGGTGCCGGCAAAGGCACCCTTGCCCGGCGGCTGGCCGATCACTACCGGCTGAACCTGCTCGACACCGGTCTTACCTATCGCGCGGTGGCGCATGCGCTGCTCCGGCTCGGCCTGCCGCTCGACAATGTTTCGGCCGCCGAAACCGCGGCCCGGCAGGTCGATCTGGCAAAGCTCGACCGGGCAGTGCTTTCGGCACACGCCGTTGGCGAGGCGGCTTCGAAAGTGGCAGTGATCCCGTCGGTGCGGCGCATCCTGGTCGAGAAACAGCGTGACTTCGCAAGAACACCGCCTGGCGCGGTGCTCGACGGCCGCGACATCGGCACCGTCGTCTGTCCCGATGCCGACGTAAAACTCTATGTCACGGCCAGTGCCGAGGTGCGGGCAAAGCGGCGGCTGGATGAAATCGAGAGCATCGGCGGCACTGCCAATTTCGATGAAATCCTTGCCGATATCGTGCGCCGCGACGAGCGCGACATGGGCCGCATGGACTCGCCCTTGAAGCCGGCGGCCGATGCGCACTTGCTCGACACGTCGGAAATGGCTATAGAGGCCGCGTTTCTGGCAGCTCAGGCGATCATCGACAACGTCCTGGCCAAGAGAAACGAAGCCTGAGCCGGGTTTTCCTGCCGCCGCCGATTGCCGGCGACAACAAGAATTCCCATATCGGGTATGAACCAGCCTGCCAGCATTCTTCATGCGCCGGAATTGCCGCTCAAGGGCGGCCAAGGGCTTTTTGCCCGGAACGCCGGCAGGCCAACGCAACGCTAACCCACGGCGCCCGCCCCGCGACAGATTGCGGGGCATTCCAGGAGAAACTATGTCAGTTGCAAATCCCACTCGCGATGATTTCGCGAGCCTGCTCGAAGAATCATTTTCCGCCGGCCATTCCGGCGAAGGCCAGGTCGTCAAGGGCATCATCACTGCCATTGAAAAGGACATGGCCATCATCGACGTCGGCCTCAAGGTCGAAGGCCGCGTGCCGCTGAAGGAATTCGGCGTCAAGGGCAAGGACACGACGCTCAAGGTCGGCGACACGGTCGAGGTCTATGTCGAGCGTATCGAGAACGCGCTTGGCGAAGCCATGCTGTCGCGCGAAAAGGCCCGCCGCGAAGAGAGCTGGGTCCGTCTCGAAGAGAAGTTCACCAAGGGCGAACGCGTCGAAGGCGTCATCTTCAACCAGGTCAAGGGCGGCTTCACCGTCGACCTCGACGGCGCCGTGGCTTTCCTGCCGCGCAGCCAGGTCGATATCCGCCCGATCCGCGACGTCTCGCCGCTGATGCACAACCCGCAGCCCTTCGAGATCCTCAAGATGGATCGCCGCCGCGGCAACATCGTGGTGTCGCGCCGCACCGTGCTTGAGGAAAGCCGCGCCGAGCAGCGTTCGGAAATCGTGCAGAATCTCGAAGAAGGCCAGGTGGTCGAAGGCGTCGTCAAGAACATCACCGACTATGGTGCGTTCGTCGACCTCGGCGGCATCGACGGCCTGCTGCACGTCACCGACATGGCATGGCGCCGCGTCAATCATCCGACCGAAATCCTCAATATCGGCCAGACGGTCAAGGTGCAGATCATCCGCATCAACCAGGAAACCCACCGCATCTCGCTCGGCATGAAGCAGCTCGAGAGCGATCCGTGGTCCGAGATCGGCACCAAGTTCCCGATCGGCAAGAAGATCAAGGGTACCGTCACCAACATCACCGACTACGGCGCGTTCGTCGAGCTGGAGCCGGGCATCGAAGGCCTCATCCACGTTTCGGAAATGTCGTGGACCAAGAAGAACGTGCATCCCGGCAAGATCCTGTCGACGACGCAGGAAGTCGACGTGGTGGTGCTCGAAGTCGATCCGGCCAAGCGCCGCATCTCGCTCGGCCTCAAGCAGACGCTGGAGAACCCGTGGGAGGCCTTCGCGCGCAGCCACCCGGTCGGCAGCCAGGTTGAGGGCGAGGTCAAGAACAAGACCGAGTTCGGCCTGTTCATCGGCCTCGAAGGCGACGTCGACGGCATGGTCCACCTTTCCGACCTCGACTGGACCCGTCCTGGCGAGCAGGTGATCGAGGAGTACAATCGCGGCGACATGGTCAAGGCGCAGGTGCTCGACGTCGACATCGACAAGGAACGCATCTCGCTCGGCATCAAGCAGCTGGCCAAGGATACGGTCGGCGAAGCAGCGACGTCAGGCGAACTGCGCAAGAACGCAGTTGTCACCTGCGAGGTTATCGGCGTGAAGGATGGCGGTCTGGAAGTGCGGCTGGTCGACAGCGGCATCGAGACCTTCATCAAGCGCTCCGATCTCAGCCGTGACCGCGACGAGCAGCGCCCCGAGCGCTTCACCGTCGGCCAGAAGGTTGACGCCCGCGTCATCGCCTTCGACAAGAAGACCCGCAAGCTGCAGGTCTCGATCAAGGCGCTGGAAATCGCCGAAGAGAAGGAAGCGGTCGCTCAGTACGGCTCAACCGATTCCGGCGCTTCGCTGGGCGATATTTTGGGTGCCGCGCTGAAGAAGCAGGGCAGCTAAGCCAACATCGCGCCTCGCGCGGGTTATAAACGAAACAAAAAGCCCCGCCGGAACGATCCGGCGGGGCTTTTTGCTTGTGACCTTGCTTGCGACGGACCGCAGGCTCAGGCCCGGCCGTAGAGTGGCACCAGCGTGCCGCTGATCGCCATGTTGGCCGGCGAGGCAAGGTAGGCAATGGCCTCGGCCGCCGCCTCAAGGCTGACCCATCTGCTGAAATCTGCGTTCGGCATGTCAGCCCGGTTGGCCGGCGTGTCGAGTGTCGAAGGCGCCACGGCGTTGACCAGGATGCCGTTGCCCTTCAGCTCTTCGGCTATCGCCACGGTCATCGCGGCGACTGCCGCCTTGGCGGCGGCGTAGGCCACCTTGCCGGAGCCGCGCCGCGGATCGAGCCCGGCTCGCGCGGTGACATTGACGATGCGGCCCGGCACGGAAGATCCCAGCATCGAGCGTATCGCCGCGCGGCAGCACAGAAAGGTGGTGCGGGCATTGGTGTCCATCATCTCGGCGAAGGAGGCGGGTTCGATCTTCTCGACCGGCGCCGCGGTGAAGCCGCCGGCAAGATGCACCGATGCCCATAAATCTGGAACGCTGGCATAGAAGGCATCGACCTTGGCAGGGTCGGCAAGGTCGACATTGTGCGCCAGCCTGACGCGGTCATGCGCCGGAAAGGGAAAATGCGCAGGCGCGGCAGCGTGGGCATTGGGCACATGGCAGATCGCGCCCTGCTCCAGCAGTTTTCCTACGACCGCGCCGCCAAGGGCACCGGTGCCGCCGGTCACCACGATATGTCTGCCGTCCAGTGTTTCCGTCATATTCGACCGCTCCGTCATTGCGCGCCGCCGATGCGGAAGGTCGCGCCTTTCGCGCGATCACTCAACCGAAATCTCGATGACGTAAGGTCGTCCAGTCGCCCGCGCGCGCCCAAGCGCGTCCGCCAAGCCGCCGGTGCCGGAAATCCGCTCGGCGGCAATGCCGTAGGCTTCGGCCAATTTACAGAAATCCGGCGGTGCCGGGGAGACGCCGACCGGCTCGACGCCGACGTCGAGCATCGAGGTTTCGATCTCGCGGTAGCCACGATTGTTCCAGACTGTGAAGATCACCGGCGCCGCCGCGTCGAGCGCGGCGCCCAGTTCCGGCAGGGTGAACTGGAAGCCGCCGTCGCCGGTGAGGCAAACGACCGGCGCCTCAGGCCTGGCAAGGACGGCACCGATCGCCGCCGGCGGGCCATAGCCGAGCGCGCCGAAGCCGGTGGCGGCGTTGAACCAGCCGCCCGGCCGGTCATGATCGTAATAGAGGTTGGCGGCGTAGACCGGCTGGGTCGAATCGCCGACGATGATCGCGCCAGGCAGCGCATCGCGGATCGTCTCGACGGCGCGCAGTTGCGCCTGCATAGCCGGGCCGATCTCGGCAAAGGCCGCTTGCCGCGTCGCGGCGGCGCGAGCTGAACCATCATCCAATGACGTCTCGTGCGTGCCGATTTCGGCAAGCAGCGCCTTGAGCGCCGCTCCGCAATCGGCCTGGATCGAAATCCGCGCAGGCCGGCGGGCAAGCTGGTCGGCGCCGATGTCGATGCGGATCAGGTTGGCGGGCAGGACAAAACCGCCGTCGCCATAGCCATCATAGTCGGTCGGACCGAATTCGGTACCGGCCGCAATGACCAGATCGGCGCCGGCCATCAGCCCACGCACCGCCTTCAGGCTGGGGCTGGCCGGCACGCCAAGCGGATGGCGATAGAGCAGGCCGCGCGCATTGGCGGTCTGGACGACCGGCGCTCCCAGCCTCTCGGCCAGGTGCTGCAATGGCGCTTCGGCAGCTTTGGCGCCGCCGCCGGCGAGGATAAGCGGCCAGCGGGCAGACGCGCATAGCCTTGCCGCCTCGGCAATCGCCGCTACATCCGGCTCGGGCGGCGCTGAATTCCGCAGCAGCGGCAGGATGCCGTTGGCCGGCATGGTCATGACATCGGTCGGGATCTCGATATGCACCGGACCCGGACGCGAGGATGAGAACAGCGCAAAGGCGCGGGCTAGCACGCCGGGCAGTTCGCCGGCCTCGGTGACACGGTGCGAAAACAGCGCCACCTTCTCCATCATGCCGCGCTGGTCCGGCAGTTCATGCAGATGGCCAAGGCCTTTGCCCAGCGTCGGCGTGGCGTTGACGCCCGAGATCACCAGCATCGGCACCGAATCGGCGCGCGCCTGACCCATGGCGGTGATGGTGTTGGTCAGCCCCGGCCCGGTGATGACGAAGGCGATACCCGGCCTGCCGCTGGCGCGCGCATAGCCGTCAGCCATGAAGCCGGCGCCCTGCTCGTGGCGCGGCGTGACGTGACGGATCTTCGATCGCGCAAGCCCGCGATAGAGCTCGACCGTGTGTACGCCGGGAATGCCGAAGACGGTGTCGACGCCGTGCGCTTCGAGCAAGGTGATGAGCGCTTCGCCGATGGTCGTCATTGTCTTAGCACCGGGCGCGTGAGGCAGGTAGGGCCGCCCTCGCAGGCAATGCACAGCGCATCGGCCTCGAATGTCGAGACCGTACAGCCGGCGGCTTGCATGGCAGCCGCCGTCTTCGGAAAACCGGCAACGGCGATAACCTGGCGCGGCGCGGTCGGCAGCACGTTCAGGCTGAGCCCATTCGAGGCGAAGAATTCGTCGGCGTCGCCCTCGACCAGCCGAATGCCGCGTTCGCGCAGCATCTGGTGGAAGGCGACCGGCAGGAGGGGCGCATAGACCAGCGCCAGATCGTCTGCGAGCGGGCTGATCACCGACATCAGATGCAGGCAGGCCTCCTCGCCGTGCCAGAGCGGCAGGTCGAAGCCATAGACCTGGATGCCCTTGGGTGAAAGCAGGTTGGAGAGCTGCTGGATGCCGTGCTGATTGGTGCGCACGCCGCGGCCGACGGCCAGCGTGTTTGCATCCACCCACACGCAGTCGCCGCCCTCGACCTGGCCGGGAGCCTCGATACGGCCGAGGATGGGGATGCCCATCCGCCGGTAGGCTGTCTCGTGCAGGCCGGGCTCTGGCCGGCGCAGCGCCTTGCCCATGGTAAGGATGACCGCGCCATGGTCGGTCATCAGTGACGGATCGTGGGTAAAGACCGAATCGGCAAGCCCGTCATCGGCGTCGCTCAGCCATTCGATTTCGGCGCCTGAGACAGAAATCAGCCTGGCCAGTGCATCATGCTGGGCTGCCGCTTTTTGTGGATCGAAGCCGGGGCCATAGTGCCACTCCAGCGCTTCGGCCCGACGCATGGCGCTGGCGGCGGAGCGCATCAGCACGCGCTGCAGCGGCCCGGCCATCGACTGCGACCCGTATGCTTTGCCCACTAAGTTCTCCTGAAACGCGCCCCTCCTGCCAATAGCCACTCGGCAGGCCGTGATCAATGGTCCAAAAACTGCGGTTGACGGAGGCAAGCGGAACGGTCCATCTTGAGAATCGGAACGCTGTCCAGTGACGGGTAATGGGTAAAAAATTCCAGCAAGCACTGCCTCGGCTGCTCCGCGGGGCGCCGCGACGATGACGGCGCCGGCCACCGCCCTGAAGCATACGGCGCAGAACGGCGCTGCCGAAGCCATCCACGTCGAGAACCTGCACAAGAGTTTCGGCAAGCTGCATGTATTGAAGGGCGTTTCGCTGTCGGCGCGCGATGGCGAGGTGATCGCCATCATCGGCGGCAGCGGCTCGGGCAAATCGACGCTGCTGCGCTGCATCAACTGCCTGGAGAACCCGACCAGCGGCATCATCCGGGTCAATGGCGAAGAGATAAAGCTGAAGGCCGACAGCTACGGCCACACCGTGCCCGCCGACCGCAAGCAGATCGAACGCATCCGCTCCAAGCTTGGCATGGTCTTCCAGAACTTCAATCTGTGGAGCCACATGACGTTGATCGAGAACGTCATCGAGGTTCCCGTGCATGTGCTCGGCGTCAAGCGCGATGTGGCGATCGGCGAGGCGGAAAAATTGCTCGCCCGCGTTGGCCTGGCCGAAAAACGCGACGTCTATCCTGCCTATCTGTCGGGCGGCCAACAGCAGCGCGCCGCGATCGCCAGGGCGCTGGCCATCAATCCGCGCGTCATGCTGTTCGATGAGCCGACTTCGGCGCTCGACCCGGAACTCGTCGGCGAGGTGCTGAAGGTGATCGGCGACCTGGCGCGCGAAGGCCGCACCATGGTGCTGGTCACCCATGAGATGAAGTTTGCCCGCGAGGTCGCGACGCATGTCGTCTACCTCCACAACGGGCTGGTCGAGGAAGAAGGGCCGCCGGAACAGATCTTCGGCGCACCAAAATCCGAAAGGCTGAAGCAGTTCATCCGCAACATCAGTTAAACTGTGGGCGGACGAAAACCGGGAACAACAACAAAACTGGGAGTCATGACGATGAAGATTATTCTCAAGACCTTTGCCGCAGCGCTGCTGCTCGGCGTTGCCGCGATGGGCGTGGCCAAGGCCGATCCGGTCAAGATCGGCGTCGCCGCCGAACCCTATCCGCCCTTCGCCTCGCCGGACGCTTCCGGCAAATGGGTCGGCTGGGAGATCGAATTCATCGATGCCGTCTGCGCCGAGGAGAAGCTCGACTGCGTCATCACCCCCGTCGCCTGGGACGGCATCATTCCGGCGCTGACGACCAAGAAGATCGATCTTATCGCCGCCTCGATGTCGATCACCGCCGAGCGCGAGAAGACGATCGCCTTCTCGGACAAATATTACAACACCCCGACTGCGATCATCGGGCCGAAGGACCAGAAGTTCGGCTCAACACCGGAGGACCTCAAGGGCAAGATCATCGGCGTCCAGGTCTCGACCGTACACGCCGACTACGCCAAGAAGCACTTCGCCGACGCGGCGGAAATCAAGGAATACCAGACCCAGGACGAGGCCAACCAGGATCTTGCCGCCGGCCGGGTCGACGCGGTGCAGGCCGATTCCATTGCCCTCGACGCCTTCCTGAAATCGGACCAGGGCAAGCAATGCTGCGATCTGAAGGGCATGGTCGCGCCGGATCTGGCCATTCTCGGGCCCGGCGTCGGCGCCGGCGTCCGCAAGGAAGACTCCGAGTTGAAGGAAAAGATCAACGCCGGCATCAAGGCCATCCGCGCCAACGGCAAATATGACGAGATTTCGAAGAAGTACTTCGACTTCGACATTTACGGTGCCGACACGCAGTCGAACTGACGGCCTCATCCATGAGCGATTAACCACGCGGCCCCGATAGAGCCGCGTGGTTCGTCGAAATCCATCGACGCGAGCTTCCGCGGGCGGAGATCGCCGGCGGTTTTAGCGCCAGCAATTCGAGGGCGACGCTGATCAACGCATTTGTTCCGGCTTGGGCCGCCTCTGCCATCGCGCTTCTCTCGCCCGTGCCGCCGGGCTGGGGTGGAACGCTCATCGTCGGGCTGCTCCATACGATCGAGATCGCGGTCGGCGCCACCGGTCTCGGCCTTTTGATCGGCATCGGCGGCGCCTCCGGCAAGCTGTATGGTGGTCCGGTGGTGCGCGATCTCCTGGCAGTCTATACGACCGTCGTGCGCGCCGTGCCGGAGCTGGTGCTGATCCTTCTGCTCTATTACGCCGGCACCGACCTGATCAATCAGATGCTGACGGCAATGGGCTATCAGCGCATGGACATTAGCGGGCTGGCGGCCGGCATTGCCGTGCTCGGCTTCGTCCAGGGCGCCTATTCGACCGAGGTGATCCGCGGCGCGATCCTTGCCATTCCGCAGGGCCAGATCGAAGCCGCGCGCGCCTATGGCATGTCTCCCGGCCTGCTGCTGCGGCGCATCACGCTGCCGGCGATGCTGCCGTTCGCCATACCCGGCCTTGCCAATCTCTGGCTGATCGCCACCAAGGACACCGCCCTGCTGGCGGTCGTCGGCTTTTTCGAGCTGACATTGGCGACACGGCAGGCGGCCGGCGTCACCAAAGCCTATCTGACATTCTTTATCGCCGCCGGCGCGATCTACCTTCTGTTGACGCTGGTTTCGAATCTGATCATCGGCCGTATCGAGACATGGGCCCGCCGCGGCATGCCGTCGCTCAAGGAGGCCCGGTGATGGCTGACCCGGCGATGACTGGCGAAGCGGCGGCCGTCGAGATAGCCGCACGCGCTTCGCTGTGGCTGAAGCCGCATCGTATCGTGCTGATCCTGATCGCGCTGGGGCTGGTTTTGGCGGCGGCCGTCTTCATGCGCTGGGACTGGCTGCCTAAATATTACGGGATAGGACTGCTCGGCATCTGGCGCGCGCTGTGGATTCTTGCCGTCACTTGCACGCTGGGTTTCCTGCTCGCCGTGCCGCTCGGGCTGGCGCAGGCTGCGGGCTCGTTCTGGTTCGCGGCACCCGCCAAGGTCTTCTGCACCGTCATCAGAGGGACGCCGCTGCTGCTGCAGCTCTGGTTGCTCTATTACGGGCTGGGCTCGCTGTTTCCACAATATCCATGGATTCGCGAGTCTTGGATGTGGCCCTATCTGAGGCAGGCATGGCCCTATGGCGTCCTCGGGCTGACGCTGTCCTTCGCCGGTTATGAGGGCGAGGTGATGCGAGGCGCTTTCGCCGGCGTGCCGAAAGGCCAATTGGAAGCCGCCCGCGCCTTCGGCATGAGCCGCTGGAGGATTTTCCAGCGAATCTGGCTGCCGCAGGCCTTCTACCGCGCGCTGCCGACACTGACGGGCGAAACCGTGCTGCAGCTGAAATCGACGCCGCTGGTGGCGACCATCAGCGTGATCGACATATTCGCCGTCTCTTCAAAGGTGCGTCAGGATACCTACCTCACCTATGAACCCTTGCTGCTCCTGGCGTTGATCTATATGGCGATCACCGGCATCCTCGTCTTCACCCTGGGCAAGATCGAGGCGCGGATTCCGAACAAGGTTGGTTAGGTGAATGGTGAATGGTGAATAGTCAGTAGTGAGTAGCCCGTAGTGTTACCGGCTAAGTCCCACTCACCATTCACTATTCACCATTCACCCATTCCCTCAGATATCCATGGCAATCACAATGCAACTCAGTCTCGACCAGGCGACAGGGCTGTGCCGGATGGCGGCACTTGGCGCCGGCGCCAACGAAGAGGCGGCGCAGTCGCTGGCTGCCTCGATCGTCGCGGCCGAGGCGGAAGGACTGTCGACCGTCGGGCTGTCGCATTTCATCGATTATCTCGAAGCGCTGGAAGCCGGCCGTATCGACGGCAATGCCGATCCGGTGATCACCAGGCCGGCGCTCGCGGTTTATCTCTCTGATGCCCGCGGCGGACTGGCGCATACCGGTTTCGACCGCGCGATCGATGACCTCGCCAAGGCGGCGCGACTGTTCGGCGTCGCCATCTTTTCGCAGAAGAATGCCTATACGTGCGGCGCGCTCGGCTATTTCACCGGGCGCCTTGCCGCGCAGGGGCTGGTGTCGTTCGCCGCGACCAACGGCCCGGCCGTGCTTGCCGGCTCGGGCTCGGTCAAGCCGGTCTACTGCACCAACCCGATGTCCTTTGCTGCACCCGCCGCGGACGGGGCGGCGCTGGTCATCGACCAGTCGTCGAGCGCCACCGCCTTCGTCAACATCCGCAAGGCGGCCGAGGACGGCAAGAAGATACCCGAAGGCTGGGCACTGGATGCCAGCGGCAATCCGACCACGGACCCGGCAGCTGCCATGAAGGGCGCCATGCTTGCCTTCGGCGGCCAGCGCGGCGCCAACATCGCGCTGATGGTCGAGGTGCTGGCTGCGGGCCTGTCGGGCGCCAACTGGTCGCTCGATGCGCCATGGTTCAGCGGCGGGCCGGACAGTCCGGGGACCGGCCTGTTCGTGCTTGCCGTCGAGCCCAAGCTGCTCGATCCGGACTTCGAAAAGCGGATGAAGGATCAGCTCGACCGGCTGCGGCGGCGCTATGGCGTGCATGTGCCGGGGCGTGCCCGGGCCGAGGCCGCGGAGAAGGCGGCGGCGCGCGGCATAAGCGCGCCGAAAGCCGTGGTGCAACGCATTTCCGAATTCGCCGCGCGCTATTCGTCCTGAAGAAATTCGTTTGTCCGATGAGCGGCTGACGAGGCCGGCCGATCCGGCAGCGCGAGCCTACTTCCCGCAATGATGATCGTTGATGACGTTCACCGCATTCGCGTCCGGTCCTACCCTGTTGTAGGAGCAGGGTTCGGCGGCCGTCGTGAACAGGTGGTTGTCATAGTAGCGCGGGCCACCGAACAGAATGTCGATGATGTCGCCGTTGGCGGGAACGTAGCGTTCGGGTTGAGCTTGGTGGTGATGCCGGTTTGCCGCGAATGCCGAGGCACCAATGCTGCAGCCTGTTGCGAAAGCCAGAGCGAAGATCGCAACGCGTTTTGTCGTCATCGGCAATATCCTCCATTCGGAATCAAATCATACATCTAAAATCGCCGACCGAACAAAGGTTCCTGTTCCTAATGGAGTTGCCGTAAAGCCGGGCCTCGCCGGCGTTTTCTGCCATTTCGAACGGATACCGGAAATCATGCTTTCAACAGTGCCGGGCGACCTATGGTCGCCCTTTGCCTTTGGCGCGAAACCGACTATGAAACGGCTTCAATCAAACCATCTGGATAGCCCCCCGGAGCGAGCCATGACCGAAATCCTGCAGACCCCAAAGCTCGTCGTCGTGTTCGGCGGCTCCGGCTTTGTCGGTCGTCATGTCGTGCGGGCGCTGGCCAAACGCGGCTACCGCATCCGGGTTGCCTGCCGCCGGCCCGATCTCGCCGGCCACCTGCAGCCGCTCGGCAATGTCGGGCAGATCCAGCCGGTGCAGGCCAATGTCCGGGTGCGCTGGTCGGTCGACCGCGCCGTGCAAGGCGCGGACCATGTCGTCAATCTGGTGGCGATCGCGCATGAGGCCGGCCGGCAGAAATTCACTGCCGTCCACGAGTTCGGCGCGCGCGCTATTGCCGAAGCGGCGCGCGCCGTCGGCGCCGGCCTCACCCACATCTCGGCTCTGGGAGCGGATCTCCACGCGCAATCGGACTACGCGCGTACCAAGGCGCTCGGCGAAAAGGCCGTTCTTGAGACGAGCCAGGACGCCGTGATCTTGCGGCCATCGATCAATTTCGGGCCGGAGGACGGTTTCTTCAACCGCTTTGCCAACATGGCTCGCTTTTCCCCAGTGCTGCCGCTGATCGGCGGGGGGCAGACGAAATTCCAGCCGGTCTATGTCGGCGACGTCGCCGAAGCGGTGGCGCACTCGGTCGACGGCAAGGTCCAGGGCGGCCGGATCTATGAACTCGGCGGGCCGCAGGTGCTTACCTTCAAGGAATGCATGCAAGAGCTGCTTGTCATCATCGAACGCAAGCGGTTTTTGCTGCCCGTGCCATGGTGGCTGGCGAACCTCCAGGCATCAATTCTCGGGCTGCTGCCCAATCCGTTGTTGACCAAGGACCAGGTCCTGCTGTTGCGCCAGCACAATGTGGTGTCGGAAGCCGCCGTCAAGGACAACAGGACGCTCGCCGGCCTCGGGATCCAGCCACGGTCGATCGGAACCATTCTGCCCAGCTATCTCTGGCGCTACCGCGCCGCCGGCCAGTTCCAACGCAAGTCCGCCGCATAACACGTACGGACGTGCGGTTGCCTACGAGCCGCGCCGGGTGACCTGCATCGGCAGGCCGCCTTGCGGCTGCGTCGTCAGCTTCTGCACCGGCCAGGGGCGGGTTTCCGCGGTGGCGTCGAAACGGTAGCGCGACAGCATGATCGCCAACGCGATGATCGCCTCCTGCATGGCGAAGCTGGCGCCGATGCAGACGCGGGGGCCGGCGCCGAACGGCAAATACTGGAAACGATCGATCTTTTCGCGGTTTCCCGGATGGAAGCGTTCCGGCATGAAAGCGTCGGGCCAGTCCCACAATTTCCGATGGCGGTGGACGACCCACGGCATCACCAGCACCGCGGCACGTCGCGGTATGTAGAGGCCGTTCCAGGTTTCGGGCTCGATCGGTTCGCGGTTGATCGACGGCGCCGGCGGATAGAGCCTGAGCGCCTCGTCGAAGGCGGCGCGGGTGAGCGGCATGGCGTCGAGCCATTTCGTCGGGTCGGGCTCACGCGCCAGCACGGCATCGATCTCGCGCTCGATCTTTTCGCGCTCCCACGGCGCTTCGGCAAGGCAGTAGAGCGTCCAGCCGAGCGCCCTGGCCGTAGTCTCGTGGCCGGCACCGATAAAGGTGATGATGTTGTCCTCGACCTCGGCCCGGGTCAGCCCGCCCGGTCCCTCCGCCTTGAGCAACAGGGTGAGAAAATCCTGCGGCGCGGTGTCCGGAGCGCGCCTCAGCCGCGCCTCGCGCATCTGCACCGTGTCGGTGACGATCTTGCGGAAGTAGGCCATGGTCTTGCGGCCGCGGATGCGGGTCAGGCGCGGCAGCCAGTCGGGCGCACGCAAAAGGTCGAGCGGATCGACCCGGCCCATCGTCTCGAACAGGCGGTCGATCTCCTTGGCGAAGCTACCGGGCTCGCCCGATATCTCGCCCGAAAACAGTGTCTCGGCCAGGATGTCGAAGGTGAGCAGCGTCATGTCGTGGGCGATGTCCGACGTGCCACCTTGCTCGTAACGGGTGATGAATTCGAGCGTGCGTTTCAGCATCGGCTCGGCGAAGCCGAAGATGTGGCGCGGCGTGAACACCGGCGCCATCGCCTTGCGCGAACGCCGCCACACTTCGCCCTCGGCGGTCAGCAGCCCGTCGCGCAAGATCGGTCGCAGGATCAACTGGCGCACCGTGGCCATCTTGTAGTTCTTGGCGTTGTCGACAAGCACATGGCGGATGAGGCCGGGATCGTTGGCGATAACCAGCGGCCCGCCGACGCCGGTCACCGAAATCCAGGGCTCGTTGTAGGTCGGCTCGCCCCACAGTTCGAGCGGATTGCGGTAGACGATGCGGATCATCTCCAGCGTCGAGGGCGGCGCTGTGCGCGGCTTCGGCGCCGGCGGGACGAAGGGGACGGGCTGACTGTCCATGGCTTGCTCCGCTGACACCTCAATGTAGTGGCGGGCAAGGCAGGCGTCCATGTGACCGGACGACAAGGCGAAGCATCCGCTCTCTGGAATGTGACCGGGGCACCGGAAAGTGCCTGCTTGCTGTGTCCGGCTGCGTGTCTTAGGTGGCAGCACCACAGATGCCACTAACCGGCGGGAGCCTGCCTTGAAGCACCAGTTGAACGTCATCATCGGCAGCACGCGGCCGGGCCGCGCCGGACCGGTTTTCGCAAGGTGGCTGGAAAGCTTTGCGCGCGAGCATGGGAAATTCGAGCCGGTGCTCACCGACATCGCCGCCTTCAACTTGCCGGTGCTGGACGAGCCGCATCATCCGAGACTCGCCAAATACGAAAACAGCCACACGAAAGCGTGGTCGAAGGCAATCGACGCCGCCGACGCATTCGTCTTCGTGGCGCCGGAATACAATTATTTCGCAGCCCCCGCGATCGTCAACGCGGTCGACTACCTGCTCAGGGAATGGCGATACAAGCCGGCCGCCATTCTCAGCTATGGCGGTGTCTCCGGCGGCTTGCGAGCGGCGCAGGCGGTCAAACCGTTGCTGACCTCCGTCGGCGTCATGCCGATTCCGGAAGGCGTGGCGCTGCCGATGTACCAGAAGCTGCTCGACGAGACCGGCGCCTTCCTGCCCAGCGACCAGGTGCTCGGCGGGGCCAGGACCATGCTGGACGAGCTGTTCCGCTGGAGCGAAGCGCTGAGGCCGATGCGCGCCAGCTAACAACGCGAACGGCCGAACTGGCCGATGCCGTAACTTGCTCATGCCATAAAGAGATGGAATGCTCCGGCAAATGACCGGGCCGGGGCGGTTCGATTTGCGTTTTCTGTTTGCCTTGCTGCTGATCCTCTCGACGGCCTCCGCTGCAATGGCGGAGCGGCGCGCTGCGCTGGTCATCGCCGAGAACGACTACCGGCTGATCCGGCCGCTCGCCAATCCCGTCAATGACGGTGAGGTCATGGAAACGGTGCTGAGGAAGCTCGGTTTCGAGGTCTTCCTCGAAACCAACCGCGACCTGCGGCGCATGCGCCGGGCGCTTGACGATTTCCGCGAGGATGCCAAAGGCGCCGACGTGGCACTGGTGTTCTTCTCCGGCCACGGCGTCGAGATAGCCGGCGAGAATCGGCTCCTGCCGGTCGATGCAGACGCGTCGTCGCTCGCTACGCTGGAAAGGACCAGCCTGCCGCTGGAGGAGATCCGCGCGACCGTCGCCGCCACCAGCAAGGTCGGACTGATCGTGCTCGATGCCTGCCGCAGCGATCCGTTTGCGGCTACGGGCGGCGAAGGCCGCGGCGCAACGGCGCTGGTAAAAGAGGTCAGCGACAAGATCCGGCCGGGTCTTGGCCGCATCGGGCGGGCAGAAAACATCCTGTTTGCCTTCTCGGCAGCACCCGGCGAGACCGCCGCGGATGGGACGGGCCAGAATTCGCCGTTTACCGCGGCGCTGACGAAATACCTCGGCACCGATGGGCTCGAGATACGCTCCGTACTGACGCTCGTGCAACAGGAGGTCTACGACCTCTCGCGCGGCAAGCAATTACCCTATGTCGAGAGCGGCCTGCCGCAGCTGTTCTTTGCCGCCTCGGCCAAGGAGAAATTGCCGGAACGCGAACGCTTGTTGCTGGCCATGGCCGAGGTGACGCCTCAGATGCGCGGCGAAGTGGAGAAGATCGCCAGCGACGCCGATATGCCGCTGGCGCCGCTCTATGGCGCGTTGATCAGTTCCGATACCGGCCACCTCTCCGCTGACAGTCTGAACGCCAGGCTGCGTGAGGCAGCCGACGCCTTCGTCAAGGTGCGGAGCGAAATGCAGACGCTTGGCTCCGACGATCTGCGGGTGGCAGCGTTGCGCCGGCAGGCCGAAGAGCAGCTTTCGCTGGGAGCGTTCGATGCCGCGCGTAAAAAGCTCGCCGAGGCAGCCGAGATCGACAATGTCTCGCGCAACGCGCTGAAGGCCAATTTCGTCAGCCGCACGCTCTCCGAGGCCGCAACGCGCTATCTGTCCGGCGGGGCGGCGCGCGCCGACCTCGACTACGCCACAGCCATCAGGGACTATGAGTCCGTGCTGGCGCTTTATGGCGAAGCCGGACAGGTGGTGCTGTCGCTCGACGACGCCGACCGCTTGATCCGCACGCTGGACGAGCTCGGCAAGCTCTATACCACGGTCGGCAATATCGATGCGGCTGGCCGTGCCTTCGAGGCGCTGCAAGCAGATCTCGAGCGGCGGTCGCATCATGAAACCGATCCCAACGTGAAGCGCGACTTCGCCGTCAGCCACGTCAAGCTCGGCAACGTGCGGATGGCGCAAGGCAATCTGCCGTCAGCGCTGCAGAATTATGAGACCGCCAAGACCATTCTGCAGGGCCTGACCGAGGCAGAACCGGACAATCTGGAGTGGTTCGGCGACCTCGCCATGGCCGACGACAAGATCGGCAACGTATTGGCGACGCAAGGCGATCTGGCCGGCGCCGCAGAGGTCTACCAGGAAAGCCTGTCGATCAAGAAGCAGCTCGCCGCCGGAGAGCCCGACCGTGCCGAACTGCAGCGCGACCTGACCATCACCTACGATGAGATCGGTCACCTTGCCCATATCGCAGGCCAACTGGACAACGCACAGGCGGCCTATGAAGAGAGCCTGAAGGTGCGGCTGGCGCTGGCGGCGGACAAACCGGGAGACGCCGACCGGCAGCGTGACGTCTCGGTCAGCCACGATACGATAGGCGACCTGCTGCGCGAACGCGGCGACGCCGCCGGGGCGCTGGCGGCCTACAAGGAAGGTCTGGCGATCATCAAGCAACTGGCGAAACGCGATCCGGACGACACTGAGTTGAAGCGCGACCTGTCGGTCGGCAACGCCAAGATCGGCAATGCGCTGAGCGACCAGCAGAATTGGCCGGCGGCACTTTCGGCTTATCGTGAGGCACTTTCGCAGGCCAGCGCGCTCGCCGCCGGCGACCCGAACAACACCGAATGGCAGCGCGACCTGTCCGTGTGCATCGAGAAAGTCGCCGGCGTCCTGGCGATACAGGGCGACCACAAAGGCGCGCTGAAAGCCTATCTGGACAGCTACGCGATTGCGCAGAGGCTGGCCAAGCTCGATCCCGCCAATTCCGACTGGCAGCGGGACTTGTCGATAACGCTGTCCGAAGTCGCCACGCTGCGCCTCAGGCAGCGCGACGTCAGGGGCGCCCGGCAAGCCCTTCAGGACAGCCTGGCCATTCGCGAGAAACTTGCCCGGTCCGATCCGGACAACGCCACCTGGCAGCGCGACCTGGTGGTCGCCTATATCGACTACGCCCAAGTCGCAAAGGACCCGAAGGCTGTGCTTTCCAAGGCGCTCGACATGACGCTCGAGCTCGACCGGAGCGGGCGGTTGGCACCGCGCCACAAGTTCATGATCAAGTTTTTACGTGAGCGGCTGGCCAGGATCGAAGCCAGGCGCCGGTAGCCGGCTCACGCGATGGTCATTCCGTTCCGAAATGCCTGCAAACCTTGGAAAAACCGCCTTTTGCGCCTATATCTACGACATTAGAAATGCGCGATTCGAAGCCGATTTTTCGCGCTCTGCACACGGCATCAATCAGACAGGTTTTCATGAGCGACCAGACCGACATCGCCAACGGCGTTGAAGCCGAATACGGCGCCGATTCCATCAAGGTTTTGAAGGGCTTGGATGCCGTTCGCAAGCGGCCGGGCATGTATATCGGCGATACCGACGACGGCTCGGGCCTGCACCACATGGTCTATGAAGTCGTCGACAACGCCATCGACGAAGCACTGGCCGGCCATGCCGACCTAGTGACGGTGACGCTCAATCCGGACGGATCGGTGACGGTCATCGACAATGGCCGCGGCATTCCGACCGATATCCACACCGGCGAAGGCATTTCAGCGGCCGAAGTGATCATGACGCAGCTGCATGCCGGCGGCAAGTTCGACCAGAACTCCTACAAGGTCTCAGGCGGCCTGCACGGCGTCGGCGTGTCGGTCGTCAACGCCCTGTCGGCCTGGCTGAAACTGAAGATCCGCCGCAACGGCCAGATCTACGAGATGAGTTTCACGCATGGCAATGCCGACGCGCCGCTGCGCATCACCGGCAGTTATGAACAAGACAAGGTCCCCGGCACCTATGAAGGGCGCAGCGGCAGCGAAATCACGTTTTTGCCGTCGTCCGAGACTTTCACCATGGTCGAATTCGACTACGGTACGCTGGAGCATCGGCTGCGCGAGCTCGCCTTCCTGAACTCCGGCGTGCGCATCGTTTTGACCGATGCCCGCCATGCCGACATCGTGCGCCATGAATTGCACTACGATGGCGGCCTCGAAGAGTTCGTCCGATATCTCGACCGGACGAAGAAGCCGTTACTCGACAAGCCGATCTCGATCCGCGCCGAGCGCGACGGCATCACGGTCGAAGTCGCCATGTGGTGGAACGACAGCTACCATGAAAACGTGCTGGCCTTCACCAACAACATCCCGCAACGCGACGGCGGCACGCATCTGGCAGGCTTCCGCGGTGCGCTGACGCGCCAGATAACCGGCTATGGCGACTCCTCGGGCCTGACCAAGAAGGAAAAAGTGGCGCTGATCGGCGATGATTGCCGCGAAGGGCTGACCGCGGTGCTGTCGGTCAAGGTTCCCGACCCGAAATTCTCCTCGCAGACCAAGGACAAGCTGGTGTCGTCCGAGGTCCGCCCGGTGGTCGAAGGGCTTGTCAACGAAGCGCTCGGCACCTGGCTCGAGGAGCACCCGACCGAGGGCAAGGCGGTCATCGAGAAGGTCATCCAGGCCGCTGCCGCGCGCGAAGCCGCGCGCAAGGCACGCGACATCACCCGCAAGAGTTCGCTCGGCGTTACCTCGCTGCCCGGCAAGCTGGCCGATTGCCAGGAGCGCGATCCGGCGAAATCCGAGATCTTTATCGTCGAGGGCGACAGCGCCGGCGGCTCGGCCAAGGGCGGCCGCTCGCGCCAGAACCAGGCCATTCTTCCGCTGCGCGGCAAGATCCTCAATGTCGAGCGCGCCCGCTTCGACCGCATGCTCGGCTCCGACATGATCGGCACGCTGATCACCGCGCTCGGCACCTCGATCGGCAAGGACGAGTTCAACGCCGACAAGCTGCGCTACCACAAGATCATCCTGATGACCGACGCCGATGTCGACGGCGCCCATATCCGCACCTTGCTGCTGACCTTCTTCTTCCGCCAGATGCCGGAACTAATCGAACGCGGTCATCTCTACATCGCGCAGCCGCCGCTCTACAAAGTGACGCGCGGGAAGAGCTCGCAATACATCAAGGACGAAGCCGCCTTCGAGGAATTCCTGATCGGCTCCGGGCTGGAAGAAGCGTCGCTTGCGCTCAGCACAGGCGAGGTGCGGGCCGGGCAGGACCTGCGCAGTGCCATCGACGACGCCTTGGCTGTCCGCCAGCTCATCAACGGATTGCACACGCGCTATAACAGAGGCGTGGTGGAGCAGGCAGCGATTGCCGGCGCGCTCAACCCGGAGATCTTCACCGACCTCCGTCGCGCCAACGAGACGGCCGAGCGCGTTGCCCGTCGTCTCGACATTATCGCCGAGGATACCGAGCGCGGCTGGATCGGCCGCATGTCGACCTCGAACGAGGGCATTGGCGGCTATGTCTTCGAGCGAACGGTGCGCAGCGTCAAGGAGTTCGCGCATCTCGACCTGGCGCTGATCAATTCCGCCGACGCACGCCAGCTCGACCGCTATGCGCCGCGCCTGGCGGAAATCTACGGCGAGCCACCGGTGCTGCGCCGCAAGGATGTCTCGGAAACCATTTCGGGGCCGCTGGCATTGCTCAATGCCGTGTTTGCCACCGGCCGCAAGGGCCTGACCATGCAGCGCTACAAGGGCCTTGGCGAAATGAACGCCGAGCAGCTCTGGGAAACGACGCTCGACCCGAATGTGCGCTCGCTGTTACAGGTCAAGATCAATGACGCGACTGATGCGGACAGCTTGTTTTCACGACTGATGGGCGACGAGGTCGAGCCAAGGCGCGAATTCATCCAGGAAAACGCGCTGTCGGTTGCCAATCTGGACATCTGAGCCGCCATCCAGATACCCGCCAGCAGGCATGAAGTGTATTGGTGCGCCTTGGCGCACCAATACGACTGCTGCAACGCAACAAAGATCACCAGGACCGCCGGAACGGAAAGGCTTTCAAGGCATTGTAGTTGATCACAATCGCCGCAGGAGGCATCCATGGGACGTGGCATTTTGCTCTGGCTTCTCGGAGTCCCAATTCCGATCATTATTCTGATCATGCTGTTCGCACGGTAGGGAGGCTTCGATGCAGTCCACCGTAACAGCTGTCGACGTTTCCGCCCCGACGGAATCCGCTTCCACTGCTGTCAGCTGGGGGCCAATCGTCGCCGGCGCCTTTGCTGCGTCGACGCTTACCTTCATCTTGATGCTGCTCGGCTCCGGGCTTGGGCTGAGCATGGTGTCGCCATGGTCCGGCTCGGGTGCGTCAGTCACCACTTTCGCCGTTTCCACCGCCGTCTGGCTGATCGTCGTGCAGTGGCTGTCGTCGGCCCTGGGCGGCTACCTCGCCGGACGCCTGCGCACCAAATGGGTCGGCATCCACACCGATGAAGTCTTCTTCCGCGATACCGCTCACGGCTTCCTGGCCTGGGCGCTGGCGACGCTGCTCGTCGCCGGCGTGCTCGGCACGGCGCTTTCGGCCGCGATAGGTACCGGTGTCCAGGCTGCTTCGACTGTGGCATCGGGCGCGGCAATGGGCGCTTCGGCAGGTGCTGCTGCAAACGCGGGTAGCGCCTCGACTGACAACGCCACATCGTATTTCGTCGATACGCTGTTCCGCCCGGCCGATCCGGCAAGGCTCGCTGCCGCCAATCCGGAGAGCGACGCCGCGGCAACGGCGCAGGCATCGCGCATTCTGATCGCGAGTGCCGCAGCAGGCGAAATATCGGCCGACGACAAGACCTATCTGTCGCGGCTGGTGGCCGCCCGCACAGGCCTGTCCGAAGCGGATGCCACCGCTCGCGTCGATGCGGTAATCGCCAGAGCGCAGGACGCCAAGGTCAAGGCCCAGCAGGCGGCCGACACTGCCAGAAAGGCAGGCGCCACCTTCTCGCTGATTGGCGCGCTGTCGCTGGTCGTCGGGGCCTTCATTGCCAGCGCGGCTGCAGCACTTGGCGGCAGGCAGCGCGACGACGAGGAAGCGATTTTCCTGACCAGTCGTTGATCGGTGACTAAGCGAACTCGGTCCGCTTCGGGAAGATTACGCCCGAAGGGGACCTTGCTTTGAACTGCCGCCGCGGCATTGTCGTGCGCTGCTCGCCGCCTACAGCTCAGCTTCCAGTTTGCGGCCGAGATCGACCGCATCGCGCAGCACGGCAAGGTGCGAGCGCGGCTGTACGCCGGCCGGCGCGTTGACCTCGACGCCGCTCGCCGTCAGCGACCAGTAGAGCCTGTGCGTGAAGACGCGGCCGCCCGAGCCGCGCAGCTCGACCTGGATGTTTTCCACGCCGGGACCAAAATTTTCCGTCATCCGCCCTGAAATCGGGTCGCCGGTCAGCCAGCCATTGCCCCTGTCGAAAATATTGGTCCAGCGCGTCGCGGCAAACACCGCGCCATGATGCACCGCCCGCTGCGGCTTGCCGGAATGGCTGCGCCCTTCCTGGTAGAGCATGGTCCCGCCCGCCGCCCTGTCGGCGATCGGCGGGCATGCCGAAAACAGGCGCTCGGCGATGCCGCGCCTGAATTCGGCGAGGTTGTAGGTCACCAGAAACTCGCTGTGGGTCAGCGGACTGCCGAGCGTGACGAAATCGCTGATCTTCCACGGCAGCGGATGATCGGCGTCGCCGACGCGAAGCTGCCGGTAGAGCTCCCATTGGCTGCGCCGGAATGCGGGGAGGTCATCGAGGCTGTCGGGCCAAGCGGAGGCAGCGGCGGCCAGCGTCGCCTTGTCGACGGCGTGGATCGCCTTCAGCCTCGCTTTGTCGCGAATGGCTTCCAACTTTCTAGGCCTGAAATCGGCCCACAATATCTGCAACAGATCATAGGCGATGATCGACCCGAGGCTGTGCGAGACCAGCACGATGCGGTCATAGGCATCGTCCATCATGAGACGCTTCAGCAGCTTGAGGCCACGCTCGCGGACCAGCGCCCGCTTCTCGACCGTTGCCGCTTCGGCCCGCACGTAGGCGGCGACGTCGCCGAAATAAGGCAAGCCAAACTGGTCCACCGACCAGATGACGAACGACGCCAGAACCGTGACAAGCACACCGGTCGTCCAGGAGATGTAGCCTTGCCAGGTCGACGTTGCGAGCGCCAGCGCCGCGCCGAGGACGACGATGGTGGCCAAAAGCGTGACGACGTAGAGTTTGAGCACATCGCGCGGAATATCGGCCGGCTTGCGCCAGAGCAGGGTCGTCACCCAGGCAGCAAGGCGGTTTCGGGTCGTGCCCTGGGTGATGTCGGCCCAGTAAAGCTCGTAGAAATCGGTGCGGCGGCCATCGACATCATAGGGCGTGGTGATCCGGCGGAGTTCGTGCGAATTGGTCCGGCTGTCGGGCGTGATCCAGCTCTGGTTGATCTTCGCACCCATCGGGTCGGCCGGATCGGGGACATGGGCATAGAACGGTGCACGGGCCGGATCGTGGCTCCATACGGCCTGGACAAACTCCCTCAACGTGTCCATGGGCCGCTGCTCGCCCATGCCGTGCACGACCACTACCGCCTGGCTGCGCTTGCGTGGCGCCTTCTCTGCTGCGGTCAGATCGGCGGCCGGCGATGCAGCAGAACCAGGGTCGGGCACCAGCACCTCCACGATGACGCCGTTAGCAAGACGACGGGTCGGCATCGTAGCTTCAGAACCGGTAACAGCCAAGAAAAAGCCCGGCGCGGAGCCGGGCTGTATTCGACGATCGGCAGTGAGTTGGCAGCGACGCCGTTTCAGTGATCCATCGCTTTGACGATCTCCTCGGTCATCTTCTTGGCGTCGCCGAGCAGCATCATGGTGCCGTCCTTGTAGAACAGCGTGTTGTCGATGCCGGCATAGCCGGAGCCGAGCGAGCGCTTGACGAACAAGCAAGTGCGCGCCTTGTCGACGTCGAGGATTGGCATGCCGTAGATAGGTGAGGACTTGTCGTCACGAGCCGAGGGATTGGTGACGTCATTGGCCCCGATGACATAGGCGACGTCGGCCTGCGCGAACTCAGAGTTGATGTCTTCCAGCTCGAACACTTCGTCATAAGGCACGTTGGCTTCGGCCAAGAGCACGTTCATGTGGCCGGGCATGCGGCCGGCAACCGGGTGGATGGCGTATTTGACGTCGACGCCGTTGGCCTTGAGCTTGTCGGCCATCTCGCGCAGCGCGTGCTGCGCCTGGGCGACGGCCATGCCGTAGCCCGGCACGATGATGACCTTTTGCGCATTCATCATCAGATAGGCGGCATCCTCGGCCGAGCCCTGCTTGACCGTGCGCTCGATGCCGTCATTGGCAATGGCTGATGTCTCGCCGCCGAAGCCGCCGAGGATGACCGAGATGAAGCTCCGGTTCATGCCTTTGCACATGATGTAAGACAGGATGGCGCCCGACGAGCCGACCAGCGCGCCGGTGATGATCAGCGCCAGATTGCCGAGCGTGAAGCCCAGGGCGGCCGCGGCCCAGCCCGAATAGGAATTCAGCATCGACACGACCACCGGCATATCGGCGCCACCAATCGGGATGATGAGAAGCACACCCAGCACCAGCGAGGCGGCAACGATCAGCCAGAACACCACCTTGGACTCGGCGGTGACGAGCAGCACGATCAGCACGATCAGCGCAATGCCCAGGGCCGCGTTGATGAAGTGGCGGCCACCGATCATGATCGGCTTGCCCGACATGCGGCCGTCGAGCTTCAAAAAGGCGATGACCGAGCCGGTGAAGGTGATGGCACCTATGGCAACGCCGAGGCTCATCTCGATCAGTGCCTGGGCATGAATATCGGCGACGGTGCCGATGCCGAAGCTTTCCGGTGCATAGATGGCGGCGGCCGCCACCATGACCGCGGCAAGACCGACCAGCGAGTGGAAGGCGGCGACCAGCTGCGGCATCGAGGTCATGGCAATGCGCCGTGCCGTGACCGCACCGGCCGAGCCGCCTATCAGCAGCCCGAGCACTATGAGGCCGAAGCGCCCGGCCGAAGGGGTCGCCAGCGCCAGCGTCGTGGCGATGGCGATGCCCATGCCGATCATGCCGTACATGTTGCCCTGGCGGCTGGTGGTCGGATGCGACAGGCCGCGCAATGCCAGGATGAACAGGATGCCGGAGACCAGATAGAGAAAGGAGGCGAAGTTGGCGTTCATAGCGGCCTACTTTTCCTTCTTCTTGTACATGGCCAGCATGCGCTGGGTGACGAGGAAGCCGCCGAAGATGTTGACCGATACCAGCATCAGCGCAACGAAGCCGAATCCGGTGGCAAGCCCTGAGGCCGAGATGCCGACGGCCAGCAGCGCGCCGACGACGATGACCGAGGAAATGGCGTTGGTGACCGCCATCAGCGGCGTGTGCAGCGCCGGCGTGACGGACCACACGACGTAGTAGCCGACGAAGATCGCCAGGACAAAGATGGCGAAGCGAAAGACGAAGGGATCGATGGCACCGCCGGACAGCGCGTGAGCGGCGTCACCCGCCGCCTCGGTGCCGGGCGCGGCCGCCAGGTTCTGCACCGCGAGCCGCACGGCAGCTGTCGCCTGGTCGAGCTGGTCGAGGGCTTTCTGCAGAGTCTGATCCATCACGCGATCCCTCCGGTGGTCTTGGGCTTCCTCGAAGCGGCCGTTTTCTTCGCAGCCGGCTTCGCCGAAGCCTCGGCAACCATCGTCCTGGCCGGAATGGCCGGTGGCTCGACATATTGGCCCTTTGGCGGCTGCTGCTCAGCCTTTGCGAAAGCCGGATGCACGATCTTGCCAGCATCGGTCAGCATCGTCGCCTTGACCAGTTCGTCGTCCTGGTTGATGGCAAGCGTCTTCGCCGCCTTGTCGACCAGCGTCTCGAGGAAGGCATAGAGGTTCCTGGCATAGAGAAGCGAAGCGGAGGCGGCGACGCGACCGGGAACGTTGAGATGGCCGACGATCTTTACCCCGTTGGCCGTGGTCACCACCTTGCCGGCTTCGGCGCCCTCGACATTGCCGCCGCGCTCGACCGCGAGGTCGACGATCACAGAGCCGGGTTTCATCGAGGCGACCATTGCTGCCGAGACCAGCTTCGGCGCCGGACGGCCGGGGATCAGCGCGGTGGTGATGACGATGTCCTGCTTGGCGATGTGCTCGGCGGTCAGCGCCGCCTGCTTGGCCTGGTATTCCTTCGACATTTCCTTGGCGTAGCCGCCGGCCGTCTCGGCCGCCTTGAACTCCTCGTCCTCGACGGCCAGGAATTTTGCGCCGAGCGAGGCGACCTGCTCCTTGGCGGCCGGGCGCACGTCGGTGGCGGTGACCACGGCGCCGAGGCGGCGCGCGGTGGCGATGGCCTGCAGACCGGCGACGCCGACGCCCATGACGAACGCCTTCGCTGCCGGTACGGTGCCGGCCGCCGTCATCATCATCGGTAACGCCCGGTCATATTCGGCAGCCGCGTCGATCACCGCCTGATAGCCGGCGAGGTTGGCCTGGCTGGATAGAACGTCCATCGACTGGGCGCGGGTGATGCGCGGCATGAACTCCATGGAGAAGGCAGTAACACCGGCCCTGGCAAGGGCTGCGACGGCAGCGTCGTTGCCGTAGGGATCCATGATCGCGATGACAGCGCCGCCGGACTTATAGCCCTTCAGCTCGGCGTCCGTGGGGCGGCGCACCTTCAGCACCACATCGGCCCTGGCTGCATCGCCGGCCTTGCCGATCGCGGCGCCCACCCGGGCGAACTCCTCGTCGGGAATGCGCGACGCTGTGCCGGCGCCGGTTTCGACAATCACGTCGAAACCCAGTGCCGCCAGCCGCTTCACCGTGTCGGGGGAGGCCCCGACGCGCGGCTCGTTTGCGTCGAGCTCACGAGGGATGAAAACCGTCTGTCCCACCGCATGATCCTTTCGGCCGGAACCCTGTTACCGCAAGACATCGACCGACCCCGGCGGCGCCTTCGACAAAGGTTGGAGGAGTTATCGGAGAATAAAGGCGCCGATGGCCAGGATCAGCACGAATAGGATAGTCCCCGAGAAGAAGCCGCCCACAAAGAAGCCGAACGCCATGGCAAGAAGCACGGCGGCGCAAAATAGCGACCCATATTTGGCCAGCATCACAAAGCCGGCATAGGTGCGGTCGTGCTCGGCATAGTCCATCTTCGCGCCTAGTTCGACAGGACCGGTCGGCGTGTGTTCAGCCATTGGAATACCCCTTCGAAGACATCTTTCAGGCACATAGCGAAAAGCCGCGTTAAGGGCAATGGCGCTATTGCCGCATCGCCGCAGCCAACAATCTCAAGCAAAACTTGAAATCGCTGCGCGAAGCGCGGCGATACCAATCACAATGGATGGCAGGTCCGCTATTGCCGATGTCGTTAGCCGGCGAGATGCGGGAACAGACCGAGCAGGCCGACAACGATCAGATAAAGGGCGACGATATAATTGAGCAGCCGCGGCATCACCAGGATCAGCACGCCTGCAATCAGCGAGATAAGCGGGGTAAGGGCGAGCGTGGAAATGGTCATATCGGTTCCTTTGATCGGATCGCTATCGAAGCGATGCTTGGCGGATGCCGGCCATGCCGACCTACTACCAGCACCCTTGCCCAGAACGCCGAAGCGACCGGAAGGCTCCATGGGCTCGTTCAGGCGGCTTCGCGAAAATACTTGGCGGTGGGCAGGATGGTCAGCGGCGCGAGTTCGCCGGCGCCGGGCGTGTCGAACAACATGCGCTGCTCCATCGGCGTCGAACGGAAAAACGGAAAGCGCGATAGCGACCGCTCGCGGATGGCGCCGACGTCGGCGCGGTAGAGCACGACCTTGTTATAGACGCCAGGGTAGGCACGAGGCTCACTGATCTTCTCGGCGTAGTAGATCCGCTTGTAGAAGCCGGCGTGATCCTCGCGAATGGTCGAAAGACAATAGGGCGCGTTGAAGTGAAAACATGCCATGCCGGCGAGCCGCAGCGTGAGATAAGGTATCTGCGGATAGACGCGCGACCATTCCGGGTCGGAGGCGAACCGACTGGGGCAGATGAAGCTCATGCCCTCCCCCAGCATCGGCAGTACGATGTCACCAAAAGCCTTGGTGGAAGGCGATCTTGGCGTCGACAGCGTGACGTGATGAATACGCAGCGTGCTGACGAGTTCCTGGTCGATGTAGACACCGAACCGGAAGACGTTAGGCACCTCGTCGAGTTCGTCGTGAATGGTATGGTTCTCGTTGTCAGGAACCATATCGTTGGAACGGTACGACTTGTAGCGTAGGCGATAGATGTCCTCGAGATCCTCGCCCTTGTCGCAACGGCGGTATTCCGTCCGCTCCAGCATCGCCGAAACATTCCTGGCGAAACTGGACATGGTTTCGGACGAATTTTCCCCGCCCGCGCTCGCCGCATGGCCGAGCGAAGTCAACTGGGCACACATGAACTCTATTCCCCGCGATTACCGCCACCAGCCGACACTACGGACGGGTCATGAGATGTAAAGATGAAAATAAGTAGAAGCTCGTTTACCGCTCGTTAAGGTTAACAATTAATAAAATTATACTAAAATAGGCGGTTTTTCACCGCGAAGTCAGCGCCGCGGCGCCTTCCTTGCCGTCCGGATGTCCTTGGCGAAGGGCCAGACGGTGCTCGACATCGTCTCGATGCCGGACGCGCTGAGTGCCGACCCGAACAGAAAGCCCTGGACCAGGTCCGGCTTGACCTGCAATGCCAGGATCTTGAGCTGTTCGAAGGTCTCGACACCTTCGATGGTAACCGAAAGTCCCAGCGGCCGTGATAGGTTGACGATGCCCTTGAGCAATTCGAGCGACCGGCTGTTCTGAGTGACATCCATCAGGAACGAGCGGTCGATCTTGATTTTGTCGAGCGGCAGTTTGTGGAGATAGCTGAGGCTCGAATACCCGGTACCGAAATCGTCGAGCGCAATGCGCACGCCGAGCCGCTTCAACTCCTCGATATATTGGCGTGTTAGCGACTTGTCGTCGAGCAGCGCCGTCTCGGTGACCTCGATCTCCAGACGTCCGGCGGAGAGACCGGATTCAGCCAGCGCGTCGCGAACCTTCTGGATGACATCACGGTTGCGGAAATCCTTGGCCGAGAGATTGACCGACACGCTGGTCTGGGCCGGCCATTTGGCGCATTCCGTGCAGGCCGCATGCAGGACGAAGGTGCTGATGTCGGAAATAATCCCCATTTCCTCCGCCAGCGGAATAAAGATACCGGGGGAAATCGGCCCGAGATCGGGATGATCCCAGCGGCACAGCGCTTCGCAACTGGCGATACGCATCGTGCTCATCGCCACGATCGGCTGATAGACCACCCGCAATTCGTTGTTTTCCACGGCGCTGCGCAGGTCCGCCTTCATCAGCTGACGGCTGCGGAAGGCAGCATCCATGGAGGCCTCGAACAGCCGCCAACCGTTCTTGCCAAGCTCCTTGGCCTTGTAGAGTGCAAGGTCGGCTTTGACGATCATGGCGTCAACGTCGGTATCCTTGACCCGCGACAGCACCGCGCCGCCGGAGGCCTGGATGCGTAATCCGTGGCCGGCGACATCGACCTCGCCCTGTAGATTGACAAAGATCTCGTCAACCTGGCCGGTCAGGTGGCTTTCATCCTCGATGCGCTCGAAGAAGATCATGAACTCGTCGCCGCCGAAGCGGCTGACGGTGATGCCTGGCCCAGCGACTGCCGCCAGCCGCTCGGCAACGGCGTAGATCAATCCGTCGCCGACCGGATGGCCGAGCGTGTCGTTGACGCTCTTGAAATCATCGAGATCGAGCACCACCAGCCCGCAGAGACGCTCGGGATCCCCTGAGGACATGGCTTCCACCACCAACTCGTGGAAGTAGGCGCGGTTGGGCAGGCCGGTGAGACTGTCGTAGCGCGCCATGAAGCGGATCTTGTCTTCCGCCTCGACTCGGGCGGTCACATCCTCGAAAGTGACGACGCCCAGTTCCTGGCTGCCTTCGCGCGCCGAAAATTCATAGTGCTGGCCGTTGGCGAGCGAGACCAGAACCTTGCGGTCGCGGCCCTCGCGCAGCGCACGCGTCAGTTGGGCTTCGATGTAGCGGCAATCCTTCGGCGCCAGCATGCCGCCGGCAACCCCACGCATCAGCAGACCGTGGATCGACCGGCCGAGCAGCGCATCGGCCGATTTGAGGGACATCAGGTGCGCGGCTTCGGCATTGGCCACCGCCACCCGGCCGTCGGGACCGAGCATGACAAGGCCATGCGACATGGTGTTGAGCGCACGGTTGAAACGTTGCGCAATGCGGTTCGCCTTTTTTTCTTCCGAGACAGCGGCGAAAAGTACATCGCGGACAGTGTTGGCGAATTTGCGGATCGCAAACAGGAACGGCGCGGACAGGAGCCCGAGAAGGATGTGGTAGATATCGCCACGTAAAAGGAAACCCAACGAGATCGGCCACGTCAAGGCAAGCGTCAGGATGGTGACCATGCGCGGGGAGCCGTAGTTGCGCCCGGCAATGGAGGTGGCCGTGGCCAGCGTCAGGCAGACGGAGGCGATCTCAGCGAAATTGTCGCGCGCAAAATAGATGCCAAGCAGGCAGAACGCGCCAAGCGTGAGCCCGTGCAAGGACCCGTAGAGGATATAGTCGTTCTCGCGCTTGTGCGCCTCTTCCCAGGTCGTCGGCGGGGGCAAGCTGTTGTATTTCCGGAAGTTTCTCATCCGGAAGATGCCGACAAGAACCATCGTGATAGCGACAAGCAGATAAAGCGGGTCGCCGCTTTTCCACCAGACAAGAGCAATCAGGAAGCTCTGCGCGACAATGCCGATCGAAAGCGTCACGCCGTCGCGAAACAGAGTTTCCACGAACGGAATGTAAACGTCGACCGGAATCTCGTTTTTTCTTCTCAGATTCACGCCTGGATCCCAATCCTGGGGAACCCAGCAGTGTCACATTGGCCTTAAGAAAGGTTTAGAGCGGCGTTTCGAGCCCTGCCGGCATCCATTGGTGACGCGGCGGAAGCATGGAAACTACAGTTCAGGTAAACAAGGCGTATCACAGCGCTGAATTATTCGGCGGCTTGAAGTTGCGGCCGCAGCGGCGCCGTCGAGAGGCGGTCGAGCAGACGCTGGCGTTCGCCGGCGGCTTTTTCGGCACTGGCCTGCTTGACGTGGCCAAAGCCGCGGATGAGCGCCGGTACCGAAACAAGCGCGGCAGCAACCTCGATCTTGCCCGGCGCCAGCGCGCCGGCGACAAGCTCCAGGTCGGCTTCATAGAGGGCAAGAAGCTGCCGCTCCATACGCCTCTCGGCGCTGTAGCCGAACAGGTCGAAAGCGGTGCCGCGCAGGCCCTTCATCGCCGCCAGCAGGCGGAACCCGTTCATCATCCACGGGCCAAAGCTCGATTTCTTCGGCTTCCCGTCACTGCCGCGCCTGCCCATGATCGGCGGTGCGAGATGGAATTCAAGCTTGCCGTAGCTCTGGAACTGCTTTGCGAGCTCTGCGGCAAAGGAGCCGTCCGTATAAAGCCGCGCCACCTCGTATTCGTCCTTGATCGCCATCAGCTTGAAGAGGTTCTTTGCGGCAGCCTCGGTCACCACGGTCGACCCGGGCACAGCATTGGTTTCGGCCTTGCGCAGCGCCGCCAGTCTGTCGGCATAGCGCTTGCCATAGGCGGCGTTCTGATAGGCGGTCAGGAAGGCGACGCGGCGAGCAATGATATCGTCCAGCGTCTCGGCAATGGCGGAATGCTGCGTGGCCTTGCCCGGCTGGGCGAGAAGGCTGCGGACGAAATCCGGCTGGTGGGCGGCGCGGCGGCCCCAGCGAAATGCCGCGACATTCATCGCTACCGCCTCGCCGTTGAGCTCGATCGCCTTCTCGACCGCCTCCGCCGACAGCGGCAAGCCGCCATGCTGGAAGGCGAATCCGAGCATGAACATGTTGGCACCAAGCGAGCTGCCGAACAGGGCAGTGGCGGTGCGGGTGGCGTCGAAGAAATGCGTCCTGTCGTCGCCCGCGGCCGTTCTTATCGCTTTCTTCAGCCGCTCGATGGGCAGCGAGAAATCGGCCGAACGGGCGAACTCGCCCGGCATGATCTCGGCAGTGTTGGCGAGGAAGATGGTATGGCCTTCGCGCACCGCGGCCAACACCTTCTTGGCACCCGAAACGACGAGATCGCAGCCGAGCACGAGATCGGCCTTGCCGGCCGATACCCGAATGGCGTGGATGTCGTCCGGCGTGCGGGCGATGCGGACATGGGTGAACACCGAGCCGCCCTTCTGGGCGAGGCCGGCCATGTCGATCATGCCGCAGCCCTTGCCTTCCAGGTGCGCGGCCATGCCGAGCACCGCGCCTATTGTGACGACGCCGGTGCCGCCGACACCGTCGATGATCGCCGCCCAGCCTTGTTCACCGAGCGTAAATTGCGCCGGCGCCGGCACCCCAGCGAGCGGGTCGGCCGCGCCGGCTACGCCTTCGGCTTTCCTGATTTTGGCGCCGTGAACAGTGACGAAGGAGGGGCAGAAACCGTTGACGCAAGAGAAGTCCTTGTTGCAGCTCGACTGGTCGATCTTACGCTTGCGGCCGAATTCGGTCTCGACCGGCTGGATCGAGACGCAATTCGACTGCACGCCGCAATCGCCGCAGCCTTCGCAGACCAGCTCGTTGATGAAGATACGCTTGTCGGGATCGGGGAAGGTGCCGCGCTTGCGGCGGCGACGCTTCTCGGCGGCGCAGGTCTGGTCGTAGAGCAGCACCGAGACGCCTTTGACCGAACGCAACTCGCGCTGGACGAGATCGAGGTCGTCGCGGTGATGGATGGTGGCGCCGGCGGGAAATTCCACCTTGCCGGTATATTTGTCCGGCTCGTCGGTGACGATGGCGATGCGCTCCACGCCCTCGGCGCGCACCTGCCTTGCGATCATGTCCACCGTCAGGCCGCCCTCGTGCGGCTGCCCGCCGGTCATCGCGACGGCGTCATTGTAGAGGATCTTGTAGGTGATGTTGGCGTCGGTCGACAGCGCGAAGCGGATCGCCAGCACACCCGAGTGGTTGTAAGTGCCATCGCCCAGATTCTGGAAGATGTGCTCGCGCTTCGAGAACGGCGCCTGGCCGACCCACTGCGCGCCCTCGCCGCCCATGGCGGTGAAGCCGACGGTGTTGCGGTCCATCCACAGCGCCATGAAATGACAGCCGATTCCGGCGGCGGCGAGCGAGCCGTCCGGCACCTTGGTCGAGGAATTGTGTGGGCAGCCGGAGCAGAAGAAGGGCGTGCGCGAGGCGATGTCTGACGTGTCGGCCAGCATCGCCTGGAACTGGCGCAACTTCGCCACCCGCGCGGCGATTTCTTCCGACGGGCCGATCGTTCGCAAAATCCTCTCGCCGAGCGCGATGGCAATATCGTTGGGGTCGAGAGCGCCCTTGGCCGGGAACAGCCAGTCGCCGGTCTCGTCCTTCTTGCCGACGATGACCGGCTGCGTCGCGGTGCCGTAAAGGTTCTCGCGCAGTTGCACCTCGATCAGCGAGCGTTTCTCCTCGACGACGACGATAGTATCGAGGCCGCGAGCAAAGTCGGCGATGTGTTGCAGGTCGAGCGGCCACGGGCAGCCGACCTTGAACAGCCTGATACCGATACGACTGGCGGCCGCTTCGTCGACGCCGATATCCTCCAGCGCCTGGCGAACATCGAGATAACTCTTGCCGATGGTGACGATGCCAAGCTTGGCGCTGGTGCCGCCCGAATAGACGATCCGATTCAGCCCATTGGCGTGGATGAACGCTGAAGCGGCGGCGCGCTTGTATTCATGCAACCGCTCCTCCTGGCCGAGCATGTCGATCTCGTTACGGATGTTGAGGCCGCCGGGTGGCATGTCGAAGTCCGGGATGACGATATCTAGCCGGTCGAGCGCGGCATCGACCGAGGCTGTCGATTCGATGTTGTCCTTGACGCATTTGATCGCCGCCCAGGTGCCGGCAAAACGCGACATGGCAAAGCCGTAAAGGCCGTAGTCGATGATCTCCTGGACGCCGGCCGGATTAAGGATCGGCACCATGGTGTCGACGAACAGGAACTCGGTGGCATGCGCGTTGGTCGAGGATTCGGCCATGTGGTCGTCACCCATCAGAGCCAGCACGCCGCCATGTTTCGACGACCCGGCGAGATTGGCGTGGCGGAACACGTCACCGGAGCGGTCGACGCCCGGACCCTTGCCGTACCAGACCGAAAAAACGCCGTCATGGGTACCCTCGCCCAGCAATTCGGCCTGCTGCGAGCCCCAGCAGGCGGTGGCGGCGAGTTCCTCGTTGAGACCGGGCTGGAAGACGATGTCCGACTGCGCGAGCTGGTTCCTGGCCTTCCACAGCTGCATGTCGAGGCCGCCGAGCGGCGAGCCGCGATAGCCGGAGACGAAACCGGCGGTGTTCAGGCCGGCCCGGCGGTCGCGCTCGCGCTGCATCAGAAGCATGCGGATGACTGCCTGGGCACCCGACAGGAAGATGCGCTCCTTTGCCAGGTCGAACTTGTCGTCGAGCGCGACCTTGTGCAGCGTCATCAGGCATTTCCTGTGCGGAGGCCGCGCCTGGAGGTGCGCGGCCAACGTCGGAGTCGAGTGCCCACAGTCTTTCTTCCCTTGCCGGGGAGGTCAAACAAAATCGAAGGTGCCAGGCGGTCCGCAACAAACGATCCGTGCGCGGCCGTGTGGCGCCACGAAACGCCTGTCGGGGAGGATGGCCGAGCATGAAAAATTCCGGCGGCGCTCAGTGCCGCTGGTGATGCATCATGCAGCCTTTGGGCAACTGGGCTTCGGTTCACCGGGCAGCTTGCCGTCGACATGGCCGGCCAGGTCCTTGTTGAGCTCGTAGACTGGCCCGACCACCAGAGGCCGGTCGGGCAGGACCGACTGGTCGAGCGAGGACGTCAGAGTGGTCGCGAAACTCTGCAGCAACTTGCCGCTGGAATCCTCGATGCGGATCGACACCGCATAGGGCTTGTCCTTGACAACGCAGGTAAGCGGCGGGCTGGTGAGCGTCACATGCGGCAGCTTCGGCCATATTTTCTGGGTGACGATGATCGGATCACCGCCGGCCGGGTTCTGGAAGGAGACCACAGCGACCTGCCCCTCACCCACCGGCCGCAGCGGATTGAGAGTGATGACATAGGTGGCGATACCCAGCCGGTAGTTGAACTCGAACAGCTTCCCGGAAATGGCGAACAACTGGTCCTTGCCGGAATCACGGCAGGCGCCGAGCGCGGCCGCCGCGAACAACGCCGCGACGACAATCATCGCGCGTGAGAATCTTCTAGACATTGGTGACCTCCCTGGCCGCGGTCCGGCGGCGATAGTGTCGGTTTGCCTTCTGGCGGTTGCCGCACACCGCCATGTCGCACCAGAGGCGGCTGGAATTGCGGCTTTTGTCGACAAACAGCCAGCTGCAGTTCGGACATATCCGCAGCCTGGCGATGGTGTCGCTACGCAGCAGCGACAGCGCCGAGACCGCAAGCGCGGCCTCGAAGGCAATCGGCGTCGCCGGATCACCGAACGGTTTTCCAGGCGTGCCGATTTCGGTGCGGCTATGAGCGAGGCCATCGGCGCAGGCTTCCAAGAATTTCGGCATATCGCCGGTCGCGATCGCACCTTTCGATACCGCGCCGCGAAACAGCCGATCGGTCGTCTCCCGGATCGACAGCACTACCGGTGCGATCTTTTCAGGCGCCGGCGCTACGAGCCGCCTGCCGCCGAGCTCGGCGGCGCGAAAGGCACTCGCGGCTTCGGCAAAGCGGGCGATCTCGGCCGGATCGTCGAAACGGTCGAAAGTTTTCTCCGGGTCGTTCCGCAAAACGACGGTGTTCGCCGTATCGAGAGCCAGCATGCCACCGGTAAAGCGGTGCGGAGTCCAGGATACCGTCATATGGCGAATCTAACTGATAACTCGCGTTTGACAAGTTAGATTCCGGGTGCAACGCTCGTCACTGAGGCGATCGCCGTACTGAGAATATCGTTCGTCCCAAACCTCTGCCCCGATTGCGGGGCATGCATAGAGGGTCTTGCATGCTCTATTTCTTCCAGCAGGTTCTGAACGGGCTGCATTCGGGCGCGCTCTACGCATTGCTTGCCTTCGGCTACGTGCTGACCAACGGCATCCTCCACCGTACCAATCTTGCCTATGGCGCGCTGTTCGCCTTTTGCGGGCATACGATGATCCTCACCGCGGCGTTCGGCTATCAGGCGCTGTGGCTGACGCTGTTTGCATCGGTCGCGCTCGGCGTAGCTGCGGCATTCCTTTATGCGGCGCTGCTCAGCCATGTCCTGTCGCGAAGTATCTTCGAACCGCTGGCCGACCGCTCGCCCAACGCCATCGTGGTGACGACGCTCGGCATATTGCTGGTCTTGTCGGAAGCCAGCCGCATCGCCGCCGATACCCATGACCTATGGTTGCCGCCAATGCTGGCCCAGACCATCGTCTTCGCGCAGAATGCCAGCTTCAAGGCGACGTTGACGCTGATCCAATTGCTCGATTGCGCCGCCGTACTGGCGGCCATCGCGCTGGCTGCTTGGGGCTTCGCATATTCGAGCTTCGGCCGGAGCTGGCGCGCCGTATCCGACGATCCCAAGGCGGCTGCGATGTGCGGCGTCGATGTCCGTGCGGTGTTTCGGCGTGCGGTGCTTTTCGGCGGCCTTTGCGCGGCACTGGCCGGCGTGCTCGCCGCCTTCTACTACGGCAACATCAGCTTCGGCACAGGGTTGGTCTACGGGTTGAAAATCCTGTTCGTGACCGCAGTGGGCGGCTATCTTTCGCCTTTGCGGGCGGCACTGGGCGCCGCCGCTTTCGGCATGGCCGAATCGCTATGGGCCGGCTATTTTCCGCTCGAATGGCGGGACGGCTGGATGTACCTGTTCCTCGTCGCCATGCTTGTGCTGATCGGCGCCGGCCGCGACCAACAGAAGATCGCCTGAGCCGCACCCGACTTTGCTTGGGTGAAAGCGCCGCATGTCCTTGGACATGCAAAGGACGCGGCAGCATTTTGCCGCCCGTCATCTCACAACTGTGTTTATGCGGGCTGTCCCGTGTTGACCCGCCGGACCACGCACTGCATACCGTTGGTCCACAGCGACGCGACGGACAGGGAACCGCCGCGCTCTGACACAAGGGAGGAATGCATGGCAGGGCTTCTCGCTCTTTCCAGAACCATTGACCGTTTGAACGAATTCATCGGCAAATGGGTTTCGTGGCTGATCCTGCTGGCGATCCTGGTAAGCGCCGCCAACGCCGTCATCCGCAAGGTGTTCGACATGTCCTCGAACGCCTGGCTGGAATTGCAATGGTATCTGTTCGGCGCCGCCTTCATGCTGGCCGCCGCCTACACGCTGAAGCAGAACGACCATATCCGCATCGATATCGTCTACGGCATGTTCTCGCGCCGCGTGCAGCACTGGATCGACCTTTTCGGTCACGTCTTCTTCCTGATGCCGTTCGTGACGTTGATGGTGGTCTATTTCGTTCCCTATGTGTCGCTGTCGTATCGCAGCGGGGAGATGTCGAACAATTCCGGCGGGCTGATCATCTGGCCGGCGAAGGCGATCCTGCTGGTCGGCTTTTTTCTGCTCGCACTGCAGGGCATTTCCGAAATCATCAAGAAAATCGCCATCATGCGCGGTCAGATGGACGATCCCACTCCGTTCATATCGGCGCATGAGCAGGCCGAACTCGAAGCCAAGGCGCTCGCCGAAGAGGTGCGCTCGTGATCGAGTTCATCGCCCAGAACATGGCGCCGATCATGTTCGCCTCGCTGGTCGTCTTCCTGCTGATCGGCTACCCCGTCGCCTTCTCGCTCGCCGCCAACGGCCTGATGTTCTTTTTCATCGGCGTGCTTCTGTCGCCCTATTCGGGCGGCTCGATCAATCTCGCCTGGCCGTTGCTGCATGCGTTGCCGGATAATTTCTATGGCAGCCGGGTGATGTCGAACGATACGCTGCTGGCGATCCCGTTCTTCACCTTCATGGGCATCGTGCTCGAACGATCCGGCATGGCCGAAGACCTGCTCGACACGATCGGCCAGTTGTTCGGACCGGTCCGTGGTGGCCTCGCCTATGCCGTGATTTTCGTCGGCGCGCTGCTCGCCGCGACGACCGGCGTGGTGGCGGCCTCCGTCATTGCCATGGGTCTGATTTCGCTGCCGATCATGCTGCGCTACGGCTACGACCGGCGGCTGGCATCCGGCGTCATTGCCGCGTCTGGGACGCTCGCCCAGATCATCCCGCCGTCACTGGTGCTGATCGTCCTGGCCGACCAGCTCGGCCGCTCGGTCGGCGATATGTATAAGGGAGCGCTGATCCCCGGGCTCATTTTGACCGGCATCTACATGCTCTACATCCTGCTCATGTCGATCTTCCGGCCGAAGTCGATGCCGGCCCTGCCGCTTGAGGCCCGCACGCTCGGCCACGGCGTGCTGTCGCTGCTGGCGGCGCTGCTGGCGGCGGTGGTGGTTTCCTATGCGGCGTATCGCTACCTTGCGCCGAACCATGGCGGCAACGCCGATATCCTCGGCGCCACCATCGGCGTCATCTTCATCTATGTCGTGGCGATCGTCGACCAGCGCCTGAAGATCAACCTGATGTCCAGACTGGCACAGCAGGTGGTCATCGTGCTGATCCCGCCGCTGGCGCTGATCTTCCTGGTGCTGGGCACCATCTTCCTTGGCATCGCCACGCCGACGGAAGGCGGCGCCATGGGCGCCGTCGGCGCGCTTGCAATGGCGGCGGTGAAGGGGCGGCTGTCGCTCGACGTGGTCAAGCAGGCGCTGGCCTCGACGACCAGGCTGTCGTCCTTCGTTCTGTTCATCCTGATCGGCGCGCGGGTGTTCTCGCTGACCTTCTACGGCGTCAATGGCCACATCTGGGTCGAGCACCTGTTGACGTCGCTGCCGGGCGGTGAAGTCGGTTTCCTGATTGGCGTCAACATCCTCGTCTTCGTGCTCGCCTTCTTCCTCGACTTTTTCGAGCTTGCATTCATTATCGTGCCGCTTTTGGCGCCAGCGGCTGACAAACTCGGCATCGACCTGATCTGGTTTGGCGTGCTTTTGGGCGTCAACATGCAGACCTCCTTCATGCATCCGCCCTTCGGCTTCGCGCTGTTTTATCTGCGCTCGGTCGCCGCGCGCGTGCCCTATCTCGACCGACTCACCGGCAAGCAGATCGCGCCGGTCACCACAGGGCAGATCTATTGGGGCGCAGTGCCCTTCGTCTGCATCCAGGTGATCATGATCGGCCTGACCATCGCCTTCCCGCAGATGGTGATGCACTACAAAGGCACTGTCGTCGATCCTGGCACCATCAACTACCAGGTGCCGGAAACGCCTGGCATCGGCTTGTCGCCGCTTGGCACGCCGCCGGCCAACGGCGGCACTGCCCCGGCCTCACCTTCCACACCCGATTTGTCGCAGCCGCCGAGCTTCGACGAAAAGCCGCCCGCGAAACCGGCGGCGCCGGCAATCGATCTGTCGCAACCACCGAGTTTCAATTGAGGAAGGCCCGGCAGCCATGAAGGCGGTTCGGTTGGAGCGAGTGGGCAGCCTCGCCGCGTGCGAGGTCGAGAAACCGACCGCCGGGCCGAACGATCTGCTGGTGCGCATCGAGGCGTGCGGCGTCTGCGGCACCGACAGGCATCTTTTCCATGGTGAATTCCCCTGCACGCCGCCGGTGACGCTCGGGCATGAATTCTCCGGCATCGTCGAGGCGGTCGGACCTGCCGTATCCGGCTTTTCCGTCGGCGACCGCGTCACCGGCGATCCCAACATTGCCTGTGGCCGATGCGAGCATTGTCAGGCCGGCCGGGTCAATCTCTGCGGCAATCTACGCGCCATCGGCATCCATCGCGATGGCGGCTTTGCCGAATATCTTGTCCTGCCACAGAAACAGGCCTTCGTCTTGCCAGGCGATCTGAAGCCTACGCATGGTGCTTTCTGCGAGCCGCTCGGCTGCTGCCTGCATGGCGTGGACCTTGCCGCGATCAAACCAGGCTCGTCGGTCGCGGTGCTCGGCGGCGGCGTGATCGGCCTGCTCACCGTTCAGCTGGCAAAGCTCGCCGGTGCGACGACCATTATCTTGTCGACCCGTCAGGCCTCGCGGCGGGCTCTTGCCGAGCAATTTGGCGCAACGGCGACGCTCGATCCCAGCGCCTTCGATGTCATCGATGCGATCGTCGGCCGGTCGGGTTTGATGCCGGGCGGCGTCGACGTGGTGTTCGAATGCGCCGGCGTGAAAGACACTGTTGAGCAGGCGATGCGGCTGGCCAAAGCGGGCGGCACCGTCGTTGTCGTCGGCGTGATGCCGCAAGGCATGAAAGTGACGTTCGAACCATTCGATCTGCTGTTCCGTGAGTTGAAGGTCCTGGGTTCCTTCCTCAACCCCTTTACCCATCGCCGGGCCGCCGATCTTATTGCCTCGGGGGCGATCGAAGTAGATCGGCTGATATCGCGACAAGTCAGCCTCGACGAGGCGGTGGCGATCATTGCCAACCCGCCGGCGCCAGGTGAGGTCAAAGTCCTGGTAGTGCCTCAGAGCTGATCCATCGGGCCAGTTGCCACCGGCAGGCTTCGCGGTTCTGCGTCGCATCGATGGCTTCATCCTCATCTGATAAAGCCGGGCTGATGAAGCCGGGGAAAGGCGACCCCGCCACCTATGCCGGCGCCGGCCTACAACCGGGTGAGGTCCAGCAACTGATGCGTGGCCGCATCAAGTCGACAGTGTTCTATTGCCATGCTCCGGGCGGGAATACTGGTGGAAGTCAGTGCGTCCGAGGCTGACAGAAAGGAACACGGGGCGTGCTCAGGGTCCTTTGACAAGAACCACGTCTTACTGGAGCGGAATGCATTCAAATAAAACCGGGCATCCGCTTTGTTTTAGCCCATTTCTGCGACGCCGAGTGGAGCCACTCGGCGTCGCAAAATGTTCTAGAGCTTGCTGTTGCGCTGCTGGACCATCATGAAGGTGTCATAGTTGTACTCGGCCACCTGCGCCCAGAGATAATGCTCCTTGCGGAACGCCTTGATCGAATCCCAGATCTTCTTGAACGGCGCGTTCGAGGCTTCCATCTCGGCATAGACTTCGTTGGCCTTTTCGAAACAGGCGGCCATGATCTCCTGGCTGAACGGGCTCAACTTGGCACCGCCGGCAACCAGTCGCTTAACCGCCGCCGGATTGAGATAGTCGTATTTCTGCAGCATGTTGGCGTCGGCCGCTTGAGCGGCAGTATGCACCAGCGACTTGTAAGCCGGCGAAAGTTCGTCGTATTTCGCCTTGTTGAACATCAGATGGACAGTCGGTCCACCTTCCCACCAGCCGGGATAGTAGTAATAGGGCGCAACCTTGTAGAAGCCGAGCTTCTCGTCGTCATAGGGGCCGACCCATTCGGCGGCATCGATCGTGCCTTTCTCCAACGCCGGATAGATGTCGCCACCGGCGATCTGCTGCGGAACCACGCCGAGCCTTTGCACCACTTTGCCGGCAAAACCACCGATACGCATCTTGAGGCCGGAAAGGTCGGCGACCGTTTTGATCTCCTTGCGGAACCAGCCGCCCATCTGCACGCCGGTATTGCCGCCCGGCAGCCCGAACAGACCCTGCGTCGCCAGGAACTCGTTGAACAGATCGATGCCGCCGCCATGATAGTGCCAGGCGTTTATGCCGCGCGCGTTGAGCGAAAACGGAACCGCCGCTCCCAGCGCCCAGGTCGGGTCCTTGCCCCAGTAATAGTATGCCACCGTGTGGCAGGCCTCGACGGTGCCGGCAGTGGTGGCATCGGCGGCCTGCAGGCCGGGAACGAGTTCGCCGGCGGCGAAGACCTGGACCTGGAAGTTGCCGTCGGTCGCCTCCGACAGCATCTTGGAAAACACTTCGGCGCCACCATAGATCGTATCGAGCGACTTCGGGAAGGACGACGCCAGCCGCCAGGTCACTTTCGGATTGGACTGGGCGATGGCCGGCGCGGCAAGTGTCGCGGCAGCGGCCGCGGCGCCAACGCCGGCGGTGCCGGCCTTGCGGATGAACGAACGACGATCCATGAAGTTCCTCCCTTTTGGATCCACTGACCGACATTCGGGACACTTCGGCGCCCGGATCGGCTTCGAGCCGACAATACACAGGCAAGGAGTCGAGTCCAGCGCGGCAGCCCGGTTTGAGCGGCGCATTTCGGGGAAATTCACGGCGTTGGGGCAGATCTTGCAACTATAGTCTAAGGTCGATTAACTGGCCTACGCGACACGCCGAAACTTGCCATGGAAATGCGCCTTCGGATCGCCTATTTTGCAGGCAGATAATTCGTTGCACCCGATGGGATCCGGACCAAATGCACCAGCCGCTCGTCGCCGTATCGACCGATGTCCGCCAGTTCGACAATTACACCTGGCATGCCGCGCCACAGCAATATCTCGAAGCGGCGCTTTCGGGTGCAGGCGTGTTCCCGCTGCTGGTACCGTCCTTCGGCGACCGGCTCGACTTCGACGAACTGCTTTCCGCCGTCGACGGCGTCATGGTCACCGGCTCCAAATCGAACGTTCATCCCTCGCTCTATGGCGGTGACGCCAGTGAAGCCAATGGTCCCTACGACCCCGCCCGCGACGCCACCACGCTGCCGCTGATCCGCCGGGCGGTGGAGCGCGGGGTGCCATTGCTCGCCATCTGCCGCGGCATCCAGGAGATGAATGTGGCGCTGGGTGGCACGCTGGCCACTGAAATCCAGGAACGCGCCGGTTCGCTCGACCATCGTGCGCCGGCAAGCGACAATCAGGACGAACGCTTCGCCATCCGCCAGAGCGTGTCGATAAAACCCGGCAGCTGCCTGGCCGGGGTCTTCGGCGCCGGCGACATCATGGTCAATTCGGTGCATCGCCAGGCCATCGACCGGCTTGGCCCAAAGCTGCAGGTCGAAGCGGTCGCCGCCGACGGCACTGTCGAGGCGGTTTCGGTGCGCGATGCACGGGCTTTCGCCGTCGGCGTCCAGTGGCACCCCGAGTACTGGGTCAAATCGGACAGCATCTCGGTAAAGATATTTCGCGCTTTCGGCGATGCGGTGCGGCTGCATCAGGCGGCGAAATCGGGTGCGCGCGCAGCCGCGGAATAGTCTGCCGCGCTCGCTAGTTGCCGGCCGACGCCAGCGTCAGCAGCGGCAGCGCCGGCGCGTAGGATTCGTAACCATCGCCGTCGGCGACTGAGAACATGACGATCGGATCGCTGCCGTTGGCGCTGAAGGTGACCGTGCCGTCATCCTGCTCTCGCCAGAACTTCGCCTGCTCGACGCCGGGCAACACCCGGCGGCAATTTGCTGCGACCGTCAACAGCGACAGGCCTTGCGAAATCTCGGCGCCGCGGCTGACCGCACAAGACCCCTCGTCGCCATGGGCTACCAGCCTGTAGTTGCCGGATGAAGGCGGTGACTCACTGGCTGCACGGCTTTCACCGCTACCGGCGTAAAACAGCTGGGCGCTGCCGAACAGCACAGCGACTGCCATCAATGCAGGAAGCGTCTTCATCCTGGTTCTCCGCGCATTTCAAGCGCGCCGGTTCGAAGAGATCAGGGAGGCGCGCTTCATCTTGCTGTCATGTCCGTCAGGCGGACATACACTGCGAAGGGACCAGAATGATTCCGAAGGGTTAAGCTGAAGTAAATAGATATGGCAGCCCGCTTACGGCCTTGCCTTGACATTTGCCGTCTCCGGCACCGGCGTCAGCGCCTTGCGCTGCGAAAACCACGAGACCAGATTTTCGACGCACAGGTCCGCCATGGCGCGGCGGGTGTGCTGCGAGGCCGAGCCGACGTGTGGCAAAAGCGAGGTGTTGGGCGCGGCAAGCAACGCCGCTGGCACATTCGGCTCGTCGGCAAAGACGTCTAGCCCGGCAGCGGCGATGCTGCCGCTGGCAAGTGCGGCGGCAAGGGCTGGTTCGTCGACCGTGCTGCCCCGGCCGATGTTGACAAAGACGCCGTTCGGCCCAAGAGCCGAGAGAATTTCGGCATTGACGGCCTTTTCCGTCGAAGCCCCGCCGGGCGCCACCGAGATCAGTGTGTCGACCGCCTCGGCGAGACCTTTCAGCGTCGGGTGATAGTCATAGGACAGGCCTTCGACGCGGCGCCGGTTGTGATAGGCAATGGGCAGCCCAAAAGCGTCGAGCCGGCGGGCAATGGCGAGGCCGATGCGGCCCATGCCAAAGATACCGACATGGCGCCCGCGCAAGGTCAGCCGGCTCAGCGGATAGTTGCCGTTGCGCAGCCAGCTTCCGTGGCGTAGCCAGGCCTCGGCGCGCGGCAGTTCGCGGATGGTATTGATCAACAGGCCGAGCGCCGTATCGGCGACCTCTTCGGTCAGCACATCCGGTGTGTTGGTGACCATGATGCCGCGCTGTGCGGCGTGGCGGACATCGACCGAATCATAGCCGACGCCGAAATTGGCGATGATCTCGAGCTTTGGCAGCGCGTCCATCAACGCGGAGCTTATCCCGCCAAAGGCGGCGATGCCGCGCACCGTATGACGCATCTCGTCGGTCACCAGCGACGGATCGGCGCGTTCGATCCGGACGCGGCTGAACACCCCGTCGATGCGGCCGACCGCATGATCGTTGAACTGGCCAGGCACCAGAATGGCGACAGCTTGCTGTTTGGTTTTTGTCATGCACGTTCCACCGGTTTGCCGGTCGACTGGCGCACATGCAGTTCCGGCTTGATCAGTTCCTGCGATGGCCGCACCGTCTGTCCGTTAAGTTTGTCGAGCAGCGCGCTGGCGGCGCGGCGGCCAACCTCGCGCTGGCCGTTCCAGACGGTGGTTAGCGCCGGCGTCGCGATCGCCGCCTCCTCGAGGTCGTCATAGCCGGTAACAGAGATGTCGATGCCCGGCACCAGCCCGGCGCGCGCAATGCCGTTCATCAGGCCGATGGCGACGAGGTCGTTCCAGCAGCAGGCCGCGGTCGGCCTGTCCTTCAGCGCCAGGAACTGCCCGGCGGCCTCGAAGCCGGCCTGTTTGGTGCGCGGGCCGGCGATGCGCCAGGACGGCCTGACCTCAAGCCCCGCCGCCTCCATGGCGTTGACATATCCCTGATAGCGGTCGCGGCCGGTCGAGGTCTGGTCGGTACCGCCGATCATTGCGATGCGCTTGTGGCCAAGCGAGATCAGATGATTGGTAGCAAGCCCGGTGCCATAGGCATCGTCGCCGCGAAATACCGGCACGTCGGCACCTTCGACGGTGCGTGCAATCAGCACTGCCGGGAGACCGTTCTCCTCGGCCATGATTATGTCTTCGGGCGGCGTGCCGATGGCCGGCGACATGATGACGCCGTCGGCGCCGAGTTGCAGAAGCGTGTCGATGAAGGTGCGTTGTTTCTCGAGTTGGTCGTAGTGGTTCGACAGGATGAAGGTTTGCCGGCTGCGGTCGAGTTCGCTCTCGATCGAACGCAATATCTCGGCAAAGAACGGGTTCATGATGTCATGGACGACGACGCCGACAATGCCCGAGCGCGAGGTGCGCAGGCTGGCGGCGCGGCGGTTGTAGATATAGCCGATGGCGCGGGCATGTTCCTTGATGCGATCGCGGGTGCCGCCGGCGACCAGCGGGCTGTCGCGCAAGGCCAGCGAGACCGTGGCCGTGGACACGCCGAGCGCATCCGCGATGGTGGAAAGCTTGATCTTCTGTGCCAGCGCCCTGCGCTCCCGAAGCAATTTAAACTGTTTAAAGGCCGGCTCTTATGCCATCGATCCCGCGCAAATCAAAGTTTTTTTGCCAGCGCTTCCGCCTCCGCGTCCAGCGTCGCGCGGTTGCGCAAGCGAAGCCGGTGCTCGCGGTGAACGATGTAGAGGCCGCTGGCGACGATGACTGTGGCACCGACCAGCGTCCAGCGATCGGGAAACTGGTTGAAGACGATCAGGCCGGAGATGATCATCCAGATCATCTGCGAATAGGGATAGGGAGCCAGGGCCGTGGTGGTGGCAAGGCGATAGGCCTGCACAAGAAGCCAATGACCGATGGCGCCGAAGACGCCAAGCATCAGCAATATGAACCAGTGCCAGCCATCCTGCGGCAGCGAAGGCGAAAACGGCAGTGTCGGCAGCAGCAGCACGGCCGGCGCCAGCGCCGAAAACAGGATGAGGCTTTCCGAGGTTTCCGTAGCCGACATGCTGCGCGTCATGATGACGTAGAAACTGTTCGATAGCATCGAGCCGAGCGCAAAGAGATGGCCGACGCCAAAAACGCCGACGCCCGGCCGGGTGATGATGAGGACGCCGACAAAGCCGCTCATGATCGCCAGCCAGCGCCGCCAGCCGGCCCATTCCCCTAGCAACGGACCGGCAAGCGCGGTGATCACCATCGGGCCGAAGAAGTAGATCGAGGTGGTTTCCGCCAGCTGCAGCGTCCGCAGCGCGAGAATGTTGCATATCGTCGATCCGAACAGGAGCAGACCGCGCGTGAGATGCGCCGGTAGGTTGGCGGGACGAAAGCGCAGCGGCTCACGCCATCCGCGCAGAAAGACGCCGACGATCAGCACATGGACCGCGAAGCGGGTCCAGGCGACGATCAGCGCCGAGACGCCGGCCAGCACAAGGTACTTGCTGCTGGTGTCGAGGAAGGTGAAAAACACATAGACGGAAAGCATGCACAGGACCGCCGCCGGCGATGTCGCGCTTTCGTCATGTCTTGGGGGAGCATTCAATTTCAGGCCGGACGGGAAGCAAGGCGGTCCCTCACCAATGCGGCAATTGTCGCCTGCGGGCAAGCCAAAACAGTCTGGCACAACGACAGCCGCCGACAGGCTCAGTTTGTTTCCCAGTGGCCGACCTAGTGGCCGACGACTCAGGCGTGCATGCGGGCGCCCTTGGTGATCTTGTCGACGAGCTTCTTTTCGGCGCGAAGCGCGATGCCGACCACCTTGGCATCCTCCGGCGCAAATTCGGCAAAGACGGCGCGGTTGGCCAGATCATACCCGGTCGAAAACATATCCTCGACATAGAGCGAAACCGTCACACCACGCTCCAGCGCCCGCCGCTGGATCGCGCCGAGCGTCTGGCCGTCCGCCGAAAGCACGATGACCGGCTGGATCGACAGCGGGTTGTAGATATTGCCGGCGCGATCACGGTAGGGGTCGCCGATAATGTCGGGAAATTGCGCGACGATGCCGCTGGTCAGAAAGGCGGTGACATTGAGCTTTTGCCAGACGGGAAGATCATCCTTGAGCACGATTGCAAATTTCGTATCGAACATGCGACAGTTTCCAATCCGAAAAGGGGGCCAATCCGAGGCTGCGAGTGAAGCGATGGCGCACGATCTAGACCGGGAAGCCTTTCAGGGTCTTGGACGTTTGTGCGTGGATGCAGCCGAGAACTGCATCGTACCGGCACCCGGTGCTGCCGGGATGGAACGCATCGAGGCCCGGTTCCACGGCAATGCCTTCGATCTCCATCGCCACGACACCTATGCGATCGGGGTGACGCTTTATGGCGTGCAGCGCTTCCGCTATCGCGGCCAAACGCATCAGAGCCTGCCTGGCCAGATCATTATCCTTCATCCCGACGAACTGCACGATGGCGGTGCCGGCACCGAAGACGGCTTGCGATACAGAATGCTCTATTTGGAGCCGTCCCTGATGCTCGATTGTCTCGGCGGCGGATCACTACCATTCGTCGGGAATGCCGTGGTGACAGACCGCGATCTCCGGGCGACGCTGCTTTCCGCGCTCGGGCCGTTGAATCAGGAACTGGACGAGCTGTTTGTCGTCGATTTCATGACGCAGCTTATGCAAAGCTTGGCCCGGCACGCCGGTCAGCCGACGAAACCGGTAGCGAAAACTGCGTGGCGCGCCGCCAGCCTGGCGCGCGACTATCTGGAGGAAAATGTCGCGCGGATTGTACGTTCGGATGAATTGGAGGCGATAACCGGATTGGACCGTTATGCCCTGTCGCGGCATTTCCGCGCCACCTTCTCCACCAGCCCGCACCGGTTCCTGTTGATGCGCCGGCTTCAACGAGCCCGTCGGATGATCGAAGCCGACGAGCCGCTGGCGCAAATCGCCATCGCAGCCGGCTTCAGTGATCAAAGCCATTTCAATCGGCATTTCAAGAAGGCGTTCGGCGTCACACCGGGACGCTGGTCGGCACTGACGCGGCAGCCGTCAGCGGCGAACGCGTGAGCTATTCAAGCATCTTGTCCTCGATATCGAGTTCGTCATCCGGGAGCACCATTTCGCCGTTCGACAGGTTCGCCTCGACGCGGGCAAGCAGCTTGAACAGCGCTTTCTGATCCTTCTTGTCGAGACCCTTCAATGCCTGCTTTTCGGTCTTCTTCACCGACTTCTCGATGGCGTGGATGATTTCGCGGCCGGTGTCGGTGAGGAAAATATGCGCCTGGCGGGCATCGGCGGACGAGGCCCGCTTCTCCAGAAAGCCCTGCGCCTGCAGCCGGTTGATGGTCTTGGTGATGGTCGGCGGACGCACGCCGAGGCGGCCGGCAAGGTTGCCGGGCGTCTGCCCGTCCTCGCGGTCGAGCGCCAGCATGATCTGGTCCTGGCCGGCATAGAAACCATGCGCCAGAAGCCGGGCGGCGAGCGCCGTGCGCGCCAGCCGCGCCGCCGAATGCAGCCGGCTCATTGTTGCAGTCTTGTCCGCCTTGGCCATGCTCATCCCTCCTCGGCCGAACCGGAGCGGACAGCATAGAAGCAGGCCGCCGATTGGCAATGACGATCGAAAACATTCCGGCTCGGAAAATAGCTTTGCCGGCAAGCTTCGCGGTGTTCGCCGTGGCTAATGCCAGATGTTTATTTCAGTTAGATGACAAACGACTTTCCGCAATGGCTGGATGAGGACGTGACGAGGTGTTCTCAACCGGCTTTCACCGCGACCACCATCAACGCCTGATAGGCGTCCGCCATTTCCCGCAGCGCTGCCTGCGACAGCGGCCCGGCCTGCCGCGCAATGCCGTCCCGCGCGTTCGATGTATCGCGTTTGCCGGGGCGATCTTTATAAGGCGCGACGGTGGCGAATATCTGCTCGCTGAGGCTGTCGGGGAAGAACATCTGGCCGGTCATCACCGAGCGGTCGTCGGGGAAGATCTTGAAATGGATGTGGGTGGTGCGGCCGCGATACCAGCCGGGATAGATGGTGGCGAAAGAAGCGATGCCGCTTTCATCGGTTCTCTGCCAGCCGCGGAGAAAGCTCTGGCCGGACGTGTCGATATCCTGCCCGTCGCCCTGTCCGGGATAGTCGGAATAGCTGCCTTGGGCGTCGCAATGCCAGATATCGACGCGTGCGCCGGGAAGCGGCTGGCAGGCGGCGTCGACGATTTGCAGCCGCACATTGAGGCCGATGCCCTTCTTGCCCTCGGTGATATCGGCGCGTTCGAGCTTCGGGTCGAAATAGAACGGCCCTTCGGTGACCTCGGGCGTGATGGCGCAGACGCCGGCACCGGCTTCGAACAAAGCAAGCCCGGCATAGGGCGAAACCTGCCCGGCCCTTGCACCGGCGGGCAGGAATATGCCGCCAGCGGTAACCGCAACGAGACCGAGCGCCTGCCGACGGCTTAGTGGCAACGACTTGTCGGACATCTGGCGCCTCTTCAACGCGAACAGCTCCGTAAATGACCCCGCCTATCTAGGGCCCGCTGTCAGGCGGCGCCAATGAAAGTTCGGTAATGTGAGGAAAGTTCGGCAATACCAGCCCCTCTTTGGCCCACCGGTTTGCCTCGTGCAAAAGCCGAGCACACATCCTATATGGAGCCGACAATCCCTATTCGAGGCACAATATGAGCGACGCACAGACGCAGATCCCCGTAACCGTCCTCACCGGCTATCTCGGCGCCGGCAAGACGACACTGCTCAACCGCATCCTTTCGGAAAACCATGGCAAGCGCTACGCCGTCATCGTCAATGAATTCGGCGAGATCGGCATCGACAACGAGCTGATCGTGGAATCCGACGAGGAAATCTACGAGATGAACAATGGCTGCGTCTGCTGCACCGTGCGCGGCGACCTGATCCGCGTCGTCGAAGGCCTGATGCGCAGGCCTGGCCGCTTCGACGCCATCCTCGTCGAGACCACTGGCCTCGCCGATCCCGTGCCGGTGGCGCAGACCTTCTTCATGGACGACGACGTGCGTTCCAAGACCAGGCTCGATGCGGTGGTGGCGCTGGTCGACGCCAAGCACCTGCCGCTGCGTCTGAAGGATTCCCGAGAGGCCGAGGACCAGATCGCCTTTGCCGATGTCGTCGTACTCAACAAGACCGATCTGGTCACCCCCGAAGAGCTGAGCAAGGTGGAGGCGACGATCCGCGCCATCAACCCGGCGGCACGAATCCATCGCACCACACGCGCCAGCGTGGCGCTGTCCGAGGTGCTCGATCGCGGTGCGTTCGACCTGTCCCGGGCGCTGGAGAACGATCCGCACTTCCTCGAGGCGCATGACGATCACGACCATCATGATCATGATCATGACCACCATCACCATGATCACGACGGCCATGATCACCACGATCATGACGGGCATCATCATGCGCACCCTTCCGACATCCATGACGTGACTGTGCAGTCGGTGTCGCTGCGCGGCGGCGAGATGGACCCGAAAAAGTTCTTTCCGTGGATCGAGAAGGTCACCCAGATGGAAGGCCCGAACATCCTGCGGCTGAAAGGGATCATTGCGCTGAAAGGCGATGACGAGCGCTATGTCATCCAGGGTGTGCACATGATCATCGAGGGCGACCACCAGCGCGCCTGGAAGGACGACGAGAAGCACGAGAGCCGGCTGGTGTTCATCGGCCGCGAACTCGACGCCGAGCGACTGAAGACAAGCTTCGAGGCCTGCCAGGCGGCTTGATTTCCGGACTTTATAGCGCTAGCGCTGCCCTTCTCTCCTTCTCCCCTTGTGGGAGAAGGTGGCCGAGCGAAAGCTCGGTCGGATGAGGGGTGTTCCAGCTTGGCAAGGACGGCACTCCGTCCAGCACCCCTCATCCGTCTTGGCGCTGCGCGCCAATCCACCTTCTCCCACAAGGGGAGAAGGCGGAGCCTCGCCGACAGCCCGGCAGGGTTAGATGACAAGCAGAAATCTCGAACGGAATGATCTCTCATGCCGACAGTCGCCCCGCTCGATCTCGAAGGCCACTGCCTCGCCGCCGTGTTTCTCGGCGACGTGCCGCATTTTGCGCTGGCCGACGGCACAATCCATTGGCTCGACCACGGCCACAAGACGGTGCAGGCCAATGACGGAATGCTCGCCGCCTTCCATGATGCGGCAAACGACCGACTGATCACCGGTGGTGAGGACGGCAGGATCTTTGCCGTGACCCCCGGCGGCAATACAACCGAATTGGCGACCGCAGGCAAAAAATGGATAACCAGCGTCGCCGCCGGGCCGCAAGGCGCTGTTGCCTATGCTTCGGGCAAGATTGCCTATGTGCGCTTTGCCGACGGCAAAACCAGGGAACTCTCGCATCCGCGCTCGGTCGAGGGGCTTGCCTTCTCGCCCAAGGGCATGCGTTTCGGCGTTGCCCGCTACAATGGCGCGACGCTGCACTTCCCGGCTGCCGACGGCAAGCCGGTCGAGCTCGAATGGGCCGGCGCCCACACCGGCATCGCCTTCTCGCCGGACGGCGGCTTCGTCGTCACCACCATGCAGGAAAACGCGCTGCATGGCTGGAAGCTCGCCGACGGCAAGCACATGCGCATGTCCGGCTACCCCGGCAAGGTGAAAAGCCTGTCGTGGAGCGCCAAGGGCAAATGGCTGGCGAGTTCCGGCGCGCCGGCGGCGATCGTCTGGCCGTTTTCCGGCAAAGACGGGCCGATGGGCAAGGCGCCGCTGGAACTCGGCACGCGCGGCAGCTCCATGGTGACCACGGTCGCCTGCCACCCGAGCCAGGACGTCGTTGCTATCGGCTATGATGACGGGATGGTGATGGCGGTGCGCTTCGCCGACGCCAAGGAAGTGCTGTTGCGCCGGCCGGGCAAGGGCGCTGTCACTTCGATGATGTGGGACAAGGAAGAGCGCCGCGTCGCCTTTGGCAGCGCTGCGGGCGACTGCGGCGTCATCGATATTTCGGCGTAGCCTGTTACTTACTCGGCTCCGCAAGATACTTTGCCGGTCAATTCAGCCTGCTTGCCGTCCTTTTCGGCATCGGCCGTTACATCATGGATTGAGAGCAAATAGCGACCGTCATAGACGCCTTCGTCGCTGGCCTTGGTCAGGATCGCCAGTTCGACATAGCCGTAGGCGTTTTCGACCTGCCGTTCGTGGTAGACGAGCAGCCGCAATTCCTTGTTGTCGAGCCAATATTGCGTGAGGTTCTGATCCTCGAACAATGTCTCGCGCAGACTGTCGCCAGCCGGCCTGCCCAGAATCTCGAGCTCGCCGCTAAAATTGAAGGTCGGCCCGCCCATGCCTCTGGTGATCCCGGCACCGACCTGAAATTTGACGGCTGCATCCTCGGCGGAACACCAGATGCCGCCGGACGCCAGAGCCGCACCAACCGACGACAGCAGCGTTGCTGCGCAGACGATCGCCCGCACCATCTTATGCCCTCCAGCCGAAGTACCATTGGCGCCCGAAGGCGGCTCGCGGTCAAGCGCCTGTTTTCATTCAAATGACCGCTGACCCAACACAGGGCAGCCGCCCGGCCAATTGCGGTGGCGGATGCCGATTGTCTAAAGTGCGACTGAGAGGGCCGCCATGAACGTCATGAACCATTCAAAGACTTGCATCGGCGGCATCGGCCCGGCCCGGATCGTCGAGTTGCGCGCGACCGAGGCAGAAGTCTTCCGCCGGGCGCGGCCAAAATCGATGGCGAAAATCGGCAATGGCCTGCCCGGCTTCTTCGGCGGCGTGCCGATGCATTGGATGAACGACTGGCCGACGCCGTTCCCGATCCTCGTCGATAGCGCCAGGGGCGCCATCATCAGAGATATCGACGGCAACCGGCTCGACGATTTCTGCCTTGGCGACACCGGTTCGATGTTCGGTCATTCGCCGCCGCCGGTCGCACGCGCCATCCGCAGGCAGGCCGGACGCGGCCTGACCTACATGCTGCCTCCCGAGAACGCGCTCGCCATCGGGCCGTTGCTGCAGCAGCGCTTCGGTTTGCTGTCGTGGCAGATCGCGACGACGGCGACCGATGCCAACCGCTTCGCGCTGCGGGTTGCCCGCGCCGTTACCGGCCGGGAGAAGATACTGGTCTTCAACGGCTGCTATCATGGCTCGGTCGACGAGACGATGGTGCGGCTGGTCGCCGGGAAAGCGGTGAATCGACCGGGACTGGCCGGCGAGTTCCGCGACCTGACGCGGGCGACTGATGTCGTCGAGTTCAACGATCTGCCGGCGCTCGACGCGGCACTCCGGGGCAACGATGTCGCCTGCGTCATCGCCGAGCCGGTGCTGACCAATTCCTGCATGGTGCTGCCCGAAGCCGGCTTTCATGATGGCTTGCGGCGTCTCACCCGTGCGACCGGCACGCTGCTTCTAATCGACGAGACGCATACAATCTCGACCGGTCCCGGCGGCTATACAAGCAAATACGGGCTGGAGCCGGACCTGTTCGTGCTGGGCAAGCCGATTGCCGGCGGCGTACCGGCGAGCGTCTGGGGCATGAGCGAAGACGTTGCGGCCCGCTATGCCGCTTATATCAGCCGGAAAGAGCCCGGCTACTCCGGCATGGGGACAACGCTGTCGGCCAATCCGCTGCAATTCGCAGCGATGCGCGCCACGCTCGAATACGTCATGACCGACGAGAACTACAGCCATATGGACCATCTGGCGCGGCGGCTCGACGCCGGGCTGACCGCCGTCATCGATCGCTATCGTCTGCCCTGGCATGTTGCTCGCGTCGGTGCCCGTGTCGAGTTCATCTGCGCGCCGGGCCCGCTGAGGAACGGCGGCGAAGCGGAAGCTGCGCATGTACCGGAGCTCGAGGCGGCAATCCATGTCGCGCCGGTCAATCGCGGCGTGCTGATCGCACCCTTCCACAACATGATGCTGATCTCTCCTGCGACCAGCGCCGCCCAGGTGAACCGGCTGATCACTGCCTTCGGCGCGGTTGCGGCAAAGCTTACGGCGTGAGACAAGCTTGCGGCATGAAACAAGCGCCCAAGCAAAGTTTGAACCTGGTCACGGCATCCCCTTCGGGCTCGACGCCCGCCGAGGCGCAGGCCCTTCTCGACGCTCATCCCGAGATCGAAGCGTTCGACATCGTGCTGACCGACGCCAATGGCGTCGGTCGCGGCAAGATCGTGCGCCGGCATGAGTTGATGAGCATCTTCGAGGGGGGCCGGCACATGCCGATCTCGATCCTCGGCCTCGACATCACCGGCGAGGATGTTCACGAGACCGGGCTGATCTGGACGACGGGCGACGGCGACCTGCGGGCGTGGCCGATCCCCGGCACACTGGTGCCGCTGTTCGGCACCCAGCCGCCGCGCGGCCAGGTGCTGATGGCGATGTACCATCTCGATGGCCAGCCGATGTCGTCCGACCCGCGGCTGGCACTCGCCCGCCAGGTAGACATCCTCGCGGCCAAGGGCCTGCATCCGGCCGGCGCCTTCGAGCTCGAATTCTTCCTGCTCGCCAACGAGCGCGATGCCGAAGGCAAGGTGCAGCCGGCGGACGCGGTGCTTGACGGACGCCGCTCGGCCAAGACGGAAGTCTATTCCGTCGACCATCTGCACGGCATGGAGCCGCTGTTTTCCGACATCTACGCCGCAGCCAAGGTGCAAGGCATCCCGGCCGAGACGGTCATCTCGGAATATGCGCCCGGCCAGTACGAGCTGACGCTCAACTACCGCAAGGATGTGATGCGGGCGGCCGACGATCTCGTGATGCTCAAGCGACTGGTGCGGGCGCAGGCGCGCCGTCATGGTGTCACCGCTTGCTTCATGGCCAAGCCGATCGAGAAATACGCCGGCTCGGGCATGCATTTTCATGTCTCGCTGCTGGACGATGCCGGCAAGAATGTCTTTGCCGAAACCGGCGGCGAAAGCTGGTCGCTGCCGCTGCTGCGCGGCCTCGGCGGACTGATCCAGACGATGGCGGAATCGATGCTGGTCTTCGCGCCGCATGCCAATTCATGGCGGCGCTTCGTCTCGCAATCCTATGCGCCGGTGGCGCCGACCTGGGGCGTCAACAATCGTTCGGTGGCACTGCGTGTGCCGGCCGGCGATGCCAAGAACCGCCGCATCGAGCACCGGCCATCGGGCGTCGACGCGAATCCTTACCTAGTGGCAGCAACGGTGCTTGCCGGTGTCGTCAAAGGCCTCGACGAAGGCCTCGATCCCGGTCCCGAAACCACCGGCAATGGCTACGAATCGGCCGTCACGCGCACGACGATGCCGGTCGACTGGCGTGCCGCGATCGAGGCGGCAAGGGCGTCGACCTTCCTCAAGGGCGCATTGGGCGAAGACCTGCACCGGACGTTCGTGGCGATCAAGCAGTCGGAATATCTGCGCGTGGCGCGCACGGTCAGCGAACTGGATTATCACCTCTATCTGCACGAGGTGTAGGGCATCACATCGTCTGCCATCCGCCGGTGAAGGCCCATGCGGAATAATTTCAACGGAACCTTCGGCGGGCTTTGCTCATTGCGTGTCTGATTGCAGGAGCGAGCAAGGCCGCCTAGTCATGATCGCCAGGATGCAGACAACCCCGACGCCGCACCATGCCAAAGTGCAGGCAAGACGCTTGCCTGCAAGCAAGTCTCCGGAAACGACAGAAATCGACGCCAGGACGATTCCTGAACTGCGCGAAACAGCCAAGATCTGCCGCCGCTGTCCGCTATGGCACGACGCCACGCAGACCGTGTTCGGTGAGGGCCCTGATAAAGCTAAGGTGATCTTCGTCGGCGAACAGCCTGGCGACCAGGAGGACCTGGCGGGCAAGCCCTTCGTCGGTCCGGCGGGCAAGGTGTTCGACGCGATCCTGGACGATGCCGGCGTCGATCGGCTGAAAGTCTACGTCACCAACGCGGTCAAGCATTTCAAGTTCGAGCCGCGCGGCAAGCGGCGCATCCACTCCAAGCCGAACGCCGGCGAGGTGCAGGCTTGCCGCTGGTGGCTCGACAAGGAAATCGATCTGATCAAGCCCAATCTGGCGGTGGCGCTCGGCGCAACGGCGGCGCAGGCGCTGCTTGGCAAGGTGGTGCCGATCATGAAGATGCGCGGGGCCGTCGTGGAGCGCGACGATGGCTTGCGTGTCTTCGTCACCATCCACCCGTCCTTCATCCTGCGCATTCGCGAGCCGGCGGACAAGCAGGCAGAACGCGACCGGTTCCTGCAGGATATGAGAGCGGTGAAAAAGCTGATGGCCGCCTGAGCTATTTGATCAATATCGCCCGGAGATCGTTGACGTTTGTGCCGGTCGGACCGGGTACGAAAAGGTCATCTACGGCATTGAATGCCGTCCAGGCGTTGTTGCCGGCAAGCATGGCCTTGGCATCGACGCCCGCCTTATGCATCCGCGACACTGTCGAGCCGTCGGCGAAGGCGCCGGCATTGTCTTCCGAACCGTCAATGCCGTCGGTGTCGGCGGCCAGTGCGTGGACGCCCGCCATGCCGCTGATCCCAATGGCGAAGGCGAGCAGGAATTCCGAGTTGCGGCCGCCTTTGCCTTTCGCGCGCAAGGTCACGGTCGTCTCGCCGCCCGACAGGATCAGCACCGGTTTTGCGAATGGCCGGTTGCGCGTCGCCACTTCGCGCGCGATTGCAGCGTGGACGCCGCCGACCTCACGCGCCTCGCCCTCGATGGAATCGGAGAGAATGACCGCTTCGATACCTTGGTACCTGGCTTCGGCCGCAGCCGCTTCCAGCGATACGCCGGCCGAGGCGATCAGATGTACCTCGTTGCGCGAAAAACGCGGATCATCGACGCGCGGTGCATCGGCGGCCGGCGAATTGATGTGCGCCATCACTGAAGCCGGTAGTTTCATGTCATAGGCGGCGATCGACGCTAATGCATCTTCGCGGCTGCCGGAATCGGGAACGGTCGGGCCGGAAGCGACCAGCGCCGGGTTATCGCCCGGAATGTCGGAGACCACCAGCGACACCACCTTGGCTGGATAGGCAGCGGCCGCCAGCCTGCCACCCTTGATCGCGGAAACATGTTTGCGGATGGTGTTCATCGCGGCGATCGGCGCGCCGGAGGCGAGCAACGCCTCGTTGACGGCGATCTCATCGGCCAGCGTCAGACCTTCGGCAGGTGACGGCAGCAGCGCCGAGCCGCCGCCCGAAATGAGCGCCACGACGAGGTCGTCCGCAGTCAGTCCCTGGACCTTTTCGAGCAGCCGTCGCGAGGCCTCCAGCCCCGCGGCATCCGGCACCGGATGCGCCGCCTCGATGATCTCGATGCGCCGGCAGGCCGCGCCGTAGCCGTAGCGGGTGACGACCAGCCCTTCGATCGGCCCGTCCCACACTTTCTCGAAAGCCGCCGCCATCTGCGCCGAGCCTTTTCCTGCACCGATGACGATCGTCCGTCCCTTCGGCCTTGCGGGCGAATGATCCTTGATCGTCCTCTGGGGATCGGCGGCGGCAACGGCGGCGTTGAAGATCGAAATGAGAAAGGACTTGGGATCGAGCGCGGTCATACTGAGCTACCACGGACGCTGTGCGAGCTTCTGCGGCGTTTGCGCTGCCCCTCACCGTTACCCTCTCCCCGTAGAGAGACGGCAAGAGGGGATCGCCAGCGTTGGAGCGTTTCCCTTCTCCCCGTCACTACGCGGGGAGAAGGTGCCGGCAGGCGGATGAGGGGCAGCGCCAACGTCACGATGTTGCTTCCGGCGGCAGGACCAACTCCTGGCTATCGACGCCCAAGTAGCTACACAGCGTATCCACGACCACTCCGTGGTCCTCGCGCTCCGGTAGACCGGAGACGGCGATCACGCCGATGACGCCAGCGCCCTTGACAGTGATGGGAAAGCCGCCACCGGCCAGCACATAGTCGGCAATGTCCAGCCCCTCGCCGGGCTTGAAGCTGCGGTCGGGGCGCTGCTGCTCCAGCACAATGCGGTAGGTGCTTTTCAAGAACCGCCGCACGACGTTGATCTTGCGCCGCGCCCAGTCCGGATTGGAGGCGTTCGAGCCGGGCATTGCCGCATAGAACAGCGGCCGGTCGAAAGTTCTGATATCGACGATGATCGGCAGGTTTTTCTTGAGAGCCCGGTCGCGGATCGCCGAGCCGATCTCGAAAGCGACGGCTTCATCGAAGGCCGAAAAGACAAGCGTGGCTTCCTGTTTCTTGATCAGAGCGATATCGTCCGCAACGGCCATGTCGTTCCCCTGTCGATCTCGCCTGTTGCTTTGGCGGATGGCTGCCGCCCGGTCAAGCCGGCCGCATACGACGGCTACACCCCTATATCCGCCTTGGCCGCCCGGCCGGCGACATAGACCTCGCGCACGGCGCGGTCGTCGCCGAGCGTCTGCAGCAGAAACAATTCCTCGGCGAGCGTGTCCGCCGTCTCCACCCGCAGCCGCATCGCCGGCGTGGCGCGGGCGTCGAGCACGATGATATCGGCGTCGCTGCCTTCCTCCAGGGTGCCGATCTTTTCCGCAAGCGACAGCGCCTCGGCATTGCCGCGGGTCAGCTGCCAGAAGGACTGGAACGGATTGAGCTTCTCGCCGCTCAGCGCGATCACCTTGTAGCCCTCGTCCATGGTGCGCAGCATCGAATAGTTGGTGCCACCGCCGACATCGGTGGCGGCGGCGATGCGAAGCGGCTTCTGGCGGCGGCTATAGCGCTGATAATCGAACAGGCCCGAGCCGAGAAACAGGTTGGAGGTCGGGCAGAACACCGCCACCGAGCCGCTATCCGAAAGCGCATCCGCCTCGCGTTCCGACAGGTGGATGCAATGGCCGAACAGGCTTCTGCGCCCGAGCAGCCCATAGTGTTCGTAGATGTCGGTGTAGTCCCGCGTCTGCGGGTACAATTGCTGCGTGAAGGCGATCTCGGCGTGGTTTTCCGACAGATGCGTCTGCATGTGCAGATCAGGATATTCGCGGCAGAGCGCGCCCGCCATCTCCAATTGCTCGGGCGACGAGGTGATGGCGAAGCGCGGCGTGATGGCATAGTGCTGGCGCCCCTTGCCGTGCCACTCATCGATCAACGCCTTGCTGTCGTCATAGCCCGATTGCGGCGTGTCGAGCACGCCGTCCGGCGCGTTGCGGTCCATCATCACCTTGCCGGCGATGTTGAGCATGTTGCGGTCGTGCGACTCGGCAAAGAACGCTTCGGCAGATTCCTTGTGTACCGAGCAATAGGCCGCGACTGTCGTGGTGCCATGCCGCAATACTTCATCCAGGAACAGCCTGGCGATACGGCGGCCATGCTGGGCGTTCTGGAATTTTGTCTCTTCCGGAAAAGTGTAGGTGTTCAGCCAATCGAGCAGCTCGGCGCCGAAGGAAGCGATGACCTGCATCTGCGGAAAATGTGCATGCGCATCGATGAACCCGGGCAGCAGCAGATATGGCCTGTGGTCGATCTTTTTTGTTCCCGCGCCAGCCTTTTTCTCGACCTCGGCATAGGCACCAGCGGCAACGATCCTGCCGTCGCGCATCAGCAGGCCGCCATCTTGCTCGTAGCGCCAGGCGGAATGGTCGTCGATGGTTTCTGGCCAGCGCAAAAACGACAGCGTGCGGCCGCGCAGCAGCGTGCTGGTCATGCTATTTCCCCGCGCCTTCGAACCAGGCTACCAGCAGTGCCCGTTCCTTGTCGGTGATCTGGGTGACGTTGGCGGGCGGCATGGCGTGGCTGCGTCCGGCCTGCAGGTAGATCTCGCCGGCGTGCTCGGCGATGCCGGCATCGGTATCGAGCATCACGCCCTTAGGTGCGTGGTAAATGCCCTCGTAGGACGGCTCCGCCGCATGGCACATCGAACACCGCCCAAGCACCGTATCACGCACGGCGGGAAAATGTGCCGAGGCGACGTAGACCTGTGCCGCCGAGGACGTTTTGACTTCGCCGGTCAGCAGCTTCGGTGCCGTCGACAGCCAGATGATGACGACGAACAGGACGGCGGCGGCCAGCCAGGTCCAGGTCGGATTGCCTTTGCGCGCATGCCTGGTGTTGAAATAGTGCCGGATCAGCACGCCTATGATGAACACCAGCGAGGCGATGACCCAGTTGAACTCTGTGCCGAACGCCAGCGGATAATGGTTCGACAGCATCAGGAACAAAACCGGCAGCGTCAGGTAATTGTTGTGCAGCGAGCGCTGCTTGGCGATCTTGCCGTATTTCGGATCGGGCTTACGGCCGGCGATCAGGTCGGCGACGACGATCTTCTGGTTGGGGATGATGACCATGAAAACGTTGGCCGACATGATCGTCGCGGTGATGGCGCCGAGATGCAGGAAGGCGGCGCGGCCGGTGAACAGGTGGGTCAGTCCCCAGGCCATGAATACCAGCACCCCATACAGCACCAGCATCAGGCCGGTGTCGCTGTTGCCGAGCGGCGAACGGCACAAGAGATCGTAGACCACCCAGCCGACGCCGATCGTCGCCAGCGACAGCAAGATGCCTGTAGGCACCGACATGGCAAGCACATTCGGATCGATCAGGAACAGGTCCGCACCGGCATAGTAGACGACGCACAGCATGGCGAAGCCCGACAGCCAGGTGGCGTAGGATTCCCACTTGAACCAGGTCAGATGCTCGGGCATCTCAGCCGGCGCCACCAAATATTTCTGCACATGGTAGAAGCCGCCGCCATGCACCTGCCATTCCTCGCCGAAGGCTCCGGCAGGCATGCCCGGACGCTGGCGCAGCCCGAGATCGAGCGCGACGAAATAAAACGACGATCCAATCCAGGCGATACCGGTGACGACGTGCAGCCAGCGCACGGCGAAACTCAGCCAATCCCAGAATATCGCGAAATCCATCATGAAAAAATCGTCCCTGCCGATCCACTGACTTTACGGACTGGAGCGCAAACGGAAAGGGCCGAGCTGCACGATGACTTTCAAAAAAAATTGGAAAATACTAGGCTGATCATACGCAGCCACATGAGAGCCACGGAAGCCGCATGGCCTATCTCGACAACATCGCCGTTTTCGTCCGCGTCGTCGAGCTCGGCAATTTGTCGGCGGCTGGGCGCGACATGCGCATTTCGCCGGCGGTCGCTTCCAATCGGATCAAGGAGCTCGAGAAGCACCTGGGCGTCAGGCTGTTCAACCGCACGACGCGACAATTGATGCCGACCGAGCACGGCACGGTGTTCTACTCTGGCGCCAAGCAGGTGCTGGAGGCGGTCACCGAGGCGGAAGCGGCGGTCAGCGCGTTATCCGGCCAGCCGCGCGGCACGATAAAGGTGACAGCGCCGCTCGGCCTCGGGCGGCGGCTGGTAGCATCCGGAATCCCGGATTTCCACGACAGGTACCCAGATATCGAGGTGCGGCTCCGGCTTTCCGATCACAATGTCGATATCATGAAGGAAGGCATCGACGTTGCGTTCCGGCTGGGCATTATCGAGGATTCCAGCCTCAGGATGCGCGGCATCATGGAGTGCGAACGCGTGCTGGTAGCGGCTCCGCAATATCTGGACGTGCGCGGCGAGCCGACCGAGCCGCAGGAGTTGATCGGCAAGAAACACGATTGCCTGATGCTGCGCTATTCCGGCGCGCGCGAATATGTCTGGACGCTGCAGACGCCGAATGGGCCGCAAAAGTTCGAGGTGCACGGCCCCTACGATACCGATGATGGCGACGTGCTGACCGGCTGGGCGCTGTCCGGCCGCGGCATCATCAACAAGCCGCGCTTCGAGGTCGAGCCGTTTATCCGCGACCAGCGGCTGAAGGTGATCCTGAGCAACTCGCCGCCGACGCCGGTGCAGTTCGCCGCCGTCTACCCGCACAAGAAGCTGCAGGATCCGAAGGTGCGGCTGCTGCTCGATTTCATGGCCGAGCGCTGCCAGCGGCTGATCAGGGATATTCTGGCCGGCAAATGATCGCCGGCTGGCCGGTTGCTTTCCGTCCAGCCGGCGAGATAATTCTCAAGGAATCTCGCTCAACAGGGAAAAGCGATGGCCAACGGCGCCACAATGTGTCTCGCCGTTTCACTGTCTCCGGAAGTCGCCCCTTCCCATCCGCCCGACGCCGGCCCGGACTTCAGTCTGCTGACGCGGTTCGTGCAAGAAGCCGAAGCGGCCGGTCTGGACATGGTGTTGCTGGGCGATTCCGCACCGGTTGCAGGCGGGCCGAACCGCCAAATGCGCTTCGAAGCAACGACCTTGGTGGCGGCGCTGGCGACGGTGACAAGCAGGATCGGCCTCGTCGCGGCAGCGTCGACGGTCGCCCACCAGCCCTATAATCTCGCGCGCCGTTTCGCTTCGCTCGATATTATCAGCCATGGCCGCGCCGGCTGGAACGCGAGCATGATGCCCGACCCGCGCGAGGCGGCCAATTTCAGCCGACAGGAAGGGTTTTCCGGCGACGATTTCCGCCTGCGCGCCGAGGAATTCATCGGCATCGTGCAAGGCTTGTGGAAAGGCTGGGACGCAGACGCGCTGCTGTTCGACAAAGTTGGCGGCCGCTTCTTCGATCCCGAGAAGATGCACCTTCTCGACCACAAGGGCGAATATTTTTCCGTGCGCGGGCCGCTCAACGTGGCGCGGTCGCCGCAGGACACGCCGGTGCTGGTCATGTCCGGCCTGTCCGAGCCCGCCATGGACATCGCCGCCCGCACCGCCGATGTCGTCCTGCTGGATGAGCCATCGATCGAGCCAGCGAAGGCTGGCGATCTGAAGCGCCGTGCGCTTGCCTTCGGGCGCAGTCCGGAGGCGCTGAAAGTGCTGATGAACGTTACCGCCAGCGCCGAAATAACCGCCGCGCCGGACATGTTTGCGGGCAGGCTCGAAGAGTTGCTTCGCTCGAAAGCCTGCGACGGTTTCAACATCGCCGTGCCGCTCACATCGGCGCTCGACGATTTCGTCGGTCTCGTGCTGCCGGAGCTTCGCCGCCGCGGCCTTGTCCGGTCCGGCTACAGCGCGGCGACACTGCGCGCCCATCTCGGGCTTGCAGGGGAGGATCGGCAATGAGCGCCGGTCGAGGCCAGATGAAGCTCGGCGCCTTCCTGTGGGCGACAGGCCACCACATCGCAGCCTGGCGCCATCCGCAGGCGCATGTCACGGCCGGCATCGACATCGATCATTACATCCAACTGGCGCGGACGGCGGAAGCGGCAAAGTTCGACATGATCTTCTGCGAGGACGCCGCCGGCGTGCGCGAGGCCAATGTCAACATCGCCAGCCAAACGTCGCGCTCGATCGGCTTCGAGCCGATCAGCCTGCTTGCCGCGCTCGCCGTCCAGACGGTGCGCATCGGCCTCGTCTCCACGGCGTCGACGAGCTATAACGAGCCTTACGGGCTGGCGCGAACCTTCCTGTCGCTCGACCATCTGAGCGGCGGGCGTGCCGGCTGGAACCTTGTCACTTCCGCCAGCCAGATCGAGGCCGCCAATTTCGGCTCGACCGGCCTGCGCCCGCATGCCGACCGCTACGAACGGGCGCGCGAATTCGCTGCCGTGGTTGCTGGCCTTTGGCAAGGCCGGGGCGGACACGAAGGCAGAAGCTTTTCGGTGCGCGACCCGCTCGATCTGCCGCGCTCGCCACAAGGTGCACCGGTCATGGTTCAGGCGGGAGCGTCGGATGAGGGCCGCGATCTTGCCGCCCGGACCGCCGATGTGGTGTTCACTGCGGCGCAAACATTCGAGGAGGCAAAGGCCTTCTACGACGACCTCAAGGGACGGCTGGCGCCCCATGGGCGCGAGCCGGAGGACGTCAAGATCATGCCCGGCGTCGCGCCGGTCGTCGCGGCAAGCGAAGCGGAAGCCCGGGCAAGACGTGATGAACTGCAGGAGCTGATACCGGACGATGTCGGTGTCGCGCTGCTTTCCAGCTATCTCAGCATATCCGATCTCGCGCGCTATCCCATCGACGGACCGCTGCCCGAGCTGCCGGCCAGCGAAGGCATGCAGAGCCGGCAGGCGCTCGTCATCGAGCAATCCCGCCGCGACAAGCTGTCCATTCGCCAGCTTGCCCGTCATTTCGCCGGTGCGCGCGGTCATTGGCGCGTCGTCGGAACGCCGGCCCAGATCGCCGACGAGCTCGAGGCACGCTTCGAGGGCGGCGCGGCAGACGGTTTCAACGTCATGCCATCCTATTTTCCCGGCCAACTCGATGCCTTTGCCACACTAGTCGTGCCGGAATTGCAGCGGCGCGGGCTGTTTCGCACGGACTATGAAGGCAGCACGCTGCGCGACCATCTGGGCTTGAAAAGGCCGGCGTAAAACGAGCGGAACGAAAGCCGGACATCGCCGTTTTGGGATGCCGTGCCGCGCGGGGATGAGGGCGTCTGCGCGCATGTTCGATTGACCTTCCACAAACTTCACCCTCTTGAAACCACGCGGACGCAACCGCCACAGGAGCCGACCATGGATGCCATCGCCACCCGCAACGACCTGCAATCCAACGCCAAGAAGGAGTGTATCGATCTTCTCAACGCCCGCCTCGCCGACGCCATCGATCTGGCGCTGATCACCAAGCAGGCGCACTGGAACGTCAAGGGACCGCAATTCATCGCCATCCATGAGATGCTCGACACGTTCCGCGAGGAGATCGACGGCCATGTCGACACCATTGCGGAGCGCGCCGTACAGCTCGGCGGCACGGCGCTCGGCACATCGCAAGAGGTGTCGAAGGCGAGTATGCTGGAGGCCTATCCGACCGACATCCACAAGACCCGAGATCATCTGGCGGCGCTGATCGACCGCTATGCCGCAACCGCCAAGCGGGCACGCGCGGCGATCGACGAAGCGGCTGGCGCGGGCGACGCCGACACCGCCGACATCTTCACCGCCTATTCACGCTCGCTCGACAAATTGCTGTGGTTCCTTGAGGCACATACGCAGGAGAAGGAATAGAAGGAAACGTCAGCCGGCCATCGCCTTGCCACGACGCGCTTTGGACGGAGCGTGGGTGGTCAACGCAGTCATGATTTCGGCTGCGGCGAGCGCGGCGATCACCTGCGGGCGCTTGTCCTTGATTGCATCGCCGCCGATCGGCGAGACGAGGCGGTCAAATTCCGCCTCGCTTCCGTCCGCCGATTTCAGGAACCAGTTCCGAAACGTCGCCTTCTTGGTCTTGGAACCGATCATGCCGACATAGGCGGCATCCCGGCGTTTCAGCGCCTCGGCGACGATCAGGAAATCCAGCGCATGGTCATGGGTCAGGACGACAAAGGCGGAGCGGGCCGGCGCCTTGCGCACCATTGCCTCAGGCATCGGCGTCAGCTTGGTTTCGACTCTATCCGGCATGCCTTCGAGCGCTTCGGCTCGCGTCTCGACAACGACGACATGCACCGGCAGCAAGGCCATCGCGGAGGCCAGCGCCTGGCCGACATGGCCGCCGCCGAAGATGTAGACATGCGGTAGCTGCGCTTCCTCGGCTTCCGCCGCCGCAACCAGCTTGGCTTCAAGCGCGGCGTCGACCAGCCGGATCAGCAACTCGACCCTGCCGCCGCAGCACTGCCCGATCTCCGGGCCGAGCGCGATGTCGAGCGTGGCGACAGCGTTGCGGCCAGCCCCCTTCTCCCCGTCACTATACGGGGAGAAGGTGCCGGCAGGCGGATGAGGGGCGGCGCCAACCTCGCCAGGGCCTGCGGCAGATCGACCAAGCATCTGCCGCGCTTTGTCGATCGCCATGTATTCGAGCTGGCCGCCGCCGATCGTGCCGAAAGTGGCCGATCCTGAGACGAGCATGAGGGCACCCGTCTCGCGCGGCGTCGAACCTTTTGTTCCGGCCACCTCAACTAAGGCGACCCGGCCGGCACCGGCAAGAAAGGCTTTCAGGCTCTGCACTTTCGCGTTCATCATTCGCGTTCCCTATCGGGAAATATAGAGTTTTTCGGCCTGAATTGCACGTTTTCCGGGATTCAAGTGCCGGTCCTGGCTTCCCGCTTCAGCCGTTCGATCGCCATCAGCACACGCTCCGGCGTGGCCGGCGGGTCGAGGCGCGGGCAGATCTTGTGGCTAGCAACGCTCGCAACTGCGTCCGACAGCGCATGCAGCACCGACATTGCGAGCGGAAAGGGCGGCTCGCCGACCGCCTTGGAGCGGTGCACCGTCGGCTCGCCTGCTTGCGCCCAGTCGGCCAAAGTCACATTAAAAATCTTCGGCCGGTCCGACGCGAGCGGGATCTTGTAGGTCGATGGCGCATGGGTGCGCAGCCGCCCCTTGTCGTCCCACCACAGTTCCTCCGTCGTCAGCCAGCCCATGCCCTGGATGAAGCCGCCCTCGATCTGGCCGAGGTCGATGGCGCGGTTCAGCGAGCGGCCGGTTTCGTGCAGGATGTCGGTGCGTTCGACGACATATTCGCCGGTCAGCGTATCGACCGAGACTTCCGAGCACGCGGCGCCATAGGCGAAATAGTAGAAGGGATGGCCCTCGCCCTTGTCGCGGTCCCAATGGATTTTCGGCGTCTTGTAGAAACCCGCCGCCGAAAGCTGGATGCGCGCCATATAGGCCTGCCTGACGAGATCGGCGAAGGCGATCTCCTGGTTGCCGATGCGCACGCGGTTGGGCAGGAACAGCACCTGGTCGCGCGGCACCTGGTATCTCTCGACGGCATAATTGATCAACCGGTCCTTGATCTGGCGGGCGGCATTCTGCGCCGCCATGCCGTTGAGGTCGGAGCCGGAAGATGCGGCGGTGGCCGAGGTATTCGGCACCTTGCCGGTCGTCGTCGCGGTGATCTTGACCTGATCGAGGTCGATCTGGAACTCTTCCGCCACGACCTGCGCCACCTTGACATAGAGGCCCTGCCCCATCTCGGTGCCGCCGTGGTTCAGATGCACCGAACCATCGGTATAGACATGCACCAGCGCGCCGGCCTGGTTGTAGTGGGTGGCGGTGAACGAGATGCCGAACTTGACCGGCGTCAGCGCCAGTCCGCGCTTGATGAAGCGGCTGTTGGCATTGAAAGCATCGTTGGTGCGGCGGCGCCTTGCATAGTCGGAACTCGCCTCCAGCTCGGCGACGATGCGGTGGATGACGTTGTCCTCGACCGTCTGGTGATAGGGCGTGATGTTGCGGTCGCTGGTGCCGTAGAAATTCTTCTTGCGGATTTCGAGCGGGTCCTTGCCGACGGCAAACGCGACTTCGTCGATGACGCGCTCGGCGCCGACCATGCCTTGCGGGCCGCCGAAGCCGCGAAAGGCGGTGTTCGATACCGTGTTGGTGTAGAGCGGCGCCGATTGCCCGTGCACCGCCGGCCAGAAATAGGTGTTGTCACAATGGAACAGCGCGCGGTCAGTGACCGGGCCGGAGAGGTCGGCCGAGAAGCCGCAGCGCGCCGCGAACATGAAATCTACGCCCAGAATATTGCCCTCGTCGTCGAAGCCGACCTGGTAGTCGACGAGGAAATCGTGGCGTTTGCCGGTGGCGATCATGTCGTCGTCGCGGTCGGGCCGGATTTTCACGGCCCGATGATGTTTCTTCGCGGCGATAGCGGCCAATGCCGCAAACTGATTGCCTTGCGTTTCCTTACCGCCGAAAGCGCCGCCCATCCGGCGGATTTCCACCGTCACCGCGTGGCTCGGCACACCGAGCGCGTGGCTGACCATGTGCTGGATTTCGCTCGGGTGCTGGGTCGAGGAATAGATGGTGACGTCGTGGTCCTCGCCAGGGATGGCCAAGGCGATATGGCCTTCCAGATAGAAATGCTCCTGGCCGCCTATGCGCATTTTTCCCTTCAGCCGGCGCGGCGCCGCATTGATCGCAGCCGCTGCATCACCGCGCTTCAGCGTCAGCGGCGGCGTGACCAGCTTATCTTTCCGGGGATCGAGCTCACCGACATCGGCGACGAACGGCAATTCCTTGTATTCGACCTTGGCCAGCCTCGCCGCGCGGCGCGCCTGCTCGCGGGTTTGAGCGATGACACAGAAGATCGGTTGGCCAAAGAATTGCACCTTGCCGTCGGCCAGCACCGGCTCGTCGTGACGGCCGGTCGGCGAAATGTCGTTCTCGCCTGGCACGTCGCTCGCCGTCAGCACGTCGATGACGCCGGGTGCCGCGCGCACCGCCGACAGGTCCATGCTGGTGATGGTGGCATGCGTCGCCGTCGAAAGCCCAAGGCAGCCGTGCAGCGTGCCGGCCGGTTCCGGCATGTCGTCGATATAGACGGCCGTGCCACTGACATGCTTGTGCGCGGAATCATGGCGCTGGTCGGTGGCGACGCCGCCTGCGATTTTTTGCGCCTTCAGGTTGGGGGTGGCGTGCTTGTTCATCATGCCGCCTCGTGCCGTGATACCTGGATCGGCGCCCGGGTGCCGGTGGTTTCGGCAAAGAAGCGCAGCAGCAGGTTGCGCGCCGCCAGCGCCCGGTATTCGGCGCTTGCCCGCATGTCGGTCAGCGGCGTGAAATCGTCGGCATACGCGGCCATCGCCGCCTCGACCGTCGCTTCCGTCCAGGGCTTGCCAAGCAATGCCTTTTCGACGCCAAAGGCTCGCTTCGGCGTTGCCGCCATGCCGCCATAGGCGATGCGCACATCCGCCACCGTGCCATGCTCGGCGAGCTTCAGGAAAAACGCGCCTAGCGCTGCTGTGATGTCTTCGTCGCGGCGCTTGGTGATCTTGTAGACGGCAAATTTCGTCTCGCTACCTGGCACCGGAACATGCACGGCCTCGACGAATTCGCCGGGCTGCCGGTCCTGCTTGCCATAGGCGATGAAAAACTCCTCGAGCGGGATCGTTCGACGCTTGTCGCCGCGGCGCAGCGTCAGGCGGGCACCGAGTGCGATCAGGGGCGGCGGCGTGTCGCCGATCGGCGAACCGTTGGCGATATTGCCGCCGATGGTGCCCATGTTGCGCACCTGATCGCCGCCGATGCGGTCGAACAGCGGGCCGAGCGCCGGGATGCGTTTCGCCAGCGTCGAGAAGGCTTCGCTATAGGTGACACCGGCGCCGATCGAGACGACGCCCTTGTCCTCGGAAATCCCGCACAGACCATCGAGATTGCCGATGAAAACCGCCGGCGCAATATCGCGCATGTGCTTGGTCACCCAAAGGCCGACATCGGTCGAACCCGCGACGACAGTGGCGCCCGGCTCCTTGACGAGTACGCTGGCCAGATCGTCGGCATTGGCCGGCACGATCAGCCGCTTGTTGCCGGAGCCGATCTCGATGCGCGAACCGTCCTTCATCGCTTCGAGCTTTGCCGTGACTGCCTTGCGCTCCGCCGCCAACGGATCCTTTGCCGCCGTGCCGTAGCTGGAGATGGCACGTGCGGCGCGCATGATCGCCTCATAGCCGGTGCAGCGGCAGAGATTGCCTTGCAGCGCCTTTTCGATGGCGGCGTCCGACGGCTCCGGCGCCCGCATCCACAGAGCATAAAGCGACATGACGAAACCCGGTGTGCAGAAGCCGCATTGCGAGCCGTGGAAATCGACCATCGCCTGCTGTACGGGGTGCAGTTTTCCTGCGTCGCCGCGCAGATGCTCGACGGTCACGACATGCGTGCCGTCTAGCGAGCCAAGGAAGCGGATGCAGGCATTGACGCTTTCATAGACCAGTGTTCCACCGGAGAGCCTGCCGACCAGCACCGTGCAGGCGCCACAGTCGCCCTCGGCGCAACCTTCCTTGGTGCCGCGCAGCGAGCGGTCGAGCCGCAGCCAATCGAGCAGGGTCTGGTCGGGTGCAACCGTGCTGAGCGCGACGTCCTCGCCATTGAGGATGAACCGGATTTCGTTGCGTGTCTTGATCCCGGCCATCTCAGCTTCCCCGGTAAGTCGAATAGCCGTACGGGGACAGAAGCAGCGGCACATGATAGTGCACCGGCTCGGCCATACCGAAGCGGATCGGCACATGGTCGAGGAAGGCCGGTTCCGGCAGTTTTGTCCCTTGCCGGCGCAGATAATCGCCAGCCGCAAAGACCAGCTCGTATTCGCCGGTACGGAATTCCGCGCCGGCAAGCAGCGGAGCATCGCAACGGCCGTCATCATTGGTGACGACCGTTTTCAGATGCGTCCGGGCCTGACCGTCAAGATGATAGAACTCGATCGACAGACCGGCCGCCGGTTTGCCGGCCGCAGTGTCGAGGACGTGGGTCGTCAGGCGCCCGCCTTCGGCTTTCGACGTTTCCGCCACTGGCTGCTCCATTCCCTGCATAGTCGAACACTATTCATGAATTGTGCGCCAATTAAAGGCGATGCATAAGTCCCGGTCGAGCGGAGCGCGACAAAAACACTTTCAAAAATTTCGGGGGAATGCGCAGGCACTCCTTTCGACTATCCTGATCACAATTTCCGGCAGGAGCGAGAATGCGTTACGAACGAGACATGCGGGGCTATGGAGCCAATCCGCCGGATCCGAAATGGCCCGGCGGGGCGCATGTCGCGGTGCAGTTCGTCGTCAATTACGAAGAGGGCGGCGAGAATTGCGTCCTCCACGGCGACAAGGCTTCGGAGGCTTTCCTGTCGGAGATCGTCGGCGCCGCGCCCTGGCCCGGCCAGCGCCACTGGAACATGGAATCGATCTACGAATACGGCGCCCGTTCCGGCTTCTGGCGATTGCTGCGCCTGTTCAGCGCGGCGCAAGTGCCGGTCACCTGCTACGGCGTCGCCACGGCCCTGGCGCGTTCGCCCGATCAGGTTGCGGCGATGCAGGAGGCCGGCTGGGAGATCGCCTCGCACGGGCTGAAATGGATCGACTACCGCGACCATGCGCCAGAAGACGAGCGCCGCGACATGGAAGCGGCGATCCGGCTGCATTATGAGGTCACAGGCGCGCGGCCGACCGGCTGGTACACCGGGCGCACCTCGATCAACACGGTGCGGCTGGCGGCGGAAGAGGGCGGCTTCGACTATGTGTCGGACACCTATGACGACGAACTGCCCTACTGGTTCGAGCATGTGGCACCGGACGGGTCGGCGAAGCCGCAGCTGGTCATCCCCTATACGCTCGACGCCAACGACATGCGCTTTGCCACGCCGCAAGGCTTCAACTCGGGCGACCAGTTCTTTGCCTATCTCAGGGATAGTTTCGATACGCTCTATGCCGAGGGCAAGGCAGGACGGCCGCGCATGATGAACATCGGCCTGCACTGCCGCCTCGTCGGCCGGCCGGGCCGCGTCGCGGCACTGAAGCGCTTCATCGACTACGTCAAATCACACGACAAGGTCTGGCTGGCACGGCGCATCGACATCGCAAAACATTGGCAGGAGACGCATCCGTTCCGGTTGCCGGCGCTGCGCCCGTCGAAAATGGAATTCGAGGCCTTCGTCCATACATTTGGCGGCGTGTTCGAGCATTCGCCGTGGATTGCCGAGCGCGCTTATGAGCTGGAGCTCGGCCCGGCGCATGACAGTGCCGGCGGCCTGCACAATGCGCTCTGCCGCGTCTTTCGCGCGGCAAGCGAGGCCGAGCGGCTTTCCGTGATCAATGCCCACCCCGACCTTGCCGGAAAACTGGCGCAGGCCAAGCGGCTGACGGCGGAATCGTCGAGGGAACAGGCTTCGGCCGGCCTCGACGCGCTGACCGACAAGGAGCGCGAGCTGTTCGCAAAACTCAATGCCGCCTACGTCACCAGTTTCGGTTTCCCCTTCATTATTGCGGTGAAAGGCAAGACCAAGGGGGAGATCCTGGCCGAGTTCGAAGCGCGTATTGGCAACAGCCACGATGTCGAATTCGAAACCGCCTGCAGACAGGTCGAGCGCATCGCGCTGCTTCGTCTCAAGGACATGCTTCCGCAATAGGCTTTGGCTGCCGCGATAGGCCCTGGCTTCCGCAACAGGCTTGAATTTATGGATATGATGAAAATGGCCGAGCGAACCTATTATGCGCCGCAGGGCGGACATCCCGGCCAGAGCGAATTGCTGACCGGCCGCGCTGTGTTCACACAGGCCTATGCCGTCATCCCCAAAGGCGTGATGCAGGACATCGTCACCAGCGCCCTGCCGTTCTGGGATGGGACACGCGTCTGGGTGCTGTCGCGGCCGCTGTCGGGTTTTGCCGAGACGTTTTCGCAATATATCGTCGAGCTCGCGCCTGGCGGCGGCAGCGACCACCCTGAGCTTGACGCCGCCGCCGAAGGTGCGATGTTCGTGGTCGAAGGCGAGCTAAGCGTTTCGCTTGCCGGCAAGAAACATAGCTTAAGGCCGGGCGGCTTTGCCTTCCTGCCGCCGGCGAGTGGGTGGACGGTGCACAATGAAAGCGGCGCCGCCGTCCGCTTCCACTGGATCCGCAAGACTTATGATGCAGTCGACGGCATCGAGCCGCCGCAAGCGTTCTTCGTCAACGAACAGGACATCGCGCCGACGCCGATGCCGGGTACCGAAGGCCGATGGGCGACCACGCGCTTCGTCGATCCGGCCGACATGCGCCACGACATGCATGTCACCATCGTCACGCTCGAGCCGGGCGCGGTCATTCCTTTCGCCGAGACGCATGTCATGGAGCACGGGCTCTATGTGCTGGAGGGCAAGGCGGTCTATCGTCTCAACCAGGACTGGGTCGAGGTCGAGGCTGGCGATTATATGTGGCTGCGCGCCTTCTGCCCGCAGGCTTGTTATGCCGGCGGGCCAGGCAAATTCCGCTATCTCCTCTACAAGGACGTCAACCGCCACGCCAAGCTTGGCAGCGCCGGCGTCGCGAGACCTACACCATGACCCGCATCGTCGCGCGGCCGCTGACCCGCGAGAATTTCGCCGAATTCGGCGATGTCATCGATATGGGCGGCGACAACCATTATCCGATCAATGGCGGCAAGGCCGAGCGCTACCATGACCTCGCCACCGCGGAAGCACGAGGGCCGAATGCGCGCGTGCTGATCTCGATGGTGCGTGGCATGCCCTATGAGCTGCCGTTGAAGCTTACCATGGTGGAGCGCCATCCGTTTGGCAGCCAGGCCTTCATCCCGCTGTCACCACGGCCGTTCCTGGTCGTCGTCTGCCATGATGGCGAGGAAGGCCCGGGCGAACCGCATGCGTTCGTCACCGCGCCCGGCCAAGGCGTCAACTATCCGCGCAATCTGTGGCACGGTGTGCTGACGCCGATCGGCGAGCCGCAGGACTTCCTGGTCGTCGACCGTGGCGGCGACGGCTCCAATCTCGAAGAGTGCCATTTCTCGCACGCCTACGAGATACATCTTCCCGATGGGAGCCGGTGATGACCGACATTTCGCTGATCGACCGCCTGCTCGATGTCATAGAGCACGACATCGTGCCGAAGACGGCCGAGGGCGTCGCGCATGGCAACAAGTTGTTCGGCGCGGCGATCCTGCGCAAGGACGACCGTTCGCTGGTGCTTGCCGAAACCAACAACGAGACGGAAAACCCGCTCTGGCATGGCGAGGTGCACTGCCTGAAGCGCTTCTACGAAATGCCCAAGGCCGAGCGCGTCGATACCAAGGACGCGATCTTTCTTGCCACGCACGAACCTTGCTCGCTCTGCCTGTCGGCGATCACCTGGACCGGCTTCGACAATTTCTTCTATCTGTTCAGCCACGAGGACTCGCGCGACAGCTTCGACATCCCGCACGATTTGAAGATCCTGAAAGAGGTCTTCACCCTCGATCCCGGCGGCTACAATGCCGAGAATGCCTATTGGAAGAGCTTTTCGATCCGCAAATTGGTGCGCTCGCTGCCCGACCCCGAGCGCGGTCGGCTGGAAGCGCGCATCCACACAATATCGGCGCGCTATGACGAATTGTCCGGCGCCTATCAGGCCGGCAAGGACGAGAACGACATTCCGCTGAATTGAATGCCGCAAAGTTCAATGGCTTGAATTGCCACCTTTATGGTGGCATATTGCGTTATGGAGAAACGCAGACCCACTTACGATCTTGATGCAATCAAGGCCGAGTTGGGTTCTGTCGACACGCTGGCAATCACGACGTCCGCCCTGCGGGATGCCATTGGGCTGGGCTTTGATCGCGCCGGTATTGTCGAGGTGATCGGCAGCATCACGCGGAAGATGTTTGTAAAGTCGATGACGACGTTCGCCGACCATCGTGTCTGGCAAGATGTCTATTACGTGCCAGCACGCGACCTGGTTCTCTACGTGAAATTTCAGGCGGACGTCGTGACCGAATTCACAGTCATGTCGTTCAAGGAAAAGTGACTATGGCGATGAAAGAAAATAATGGAACGAATAGCATGACCTCCCCCGAAACAGGAGAAACGCTGACGCGTGGGGTGCGTCCGTTCACTGTGACTTACAAGGGCGAGAGCATGATCGTCGACCTGCCGGGTTATTATCCCTCTTCGGGAAGTGAGGGCGTGCATGTCGGAGACGACATGACCGTCGTCGATGCAGCGCTCCGCATCCTCAAAGAAAAGATCGACGGCGTTCCGGCACCGGCCACCATCCGTCGCGTGCGCACAAAGCTCAAACTGTCGCAGCGCGAGGCAGGATCCCTGTTCAAGGTCGGCGAGAACGCTTTCGACAAATACGAACGGGGTCTGATCGAGCCGAGTGGCCCAACCATTCAGCTGATGACGCTGTTGGAAAAACACCCGGAGTTGGTGGACGAGTTGCGGTAGCCGCGCGGCCTCTCTGACACGTCGCATAATTTGCTGCTCCAGTCGCGAATAGCGATTGAAAGTCGCCTCGCTGCGGGGCGTTATGCCCCGCATGAAAATCGTCACTGAATTCCCACGAAAGATCGTCGAATTTCCGGATATGGGGATCATCATGCCGGACGGCTGCCGGCTGTCGGCGCGGGTGTGGATGCCGGCCGATGCTGCCGACGATCCAGTGCCGGCAATCCTCGAACACCTGCCCTATCGCAAGCGCGACGGCACGATCTATCGTGATCAGCTGACGCATCCCTATTTTGCCGGCCACGGCTACGCCTCGATCCGCGTCGACATGCGCGGCAATGGCGATTCCGAAGGGCTGATGGACGACGAATATTCCGAGCAGGAATTGCAGGACGCTTGCGACGTCATCGCCTGGGCGGCGGACCAGCCCTGGTGCAACGGCAATGTCGGCATGATGGGCATTTCGTGGGGCGGCTTCAACTGCCTGCAGGTGGCGTCTAAGCAGCCGCCGGCGCTGAAGGCGGTCATCAGTCTCTGTTCGACGGTCGACCGCTATGCCGACGACATCCACTACAAGGGCGGCTGCCTGCTGATCGAGAATTTCGGCTGGGCCTCGACCATGCTGTCCTATTCGTCAAGGCCGCCGGATCCGTTGCTGGCCGGCGACAAAAGATGGCGCGACCTGTGGCTGACCAGGCTGGAGAACCAGCCCTTCCTGGCACCGCTGTGGCTGAAGCACCAGCATCGCGATGCCTATTGGAAGCGCGGCTCGATCTGCGAGGACTATTCCGCCATCCATGCCGCGGTGCTGTCGATCGGCGGCTGGCATGATGGCTATCGCAATACGATTTCCCATCTCGCCGTCAATATCGAGGCGCCGGTCAAGGGCATCGTCGGCCCGTGGATCCACAAATACCCGCATTACGCCGCGCCCGAACCGCGCATCGGCTTCCTGCAGGAGGCCTTGCGCTGGTGGGACCGCTGGCTGAAGGACATCGACACCGGCGTCGAGGCCGACCCCGCCTACCGCGCCTATGTCATGGACAGCGTGCGTCCGGCGCGCTGGCATCCCGAGCGGCCGGGCCACTGGGTCGCTGAATCGGAATGGCCGTCACCCAACATCAAGACGCAAGAGGTTGAGCTTATCGCTGAAGGCAACCAAGCTATCGTCGCTTCGCCGCAAAGCTGCGGCCTCGCCGGCGGCGAATATTTCCCCTTCACCTTCGGCCCGGAAATGCCGGGTGACCAGCGCCCCGACGATGCGCTGTCGGTGTGCTTCGACCAGCCGGTGCTGACCGAAACGGTCGACGTTGTCGGTGCTCCCGAAGTTGTGGTCAGGGTCTCGTCGGACCGGCGCCAGGCGAACATCGCGGTTCGGCTGTGCGACGTCCATCCGGACGGGGCATCGGAGCTGATCTCGTACGGCGTGCTCAACCTGACGCATCGCAACTCGCACGAATTTCCCGAAGCGCTGGTGCCCGGCGAAACCGTCAGCGCCCGGGTGGTGCTCGACCAATGCGCCTATCGCGTGCCGGCCGGCCATCGCTTGCGCGTTGCCGTTTCGAACGCCTATTGGCCGATAATCTGGCCGTCGCCGGAGCCGGTCCGGCTCGAATTGTCGGCCGCGACATTGATGCTGCCGGTACGCCCGCCGGCGACAGGCGACGAGGTCACCTTCCCCGCTCCCGAAGGTGCTGCGCCCTGGGCAACGGAGACGCTTCGGCCCGCCAATTCCGAGCGTCATGTCGATCGCGACGAAAAGACCGGAATGATTACGCTTTCCATCGTCGACGATTTCGGTGAGGTGCGCGACCTGGAGCATGGCCTCGCTAATGGCAGCATCGCCAGAGAGGCATGGGCGATCCATCCCGACAATCCGCTGTCAGCCTCGGGCAAGACGCATTGGACCCAGACGCTGTCGCGAAATGGATGGTCGGTGCGCACCGAAACCTTCGCCGAAATGCGGTCCGACGCGCAAAGCTTCGTGGTTAGCGCCAGAATCGAAGCCTACGAAGGCGAGAAACTCGTCTTCGAGCGCAACTTCGAGGAGAAAATCCCGCGCGCACTGCTTTGAGCGCTTATAGCGATTGGTCCAATTGCGACGCACGATTTACGCCACGGCATGTCGCATTCGGTCTTGCTTACCGCTTTCCCTTACGGTCATTATTCTCCCGATCGAAATGAGAAAAACGACCATAAGGTCGGACCAACAGAGTGAGGAACTCAACATGTCAAACGAACTGGAATTTCTCAGCCGGCGCGTTGCGTCCGGCAAGCTGAGCCGTCGCGATTTTCTCGGCCGGGCGGCAGCGCTCGGTGTCACCGCAACCTTCGCCAACTCGCTGCTTTCAAACGCGGCGCGTGCCGCAGGCCCGGTCAAGGGCGGCACGCTGAAGGCCGGCCTGGTCGGCGGCTCTTCGGCCGACAGCCTCGATCCGGCCCTGTTCCTGACCCAGGTGCCGTTCGCCTTCGGCAAGATGTGGGGCGAACTGATCGTCGAGCTTTCCCCGGAAGGCACTCTCGAGAACCGCATCGCCGAGGAGATCGGCTCGTCGGACGACGCCAAGACCTGGACGCTGAAAATCCGTGACGGCGTCGAATTCCACAATGGCAAGACGGTGACCGCCGAGGACGTGGCCGCCACGCTCGAACGTCATTCGGACGAAAAGTCGAAGTCCGGCGCACTCGGTTACATGAAGGGCATCGAGAGCATCAAGGTCAGCGGCAAGGAAGTCGTTCTGACGCTGAAGGAGGCCAATGCCGACCTTCCTTATCTGCTCAGCGACTACCACCTGATCATCCAGCCGAACGGCGGCAAGGACAAGGCCGACGCCGGCATCTCGGCCGGGCCTTACAAGGTCACTACCAACGAGCCTGGCGTGCGTCATGGCGGCGAGCGTTTCGCCAACTACTGGCAGGGCGACAAGATGGGCCATGCCGACCAGGTCGAGGTCATCGTCATTAACGATGCCACGGCGCGGACGGCCGCCCTGCAGGGCGGACAGGTCAACATGATCAACCGCGTCGAGCCGAAGATCGTCGACCTGATCAAGCGTCTACCCGGCGTCACCATCCGCAACCATGCCGGCCCTGGCCACTACGTCTTCATCATGCACTGCAACACCGCGCCATTCGACAATAACGATCTGCGTATGGCGCTGAAGCTGGCGATCGACCGCGAGGAGATGCTCGACAAGATCCTCAGAGGCTACGGCTCGCTCGGCAACGACTTCCCGATCAATGCGGCATACCCGCTGTTTTCCGATGATATCGAGCAGCGCAAATACGATCCCGACAAGGCAAAGTTCCACTTCAAGAAGTCGGGCCATGACGGCTCAATCTTGCTCAGAACATCGGACGTCGCCTTCCCGGGCGCTGTCGACGCCGCGCAGCTCTATCAGCAGAGCGCGGCCAAGGCCGGCATCACGCTGGAGATCAAGCGCGAGCCGGGCGACGGCTACTGGAACGAAGTCTGGAACAAGCAGCCCTTCTGCGCGTCCTACTGGGGCGGACGCTCGACGCAGGACCAGATGTATTCGACCGCCTACCTGTCGACGGCCGACTGGAACGATACGCGTTTCCTGCGTCCGGATTTCGACAAGATGGTGCTGGCGGCACGCGCCGAGCTCGACAACACCAAGCGCAAGGCGATGTATCGCGACATGGCGATGCTCGTTCGCGACGAGGGCGGCCTCATCCTGCCGATGTTCAACCAGTTCATCGACGCGACGGGCGCCAAGGTTGCCGGCTGGGTCGACGATCCGCATCAGGAGCTGATGAACGGATACGCTCTGGCAAAGTGCTGGCTCGAAGCCTGAGCCCGGCCTTGCGGATATGTCCTCACCCATCGTGAAACTTGTGGCCCAGCGCATCGCGCTGGGCATTCTGCTGCTGTTGGCCGTTTCGGTCCTGATCTTCGCCGGCACCCAGATCCTGCCCGGCGACGTCGCGCAAGCTATCCTCGGACAGTCGGCGACCCCGCAGTCGCTCGCCAATCTGCGCGAGCAGCTCGGTCTCAACGATCCGGCCTATATCCGCTATTTCCGCTGGCTCGGCGGCGTGCTCACCGGCAATCTCGGCACGGCGATGTCGAGCGGGCAAGATATTGCGACCTCGATCAAGGGGCGACTGTGGAATACGTTGTTCCTCGCCTTCTGGGCGGCGATCGTGGCGGTGCCACTGGCGATCATCCTCGGCCTGATCGCAGTGCGCTACCGCAATGGCTGGGTCGACAAACTGATTTCCGGATTGGCGCTCGCCTCGACGTCCTTTCCCGAATTCTTCATCGGTTATGTGCTCGTCTATTTCTTCGCCGTGAAGTACCAGATCTTCCCGGGCATCTCGACCGTCTATGACGGAATGCCTTTCGGCGAACGCATTCTGGCGATCACGCTGCCGGCGGCGGCGCTGACCCTGGTGGTGCTCGCCCATATGATGCGCATGACGCGCGCCGCGATCCTCAACGTCATGCAGTCTGCCTATGTCGAGACGGCGGAGCTCAAGGGGCTGTCGGCCTTCGCCGTCATTCGCAGGCATGCCTTTCCCAATGCGATTGCACCTATCATCAACGTCGTCATGCTCAACCTCGCCTACCTGATCGTCGGCGTTGTCGTCGTCGAAGTGATCTTCGTCTATCCCGGCATGGGGCAGTATCTCGTCGACCACGTCACCAAGCGCGACGTGCCGGTGGTGCAGGCGGTGGGGCTGATCTTTGCCGCCGTTTACATCAGCCTGAACATCATCGCGGACATAGCGGCGATCGTCGCCAACCCGCGCCTCAGACATCCGAAATGAGGGGGCGGGTATGCTCGTCATAAAACGCATCCCCATCCCGGCGCTGATCGGGCTAGTGCTGACGGCATTGTTCGTGCTGGCGGCGATCTTCGCGCCATGGATCGCGCCGCATGGCAATGGCGAGATCATCGGCGATGTCTGGGAACCAATGTCGGCGACGCATTGGCTGGGCACCGACAATCTCGGCCGTGATCTGTTGTCGCGCATGATTTACGGCGCCCGCATCACCCTGTTCATCGCGGTGCTGGCGACGGCGCTGTCGTTCTCGCTCGGTGCCATCCTCGGCTTCTCGGCCGCGGTGTTCGGCGGCTGGTTCGACACGCTTCTGTCGCGTCTCGTCGATCTCCTGATGTCGATCCCGACATTGATCATGGCCCTTGTCGTGCTGTCGGTGCTGCCATCCAATCTGGTGACGCTGATCTTGGTCATGGGCGTTCTGGATTCGACCCGCGTCTACCGCCTGTCGAGGGCGGTCGCTGTCGACATCAACGTCATGGATTATGTCGAGGCGGCCAAGCTGCGCGGCGAAGGCAGCGGTTGGATCATCTTCCGCGAGATCCTGCCCAATGCGCTGTCGCCGCTGGTTTCAGAACTCGGCCTGCGTTTCATCTATGCCGTACTGTTCCTGTCGACGCTCTCCTTCCTCGGCCTTGGCGTGCAGCCGCCTAGCGCCGATTGGGGCGGCATGGTCAAGGAAAACAAGGACGGCATCGTCTTCGGCATAGCCGCCGCCCTCATTCCGGCGGCGGCGATTGCCGCACTGGCGATTTCCGTCAATCTGGTCGCCGACTGGGTGCTAAACCGCACGACAAGCCTGAAGGGAGGACGCGGGTAATGGCTGACAAGCAACCGAAGCCCGGGCAACCGAAGCCCGGGCAACCGAAGTCCGGCGTGCTGCTCGACATCCGCAATCTGCGCATCGAGGCCACGGTATATCCGCCGGGTGAGGCGCCGAAGAACATCGTGCTGGTGCACGACGTCTCGCTGACGCTCGAGAAGGGCAAGGTGCTTGGCCTGATCGGCGAGTCCGGCGCCGGCAAATCGACCATCGGCCTGTCGTCGATGGGCTACGGCCGCGGTGGCGTGCGCATCACCGGCGGCGAGGTCATCCTCAATGGCCGCGACATCCTGAAGGGCGGCAACGAAGGGTTTCGCAAATTGCGCGGCCGCGAGGTCTGCTATGTCGCGCAATCGGCGGCAGCCGCCTTCAATCCGGCGCACAGGCTGATGGACCAGGTGGTCGAGGCAGCACTCCTGCACGGCACGGCGACGCGGGCCGAAGCCGAAAAGCGCGCCGTGGCGCTGTTCAAGAAGCTCAGCCTGCCGAACCCCGAAAGCATCGGCGAGCGCTTCCCCCACCAGGTCTCGGGCGGTCAGCTGCAGCGCGTGATGACGGCAATGGCGCTGTGCTCGGAACCCGACCTGATCGTCTTCGACGAGCCGACCACGGCGCTCGACGTGACGACCCAGATCGACGTCTTGGCGGCGATCAAGGATGCCATCCGCGACACGCATGTCGCGGCGCTCTACATCACTCACGACCTTGCCGTCGTCGCCCAGGTCTCGGACGAGATCATGGTGCTGCGCCACGGCCGGCTGGTCGAATGGGGCGGCACCCGCCAGATCATCAAGGAGCCGCGCCAGGAATACACCAACGCGCTGGTTTCGGTGCATGAGATCGAACACCAGGAGCAGAAGCCTGGCACGAGCCCGTTCCTGTCGGTCAAGAACATCACCGCCGCCTATGGCCGCAGTCACATCAAGGTGCTGAAGAACGTCTCGGTCGATATTTTCCCCGGCCAGACGCTGGCGGTGGTCGGCGAGTCCGGCTCCGGCAAATCGACACTGGCGCGCGCCATCACCGGCCTCTTGCCGCCCGAACAAGGCACCGTCACCTTCGACGGACGGCCGCTCGCCAACCGGCTTGCCGACCGGCCGAAGGAGGATCTTCGCCAACTGCAGATGATCTATCAGATGGCCGACGTGGCGATGAACCCGCGCCAGACGGTCGGCACCATCATCGGCCGGCCGCTGGAATTCTATTTCGGTCTGCGCGGAAGGCAACGTGACGCCCGTGTCGCGGAACTGCTCGACAAGATCGAAATGGGCAAAGGCTATGTCGACCGCTATCCGGCCGAGCTTTCGGGCGGCCAGAAGCAGCGCGTCTGCATCGCCCGCTCGCTCGCCGCAAAGCCGAAGCTGATCATCTGCGACGAGGTGACCTCGGCGCTCGATCCGCTGGTCGCCCACGGCATACTGGAGCTGCTCCTCGGGCTGCAGAAAGAGGAAAACGTCGCCTATCTGTTCATCACCCACGACCTGGCCACGGTCAAGTCGATCGCCGATTCAATCGCCGTGATGTATCGCGGCGAAGTGGTGCGCTACGGCGCCAAGAGCACCGTGCTGACGCCACCCTTCGATGCCTACACCGATCTTTTGCTATCGTCGGTGCCAGAAATGGAGATCGGCTGGCTAGAGAAAGCGATCACGGGACGGCGCATGGCCAGCGCGGGGAACTAGCGGGCCGCCCTTTGCGCCCGACGATCCTGTCCGGGTGTGGATTGAACGGCAGGCCCGCCCTGACTTTTCCGATTTAAGCCGCATGGAGGCGCCCTTGGCGCTCGACACAAAACTATTGCTCATCATCCTCGACGGCGTGCCTTACCGGAACTGGCGACGGCTGATGGGCAATCTCGAAGGCTGGGTGCAATCAGGCGAAGCCCGCGTATGGAAAATGCGCTCCGTGCTGCCGTCGACCTCGGCATCCTGCTATGCCTCGATCCACACCGGCGTGCCGCCCCAAGTGCACGGTATCCTGTCGAACGAGAACCGGTTTCGCGTCGAACAGCCGGACATCTTTTCCGAAGTCAGCAGGGCCGGCGGCAAGACCGGTGCGGTCACCCACTCCTACTGGTCCGAATTCTTCCGGGCCTATCCGTTCGACCTGGTCGAGGACATGGAGTTCGACCAGCCGGGCAGGCCGATCAGCCATGGCCGGTTCCACACCATGACCGGCTACAATGCCAGGAACCAGATGACGCCGAGCGACGTCGACCTGTTCGCGACGTTGACCATGCTGACCAGGCGCTACGGCATCGACTACGGCATCCTGCACAGCTGTACTCTGGACTCGATGGGCCACCGCTTCGGCCATGACTGCCACGAGATGGATCATGCCGTCTATGCAATGGACGCCATGCTCGCCGGCTTTCTGCCGCGCTGGCGGGAAGCCGGCTACGAGGTGATCGTCACCGCCGATCATGGCCAGACCGATCGCGGCCATCATGGCGGCCACGACGAGGAGATGCAGGATTTCGCACTTTACTACTTCGGATCCGGCGAGGGTCCGGAAGCCAATACGCTGCTCGATCAGCTGCAGCTCGCGCCGACGGTGCTTGCGCGCCTCGGCGTGCCGGTGCCGGCGACGATGAAGGCCGAGCCGTTCCTGAGTTGAGCGCGCGCCCTCTTCTCCCTCTGGCAACGCTCCCGCTCTTCAGTTAGCCTCCGCAAATATACGGGCGGATGCGGTGAACCTTTTTGGGCCGATCAGCGACAGAGCAGGCAGGAGCCAGGCGGCTCGACCGGCGATGACGGCCGCGGAGACCGATCGCGCGCTTGTCGAGCGGGTCGCGAAGGGCGACCGTGCCGCCGTGCGGCTCCTGTTCATGCGCCACCACGCGCGGGTCTACCGCTTCGTAGCACGCCAGACGGGATCGGAACTGATGGCCGACGATATCGCGAACGAGGTGTTCCTCGAACTCTGGCGGCAGGCACCGGCCTTCGAGGGGCGCTCGGAGGTCTCGACATGGCTGCTCGGCATTGCCCGCTTCAAGGCGCTGTCCCTGCTGCGCAAGAAGAAGGAAGACTGGATCGACGACGATGACGCGGCCCAGGTCGCCGACGGCGCCGACACGCCTGAAGTCGTGACGATGAAGGAAGACAAGGCCGCCGCCTTGCGACGCTTTATCGATGCCATGCCGGAAGAGCACCGCACGGTGATCGACCTTGCCTATTATCACGGGCAATCGGTGAGCGAGATCGGCGAGGTACTCGGCATCCCGGTCGCAACGGTCAAGACCAGGATGTTCTACGCCCGCAAGAAACTCGGCGAAGCCCTCAAGGCCGCCGGTTACGACAGGGGGTGGCCATGAGCGCCGCTGAAAAGATGTCACGCCGCGACGAAATGGAAATGCTGCTGCCGTTTTATCTGAACGGCTCGCTGGAGGGCACCGAGCTCGAAGCCATCGAGGAATGGCTGGCGAGCGATCCGGCGGCGATGGCCGCACTAGGCGAGGCCGAGGCCGAATTCTCCGGCACCGCTGCCGCAAACGAGGCAATCCGCCCGCCGGCCGATGCGCTCAGCCGCTTTGCCAAGGCGCTCGACGCCGAGGCCGTCCCGTCCCGCGCGCCTGCGGCATCGTCCTGGCTGGCGCAGGCCTGGAGCCGCTTCATGGCGGTGCCTGCCGGCGTCGCCTGGGCCGCGGCCGCGGTGCTGCTGGCCCTGGTCGTCGCGCAATCCTTTGTGCAGACCGGCAACAGAGGTGGCGATTTCGAGATTGCCGGATCGGAGGACGATCTGGCCAAAATGCCGTTTGCCCTTGTGAAGTTCAAACCGGATGCGAAGCTGTCCGACATCATCGCTTTTCTCGACCAGAACCAGTTGAAGATCGCCGGCGGGCCGACCGCCGACGGCGTCTTCCGCGTCGGCGTTCCGGCCAAGACCGCCGCCGACTATCAGAAGCTGCTTGGCCTTATTGCCGCCCAGCCTTTCACCGAAGCTGCGCTGGAGGGAAGGAAACCGGCTGATGGCGGCTAAGGCGGTCATTCGATTGACGGCAGCGATGACAATCTTCGCCGCGTCCGCAATGGCGCAGACCAATGACCCGAACCTCACCCAGGCTGAGATCGACTGCCTGAACCGGGGAAATGCGGCCAACGCCGACTGCGCCAAGGATGGCGGCGCCGTGAAGGATGGTGGCAAAGCGCCGGCTCCTGGAATAACGGGCGCGTTGTTTCTTCCGGGCTTGATTGTCGACCTGTTCCCCAATCCTGCCGTAGTCACCGAGGCGCCTATACCTCCTGGCAATACTGCAACCCCACCCGCCGTCGCGCCGGCAATACAGGCTGCCGCGCCGGGCGGTCCGGTCGTAGCACCCACCGATCTTGTGGCAACCGAGCCGCCGCGCGCCGTGATCGGCGATTTCGTGCCCGACGAGGTGCTGGTCACGGTCAATGGCGATGCCGGCGCGGTCCAGCAGATCGCGGCTTCGTTCGGCCTCGAGATACGCTCGCAGCGGCAGTCGCGGCTGCTCGGCAACACACTGGTGCGCTTCGGCATTCCCGACGGCCGCCCGGTCGGCGTCGTACTGGCGCAACTTGCCGCCGACGGCCGTACTTTGCGGCGTGAGGCCAACCATGTCTATTCGCTGCAGCAGGCGGCCAGCATCGTCAATTATGCGTTCGAGCGCATTGCGCTCGACGCCAACGAGGCCAGCGGCGAGAATGTGCGCGTCGGCGTCATCGACACCGGCATCGATGACGGCAATCCGGCGCTCTCCGGCGTCATCGCCGGGCAGTTCGATGCCATGCCCGACGTGCCGATCAAGGCGCGCGACCACGGCACTTCGGTCGACGGATTGATCGCCGGTAACGGCGCGTTCAAAGGCATGGCGCCGGGCGCCAGGATCTATCACGCCCGCGCCTTCGAGGGCGGCAAGTCGACCATGGACGTCATCCTTTCGGCGCTCGACTGGGCGGCGGACCAGGACGTCCGCATCATCAATATGAGCTTCGTCGGCCCGAAGAACGACCTGCTCGGCATCGCCTGCCGCAATGCGCGTGCGCTCGACATCGTGCTGGTTGCGGCCGCCGGCAATAACGGACCGAAGGCGCCCTATGGTTATCCGGCCGCCTTCGACGGCGTGATCGCGGTGACGGCCACCGATGCCAAGGACGGGCTGATGCAGCAGGCCAATCGCGGCGCCTACGTCTTCATCTCCGCTCCCGGCGTCGAGATGGTGGCGCCGAGCGGCGCCGGCTCGGACGTGGTGACCGGGACGTCCTTCGCCGCAGCGATCGTGACCGGCGCCGTCGCCAACCTGTTGCATGCCGCACCCGACCGTTCGGCTGACTGGGTCGAGAAAGCACTTGCCGTCACCGCAAGGGATCTCGGCGCGAAGGGGCGGGACAATGATTTCGGCTTTGGCCTGCTGGACACCAAGGCGGCCGAGGCGGCGAATGAATAGCCCGCTCAAGTCGCGTTTTGCCGAGGACGTACCAGAAAATAGAATGCGGCGACGTGCGTTATCATCAGCAGCGGTACGTAGATGATCGGGATCGCGTAGGTGGCGCCAATTTCGCCTGCGCGTGCAGGAAGGCCGATCTGAATGGCGTGGTAATAGTCGACAATGAGGTCGACCGTCCCTACGACATTGAAGGCGACGACCAACGGCCAGAAGAGCGGGCGTATCCTCACCGTGAGCAGCGCCAGCATGGCCAGCACGCCAGTCGCGAAATCGCCGTAGGCGGCGAATACGGCGAAGTCGGTGGGCAGATTGGGGCTTACGACACCTGGAACCATGAAGACGAGCCCGAAGAAGCGGAAGCTGTGCAGCGTAGCGATAGCGCGTTGCGCCGCGACCCGGTCCATCGACCTGAGCCACGGCAAACCGTACGCGCCGAAGCAAAGCAGCCACGCGACGTAGCCGAGAACAAGGTGGGTTTGGAATACCATTTCCGTGGACATTTGGCTTCCTCAACAGTTGATTCACGCGGCTTTAAGCCCGCTACCGCAATTCGACTATCCGGTGTAATCACAACAACCTATGAAGCAGAACTACACAGTCCGACATGGTGCGCTGGAGGGCGTCGAGGCGTTCCTGGCCGTCGCCAGGCGCCGTAACTTCCGCCGTGCCGCCGCCGATCTCGGCGTGACGCCATCCGCCGTGAGCCAAGCGGTGCGCGCGCTGGAAGCCCGTCTGGGCACGGCGCTGTTCGTCCGCACGACGCGGAGCGTTGGTTTAACCGAGCCTGGCCAGCGGTTCCTCGACCGTGCCGGCCCGGCGTTCGAAGAGCTTGTCGCGGCCGGCGAGGCCGCCCGCGATATCGGCCAGCGGCCGACCGGTCTGCTGCGCCTGTCTGTGCCCCGCGCCATCGTGCCGTTGATGTTGGAGCCGGTGCTCGCGTCGTTCTGCCAAGCCTATCCTGAGATCGAACTGGAGATCGCCGTGAGCGACCAGATGGTCGATCTCGCGACCGGTGGGTTCGATGCCGGCATCCGCCTCGGCCAGCTCATCGCCGCCGACATGGTCGCGGTGCGGCTGACAGCGCCGTTCTCGTTCGTGGTCGTCGGCAGCCCTGACTATCTTGAGCGCCACGGCCGTCCCGAGCGTGTCGACGACTTGCGCCACCACGCCTGCTTACGCTTGCGCCGCTCGAATGGCAGCATCGCGCCCTGGTCGTTCATCGACGGCAACGGCGCGATCGAAGCGGTCGTCTCAGGCCCGCTGATCGCGCACGACTATTCGACGTTGGTCGGGGCTGCGATGCGGGGCGTCGGGCTGGCGCAGACGCCGCGACCACTCGCCGAAGGTCTGATAGCCGAAGGAAAACTCCAGTCGGTGCTGGACAGCGTCGCCACGACGACGCCGGGTGTCTTCCTTTATCATCCCGGCAAGCGCCAAGTCCTGCCGAAGCTGCGCGCCTTCATCGATCACCTCAAATCCGCGGCCTGAGACCAGGACGCACCCGCTGGTGCTGGCCAACAGCCGCCAAGAGTCGACCTCGGCCGTTCAGAGTGATTACCTCTAGGCCGGCGCGCCGGCGACCGATCCCCTGACCACCAGGTCGACCGGCCAGACTTCGCCGCGAGCGCCCTCCTCCAGGCCGGAAATCCGCGCCGCCAACCGTTCGGCGATGCGCGCGCCGGCGAGGCGGATCGACGAACGCGTCGTCGACAATGGCACCGAAAAATTTTCCGGCTTCAGCCAGGGAAAGACGTCGTCATGGGCGATCAGCGACAGGTCGCCCGGAATGGTCAGGCCGAGATCGCGCACCGCGCGCACCACGCCGAGCGCCATGATCAGGCTGGAGCAGGCGATCGCCGTCGGCGCGTCGCTTTGTTCCAGCAAGCGCCGGGCGGCGCGGTAGCCGTTCTCCTCGGTCATGGTGAGGGAACAGACATGCTGATCACGAAGCACCAGGCCGCTCGCCGCAAGCGCGCGGCGCACGCCGCGCTCGCGATGGATAGCGAAGGTCTCGCGATCGTCGCCATTGATCAGCGCCAGACGCCTATGACCGAGCTGGACAAGTAGCCGCGCCGCCTCGTGGAAGGCGCCCTCATTGTCGATGTCGGTGAACGGATAGTCGAAATCGAAGCCTTCGCTGCGGCCATGGACGATGAAGGGAATGCCGAGCGTGTTGACGAGTGCCACCCGCCGGTCGGCCGGCCTCGGCGACGAGATATAGACCGCGTCGACCTGCCGGTTGGCGACAATGCGGCGGTAGGTCGTCTCCTGGTCGTCGGCATCGGCCGGTGACAGCACCAGGTCGAGCTCGTGCGAACGCGCATAGTCGCCGAGGCCGGACAGGAACTCGACGAAATGCGGGTCGATGTCGACGGTCGTCCCCGTCGGCAGCACATAGCCGATCATGCCGGTCTTGCCGGTCGCCAGCCGGCGGGCGCTCGGATTGGGGCGATAGCCGTGACGCTTGGCGGCATCGACCACCCGCCGGCGCGTTTCCTCGTTGACTTCCGGGTAGCCGTTCAATGCGCGGCTCACCGTAGTCTGCGAAAGCGCCAGCATGTGGGAGAGCTGCTTGAGGTTCACCGGAGGCCTCCAACCTCAAAGCGCTTTTAATCTGAATCGAGCTAGCCGCTACGAACCGCGTTGCCGAGCGCACTGACCATACGCACGGTTCGGACCGGTTTGAAGCCGAATTTGCTGCTGCACCGCCAGAAACTGTGCTGCAGCGCACTTTCGCCGGCACTCGACCGCAGAAATTAAATCGATTAATTTGGCTTTCTCTTGACTCCGGACCAATTCAGTGGCGAGATCAAAATCACCAAAGCGCTTTGGAAGACTCTACGAAAGGTTGCAGTTCCTTTCCGACTGAGTCACAGTCCTGCAGCGCCGGCGGACGGAATGGAGGTTTCGTTCGGTGTTTGTCACCACTGGGAGGGAATACCGATGAAGAAAATGCTTCTGCTGGGCGCTGCGTTTGCCACGCTTGCGCTCGCCATGCCGGCGCAAGCCGAACTGAAGTTCAAGCCGGGCGAAGATCCCCGTTTCAACTGGGCCAACTACGAGGAGCTCAAGAAGGTCGACCTCAAGGGCGAGACGCTGACGATCTTCGGGCCGTGGCGCGGCGAGGACGAAGGGCTTATCCGCACCGTCCTCGATTACTTCTCCGAAGCCACCGGCGCCGAGATCAAGTACTCCTCGTCGGAGAATTACGAGCAGCAGATAGTCATCGACACGCAGGCCGGCAGCCCGCCCAACATTGCCGTGCTGCCGCAGCCGGGCCTGATCCAGGATCTGGCATCGAAGGGGCTTTTGACGCCGCTCGGCGACGACACGGCCAACTGGGTCAAGGACAATTACGGCGCCGGCCAATCCTGGGTCGACCTCGGCACGTTCAAGGACAAGGACGGCAAGCCCGGCTTCTTCGCCTTTCCGTATAAGGCCGACGTGAAGTCGCTGGTCTGGTACTCGCCGGACAATTTCGAGGAAGCGGGCTACAAGGTGCCGAAGACGCAGGAAGAGCTTGCCGAGCTCGAAAAGAAGATCATCGCCGACGGCGGCACGCCATGGTGCATCGGGCTTGGTTCGGGCGGCGCCACCGGCTGGCCGGCGACCGACTGGGTCGAAGACATCATGCTGCGCACCCAGACGCCCGAGACCTACGACAAATGGGTGAAGAACGAAATTCCGTTCAACGATCCGGCAGTGGTCAACGCCATCGACATTTTCGGCAAGATCGCGACCGACGACAAGATGGTCGAGGGCGGCGCCAAGGCGGTTGCGGCGACCGATTTCCGTGACAGCCCGAAGGGCCTCTTCTCGGTGCCGCCGAAATGCTATCTGCACCACCAGGCATCGTTCATCCCGACCTTCTTCCCGCAAGGCACCAAGATCGGCGAGGATGCCGACTTCTTCTATTACCCGCCCTACGCCTCCAAGCCCGAGCTCGGCACTCCGGTGCTCGGCGCCGGCACGCTGGCCATGATCACCAAAGATAGCAAGAGTGCCCGCGCGTTCATCGAATTCCTGAAGCTGCCGCTCGCTCATGAGATCTGGATGGCACAGGGCGGCTTCGTGACGCCGTTCAAGTCGGTCAACAAGGACGCCTATGCTAGCGACGCGCTGAAGAAGCAGGGCGAGATCCTGGCCAACGCCTCGACCTTCCGCTTCGACGGGTCCGACCTGATGCCGGGCAAGATCGGCGCCGGTGCGTTCTGGACCGGCATGATCGACCTGGTCGGCGGCAAGTCCGCCCAGGACGTCGCCACTGACATCCAGAAAAGCTGGGACGCGATCAAGTAAGCGGCCGGCTTGAGTTCCCAATGTGATGTGGTCCGGGCCTCAAACGGCCCGGACCCTACCCGGTGCTTGGCGTCGCGTCGATTGTCGTGAGTACAACGCATTCCGGCATGACGCGCGCCCAGTGACCTGCTTTCCGGCTGGTCGCGCTCCAGACAACTGAATCGGCGCATGATCCCGTCGCCAAAGCCATTCTCGACTGGCGGATCCGTGCGCAGGGGGAGGGACCCATGGCGGCTCAGATTTTTTCGGCGATATTCGTCATTATCATCGGCGTGGGCGGCTGCGTCGCCTATTTCTGGGGCGCCAACAAGGCACTCGACACGATCTTTCCGGCACGCGGCGTTTCCGGCAAGGCGGCGATTAACAATCTGCGCCGGCAGGGGGTGATCCGACCCTGGCTCTTCGTCGGCCCGGCGATGATCATCCTCACCATCTACCTGATCTACCCGGTGGTGGAGACGCTGAGGCTGTCGTTCCTCGATCGCGGCGGCGCCCATTTCGTCGGCGTGGCCAACTATCAATGGGCGTTCGGCGACCGCGAGTTCCGCAACTCGATCCTCAACAACATCATCTGGCTGGCGGTGGTGCCGGCCGCCTGCACCTTCCTCGGGCTGATCATCGCCGTGCTCACCGACAAGATCTGGTGGGGCACCATCGCCAAGAGCCTGATCTTCCTGCCGCTGGCGATCTCGTTCGTCGGCGCCAGCGTCATCTGGAAATTCATCTACGAATATCGCGGCGACGGGCAGACGCAGATCGGTCTGCTCAACGCCATCATCCAGTATTTCGGCGGCCAGCCGCAGGTCTGGATCTCGCTGCCGTTCTGGAACAACTTCTTCCTGATGGTCATCCTGATCTGGATCCAGACCGGCTTTGCCATGGTCATCCTGTCGTCGGCCTTGCGCGGCATTCCGGAAGAGACGCTGGAAGCCGCCGTCATCGACGGCGCCAACCCTTTCCAGATCTTCTGGAAGATCATGGTGCCGCAGATCTGGGGCACCATCGCCGTGGTCTGGACCACCATCACCATCCTGGTGCTGAAGGTTTTCGACATCGTGCTGACCATGACCAACGGCCAGTGGAACAGCCAGGTGCTGGCCAATCTGATGTTCGACTGGATGTTCCGCGGCGGCGGCGATTTCGGCCGCGGCGCCACCATCGCCATCATCATCATGATAGCGGTCATTCCGATCATGGTCTGGAACATCCGCCAGGCGAACAAAGAGACGGAAGGACATTGAGATGGCCGCGTCGACCGGAAAGTCCTTTGTCAGCCGTTTCGGCGTCCATATCGCCGTCTTCATCTTCGTTGCGATCTGGACGATCCCGACGCTCGGCATTCTGGTCTCGTCGCTGCGCGACAAGGATCAGATCATCGCTTCGGGCTGGTGGAACTCGTTCACCAGTTCCAGCCAGACGGAAGCCGGCCGGCTGCCGCCAGCCTCGGCGCAGGTCGAGAAGTACGGCAAGTTCGTCCTGCAAGGCAATATCTTCGGCGACGGCCCGGCCCGCAACATCAGCGCCTTTGGCGTCAAGTCGGCCGCGCCGACGCAATATCCCGCCGGCACGACAGCCGATCTCGGCGACGGCGTGACCCTGCAGCTCAATGCCGACGGCAGTTTCGTCACGACCTCGCCGAAGGCTTTCGAAAGCGAACGCGGCCAGCGCGTCTACTACGCCTCGTCGGCGCCGCCGAAATTCACCACCGACAATTACGACACGGTGCTGTTTTCGGAAGGCATCGGCCGCTCCTTCATGAACTCGCTGACCGTCACCATTCCGGCGACCGTCATCCCTATCCTGATCGCCGCGTTCGCCGCCTACGCGCTGGCCTGGATGCGCTTTCCCGGCCGCGCCCTGCTCATCGCCGTCATCATCGGCCTCCTGGTCGTGCCGCTGCAGATGTCGCTGATCCCGCTGTTGAAGCTCTATAACGGCGTCGGCAGCTTCTTCGGCGTGCCGTCGAAGACCTATCTCGGCATCTGGCTGGCGCATACCGGCTTCGGCCTGCCTTTCGCCATCTATCTTCTGAGGAGCTATATCGCCGGCCTGCCACGCGAGATCATGGAGTCGGCGCGTATCGACGGCGCCAGCGATTTCGAGATCTTCGTCAAGATCGTGCTGCCATTGTCGTTCCCGGTGCTGGCCTCGTTCGCCATCTTCCAGTTTCTCTGGGTGTGGAACGATCTGCTGGTGGCGATGGTTTTCCTCGGTACCGAGGGCGACCAGATCGTACTGACCGCCAAGCTCAATGCGTTGCTCGGCTCGCGCGGCGGCGACTGGGAGATCCTGACGACATCGGCCTTCGTCACCATCATCGTGCCGCTGATCGTGTTCTTCTCGCTGCAGCGCTATTTCGTCCGCGGGCTGCTTGCCGGCTCGGTGAAAGGAGGTTGAGATCATGCAATCCGCTTTGAAGGCCACCCCGAAGCCAGATCTCGCTATAGATCGCGACTGGTGGCGAGGTGCCGTGATCTACCAAATCTACCCGCGCAGCTATCAGGATTCGAACGGCGACGGCATCGGCGACCTCAGGGGCATGATCGGCCGGCTGGCCTACATCGCCTCGCTCGGTGTCGACGCCATCTGGATCTCGCCATTCTTCAAATCGCCGATGAAGGATTTTGGCTACGACGTGTCGGATTATTGCGATGTCGATCCGATGTTCGGCACGCTGGCCGACTTCGACGCGCTGACCGCAGAGGCGCATCGGCTTGGCCTCAAGGTGATGATCGACGAGGTGCTCTCGCACACCGCCGACATCCATCCCTGGTTCAAGGAGAGCCGCTCGAGCCGGAGCAATCCAAAAGCCGACTGGTATGTCTGGGCGGATGCCAAGCCGGACGGCACGCCACCCAATAACTGGCTGTCGATCTTCGGCGGCTCCGCCTGGCAGTGGGACACCAGCCGCCAGCAATATTACCTGCATAATTTCTTGGCCGAGCAGCCCGACCTCAATTTCCACAGCCGCGCGGTCCAGGACGCGCTGCTCGACGTCACCCGCTTCTGGCTGGAGCGCGGCGTCGACGGCTTCCGCCTCGATACCATCAATTTCTATTTCCACAGCCAAGGCCTGGAAGACAATCCGCCGCTGCCGCCCGAGCAGCGCAACGACCAGACGGCGCCGGCCGTCAACCCCTACAACTACCAGGACCATCTCTACGACAAGAGCCGGCCTGAAAACCTCGGCTTCCTCGAACGCTTCCGCGCCTTGCTCGACGAATACCCGGCGACGGCCGCGGTTGGCGAGGTCGGCGATTCGCAGCGTGGGCTGGAAGTGGTGGCGGCCTATACGGCCGGCGGCAAGCGCGTGCATATGTGTTACTCCTTCGACTTCCTGGCGCCGGAGAAGATCAGCGCGGCAAAGGTACGCTCGGTGCTGGAAACCTTCGGCAAGGTGGCCAGCGACGGCTGGTCGTGCTGGGCCTTCTCCAACCATGACGTGATGCGTCTCGCCTCGCGCTGGGCAGCCGGCGAGCCCGACCCGACCGCCTACCTCAAGGTCATCTCGGCGCTGCTGATGTCGTTGCGCGGCTCGGTCTGTATCTATCAGGGCGAGGAGCTCGGGCTCAGCGAGGCCGAGCTCAGCTTCGAGGATCTGCAGGACCCATACGGCATCCGCTTCTGGCCTGAATTCAAGGGACGCGACGGCTGCCGTACGCCGATGGTTTGGGACGGCGCTGCCCGCAATGGCGGCTTCTCGACGGCAAAGCCCTGGCTGCCGGTGCCCAGCAAGCACCTTGCGCAAGCCGTCAATGTGCAGCAAGGCGACGACGGCTCGCTGCTCGAGCACTACCGGCGCTTCCTGGCTTTCCGCCGCGCCCATCCGGCACTGGCCAAGGGTGATATCGAGTTCATCGAAAGCGAGGGCGACACCGTCGCCTTCACCCGCCGTGAAGGCAACGAGCAGATCGTCTGCGCCTTCAATCTCGGAGCAAAGCCGGCCGAAGTCGATCTTGGCGGCCGCTCATTGCAGCCCTTGCCGGGACACGGGTTTTCGGGACAGACTAGCGCCGGCACTATCCGCCTCGGCGGCTACGGCGCCTGGTTCGGGCGTATCGACTGAATTCAAGGAAGAACTGGAGGGTACCATGGCCGATGTCACGCTAAGGCAAGTGAGGAAATCATATGGCAATCTCAACATTCTGCACGGCGTCGACCTCGACATAAAGTCGGGCGAATTCATCGTCTTCGTCGGCCCCTCGGGTTGCGGCAAGTCGACCTTGCTGCGCTGCATCGCCGGGCTGGAGGAGATCACCTCGGGCGAGCTCAAGATCGACGGCGAGATCGTCAACGACGTGCCGCCGTCAAAGCGCGGCATCGCCATGGTGTTCCAGTCCTATGCGCTCTATCCGCACATGACCGTCTACGACAACATGGCCTTCTCGATGAAGATCGGCAAGGAAAGCAAGGCCGAGATCGACAAGCGGGTGCGCCAGGCGGCCGAGATCCTGCAGCTGACCAAATATCTCGACCGTCTGCCCAAGGCGATGTCGGGCGGCCAGCGCCAGCGCGTCGCCATCGGCCGCGCCATCGTGCGCAATCCCAAGGTTTTTCTGTTCGACGAACCGCTATCCAACCTCGACGCGGCGCTGCGCGTCGCCACCCGCATCGAGATCGCCAAGCTCAAGGAATCGATGCCGGCCACAACGATGATCTACGTCACCCACGACCAGGTCGAAGCGATGACGCTGGCCGACCGCATCGTAGTGCTGAAGGAAGGCCATATCGAACAGGTCGGCACGCCGATGGAGCTCTACAAGCGGCCCGGCAATCTGTTCGTCGCCCAGTTCATCGGCTCGCCGGCGATGAACATCCTGCCGGCGACGATCGACAAGACCGGCAACCCGACGGTCGTCAGCCATGTCGGCGGCCGCAAGGCGACGGTGCCGATCACAACGCCTGCCTCGGCGAAAGGCGCTGCGGTAAGCTTCGGGGTGCGGCCGGAGGATCTGATGATTGCCACGGGCGCCGACTATTTGTTCGAAGGGACGGTCGACTATGTCGAGCAGCTCGGCGAGGTCCAGCTCGTCTATGTCGACATCGGCCGCGCCGACCTGCCGCTGGTGACCAAGCTGCCGGGCAATGTCGAGGTCAAGCGCGGAGCGACGCTGCGGCTGACGGCGGACGCCGGCGACCTGCATATTTTCGACGCCGACGGGCGCTCTTTCGCGCTCCATGAAGCAGAAGCAAAGGCGGCTTGAGGCAGGCGTTCTTCCGCCATGCAAGAGACAAGAGCGGCGGGGATGGGCCGCCGCGGGTTTGTGGGATTACAGTTGGGGCGTTTTAGCGGGTTATAGTTTAAAGGGACCCCCCAACCGGCGTTATGTTTTTTTTTTAGCAAATAACACAGGGAAACGCT